>JADGQO010000105.1 GCA_017881725.1 Fibrobacteria bacterium
ACCAGCCAATTTCCTCGATGTCGGCGGTGGCGCCAGCAAAGAGAAAGTGACGGAAGCCTTCAAACTGATTTTGAGCGACCCGAATGTCGAAGGCATCCTGGTGAATATTTTCGGCGGCATCATGCCTTGCGATCGCATCGCGCGCGGGATCATCAACGCCGTCAAGACCACGGGCCTCAAAGTTCCGTTGGTGGTCCGTTTGGAAGGTACCAACGTGAAAGAGGGCAAGGCCCTCATCGATCAAAGCGGGCTGGATTTGGTCAGCGCTGATAATCTGGACGACGCGGCCAAGAAGGCGGCGCACAACGTGAAGGCCCTCGGCTCCAAGAGCGGCAAAGGAGCGAACTAAAATGGCTATTCTCATCGGCAAGGACACGCGTCTCATCACCCAGGGTATCACGGGCAAGGCCGGCTTGTTCCATTCGCAAAAATGCCGCGATTACGGCACTCACGTCGTCGGCGGAGTCACCCCCAAGAAGGGCGGCACGACCGTGGACGGATTCCCGGTTTTCAATTCCGTCTCGGAAGCGGTGCAAGACACCGGCGCCAACGCCACCATGATTTTCGTTCCGGCTCCCTATGCGGCGGACGCCATTCTGGAAGCGGCGGACGCGGGCATCCACCTGATCGTGGCCATCACGGAAGGCATTCCCGTTATGGACATGCTCAAGGTGCACAATTACCTGAAAGGCAAGTCTTGCATCCTGATCGGACCGAATTGCCCTGGCCTCGTGACGGCGGGCGTGTGCAAGGTCGGCATCGCGCCGGGTCCTATCCATCAAAAGGGACGGATCGGCATCGTGTCGCGTTCGGGAACCTTGACATATGAAGCGGTGCATCAAACCACCATGTCCGGCTTAGGCCAGACCACGGCCGTCGGCATCGGCGGCGATCCCATTCATGGGTTGTCCCATGTGGACGTGGTGAAAATGTTGAATGAGGATCCGGAGACGGAAGGCATCATCTTGATTGGTGAAATTGGCGGCAGCGACGAGGAAATCGCCGCAGCTTACATCAAGCAGAACGTCAAGAAACCGGTGGTGGGCTTTATCGCCGGGGCTTCCGCCCCCAAGGGCAAGCGCATGGGCCATGCCGGGGCCATCATCGACGGCGCGTCGGGAACGGCCGAGGCCAAGATCACCGCTCTGCGCGACGCGGGCGTGACGATTGCGGTTACGGCCGCGGAAATCGGGCAGAAGATGGTCGAGGCCATGAAACGGGCCGGCAAGTAGGCCGAACCCTTCGCGGACATCCGCGGCCTGCGGCCCTCGTGGTTGACGAGCCCTGGAACCGACGGCGGCCAGGGTAACATTGAAGATACGGTAGCGGATAAGTAATGGTCGGGATAGGATAGCAAGCAAAGTCAGGAAAGCAAGGAAGGCAAGCATGGCAAGGTCGAAAATAGCATTGGTCGGAGCGGGGCAAATCGGCGGGACGATGGCCCTTTTGGCGGCGCAGAAGCAATTGGGCGACGTGATCACGGTGGACATCGCGGAGGGCGTGCCGCAGGGTAAAAGCCTGGACATCATGCATGGGCGCTCCCTGATTCCCACCTCGAGCGTACTCACCGGGTCCAATTCCTACGAAGCCATCGCCGGATCCGACGTGGTTATCGTGACGGCGGGCCTTCCGCGCAAACCGGGCATGAGCCGCGACGATTTGTTGGACGTGAATTTCGGCATCGTCAAGACCGTGGGCGAGGCCATCAAGAAGAATGCGCCCAATGCCTTCGTGATCGTCGTAACGAATCCTCTGGACGCCATGGTCTATGCCATGCAGCGCGTGACCGGTTTCCCGGCCCATCGCGTGGCGGGTATGGCCGGGGTTTTGGATAGCGCCCGTTTCGCGGCGCTCGTGGCCATGGAGTTGAACGTTTCCAACGAGGACGTGACCGCGTTGGTCATGGGCGGCCACGGCGACACCATGGTGCCATTGGTCCGCTATTGCACCGTCGGCGGAATCCCGGCCACCCAACTGTTGTCCCGCGAAAAACTGGATGCCATCACCAAGCGTACGGCCAATGCCGGCGGGGAAGTGGTCGCGCTTTTGAAAACCGGTTCGGCCTTCTACAGCCCGGCTATGTCCGCCATCCACATGGCGGAAGCCTACCTGAAGGACAAGAAGAACGTGTTGACCTGCGCGGCCATGCTGAACGGTGAATACGGCGTCAAGGGGTTGTACGCGGGCGTGCCCGTCATCATGGGCGCGGGCGGCGTGGAGAAGGTCCTGGAAGTGCAGTTGGATGAAACCGAGAAGAAAATGTTCGACGTTTCCATCAATGCCGTGAAGTCATTGGTGGAATGGGTCGACAAGAAAATGGGCGCCTGAATCGAGTTGAATCGTCTCGGCAATAACGGCGGAAATCTCCGCCGGGGGTAAACTCTCGGCCTCGATAAATCAAAATCTTTAAACCCGCTTCCTGCGAAGCGGGTTTTTTCTTGGATTGTCCTAACTGTCACTCCATGATGACGACTCGATCATCACCTCCCCGGATTTTGTCATCGTTGGTGGTACCGAAGTTATGCAATTGGCTCAAGGTGCATTGCTCAAACCGAAAACCGGTTATATTTTTTCTCATGCCCAGCTACTTTTGGCTTCCCGGTTACGACTCCTTGCATCGAATTCGGTCTCCTGGTTTAAGTGTCGCTTTCACGGTGCTGTTATCCCTGGCCACGATTATCGCACTCGTAGGCTGCTCGTCAAATAGTCCCTCACGCCGCGCTGAGGTGGATGGTCTCCAAATTATGGATTCGCCCGCAAGTTCAGAAGTCTATCTCATGTCCAATCAAGAACCGGAAAGTTTATCCCCGCGCGGGGTTTCCGGCTTGTCGGCTTCCCGATCATCGCCTTCCATGGCAAAGTCTAAGTCCGGTTCCTTTAGCCAAGGATACGCCCAGGCCCCACCGGCCCAATACGAACCTCGCGCCCCGGCGATTAAGCCCAGCGGAAAACGCATGGTGCATTATTCCGGCCAGGCCGATTTGCGTTCCACCGAACCGGAAAAAGTTTTGGATTCCGCCGTGGCGGTAGTGGAATCTGCGGGTGGATACCTGGAACAACGCGCCGGCCTCTTCGTGGCGCTGCGTGTCCCTGCCGATCAATTCGACTCCTTGTTTCAGAGGCTCATGCGTCTCGCGGAAGTAGTCAGTTACAGCCAGAATGCGGAGGATGTCGGCGAGGCCATGCAGGATTTGGAAATGCGGTTGAAGGTGGTCACCGCGACCTTGGAACGCTTGGAAGGGCTGGTGCAAAAGGCCAAAACGGAAAACCAAAAATTGCGCCTGTTGAAGGAGTTAAAACGGCTGCGGGAAGAGAAGGAAGTGTTGGAGTCCGGTCGGGCGGAATTGACGCAGAAAGCGAAGTTCGCGTCCATACAAATAAGGATGCAAACCCACACGCCGGTGGGCGACGGCCTGGATCATGCCGACTTGGCGGATTTCCTTTGGATTGGAAAACTGAACCCCTTCAACGAAAGTCGATTTTCGGGACGATCCAAATCGCAATTCGACGTTCCGGACGGCATGGTTAAAACCGGCACGTTCCGCAAGCCCTGGCGCGCCACCAGCGCGCAAGGTTCTGAGTTTTGGGGCACGGAATTGGGTGTGGGGCCCATCGGCGATAGCCGGTTTTGGGCCGAGGCGATTCGCTTCCGGCTTCGGGATGGATTCAAGTCGGCCGATACCAGCGCGGTTGGCGCATACCGGTTTTGCAAGTTCCAATCGTATGGACCCACGCCCTATTTTTATTGGGTGGGAGTGCGGGCCACCGGCGACAACCTTGAGCTCGCCGAATTTTATTTTCCGAATCCGGACCAACAGAACAAGTTGCTTCCGGGCATTCTCGCGGCGGTGGAAAGGAAGTCCAAATGAGGAAATTCCTTTTCGCTGCAACCCTGATTCTGAGTCTACTGGCTATGGCTCAAATCACTTTTGCCGGTCCCAAACCTAAGGGGCAGTATCTCCCGGGCAACACGCAAGCACCGGCAGTGGAAATCGAAATTCCCAATCCAGTTTCGAGCCGTCCCGGCGGGCTCGCCGTAACTTTTTCCGCGGTTCTCCAAGTTGAGGAACCGGAAAAAGCGGCCGGACGAGTCGTAGCGTGCGCGGAATCCCTGGGCGGATGGTTCACATCGCGGAGCAAAACGGAATTGCAACTTCGCATTCCCACCCAGAAGGCGGATGAGTTTTTTGCAAGCCTGCCTAAACTTGGCGTGCTCCTAGATCGTAATCTGTCGACCCTTTCTTTGGCCGGAGAAAGGGAAGAACTATTGCATCGCTTGAAAGCGCGCAAAGCCACGCTCAACGATTATTTTGCCATGCTCAAGGAAAGCGGCGATTCCACCGTGTTTACCATCCAAAGTGAAATCGTGAATCTTCAAGAGGAGATTGAACAAACCACCGGTCAGGTCGAAAAGCTGCAGGATCGAATGGCGTACGCCCAGGCGACGGTGGATTTCCGCTTCCAGGAGCGCGGCGCTCCGTTGGCCACCGGCATTTCCCGATTCCCTTGGTTGAATCGTTTGGGACTGCCGAACATGCGGGAGCGTTTTCGCTATGATTCGAAATAATTGGAATGTCTTTTTCTGTCGCCTGGCGCCGACGCTCGCGATCCTTGTCGCCGGCTGCGCGAATCATCCTGCGGTGCCCAATGATTTTGCGACCTACCCACGCGGTATCGTCTTCAAAGGCGACGTCCGGGCGGTAAGCGCCGATGGGGTATTGTATAGCGTTAGGGAAGAGCCCAACGAGCCGAAAGCGGATTTGGGGTTTTGGCGTGAGGCCATGAAAACGCGTATGAGCCAAGCAGGCTATCGCGTCGTTTCCGACTCAGACTTTACCATGCACGGCGCCAAAGGCGCGTTGATTCAGTTTGCCGCGCCCATGGGCAATCAGGATGAGCTGTACTGGATTGCCTTCTCGCTGTCGGTGTCTGGAAAGAAAATCCTGGTGGCGGAGGCCTCCGGTGAGGTCAAACGGTTTCTCGCCCGCAGAGAGGATATTCGTAACGCCATGGAAGCCACGGGCTGGTAAATCCACCAGCCATTGCTTGCTCCACATGGCTCCTTTACTATCACGCCCAACCGATTACGCCGAATTCGTCGTTTATGCGATGGTCGAATCTCTTCTTGCAACAACCAGGGCGGATTCGGCCGCGACTCCATGTCGTTGAACCTCCGCATAAACTCCACCTTTTATGAAAATCCTAATTTTTCAGAACCTCCCGGTAAGGCTTGCCCAGTGCGTCGACCCGGTTTCCCCCTGGGCCGATTGCCGGGGTGGTCCATACGGGAAAATCCAAGAACCGACCCGTAACCGCGCGGTTACGAGGGGCCGGCGCCGCCAATCCCACCACGCTTCCCGGAGGCGTGATGCTGAAGTTGTCGAATTGGGCTAAGTTCCACCCATTCGTGCCTACGCCGGCATTGCCTTTGGAATACGATCCGTCGCTCGCCGTCGCCACCTGGGTACCATCGATCCATCCTTGGATGTTTTTCCCCTGGAACACCATTTTTAAAGTGTGCCACGATCCCACTGAGAATGTTTTGTTGCCGGAAGCCAGGCTTGACTCGTTCTTGTTGGACTGGCGGTTGAACAATCGCCAACTTCCCGTGCTCGAGATCTCGAGGAAATATCCCGGCACCGTGGTCTGCGAACCCAGATCGGACATGCGGCCCAAGATTTGAGCGGCCCCCGCTTGCTGCAGCAACACATCGCATTGCACCTGGTAATCGGTCCAACCCCGATCGCCGGCGATGGAGATGACGCCGGAGAAGTTCCCCGGCGGATTATTCCACAGTATGGGCTGGGCGGGAACGGTTTGGGCCACACAAATGCCCGCTCGGCCACCGGAACAACTATCGAGTATGAACGCGCCGTTCATGTCGGAAAACAAAGGCGCTTCCTCGTTCGGGGTGGACTCCTCGAAATTGTCGTAATACGGAATGGTCATGGATTTGGAGGCGGGCGGGGTCGTTGTTCCCTTGGTTTGGCCCGTGGTGGTGCTGAAGGTGTAGAGGCAGTTCTTATTCAAGGCCAAGGTATAAGTGCCATTCGTCAGCGGCAAATCTGTTTGCTTGGAAAAATAATCCGCTGAATTTCCAGAACCCAAATCGGTGCGCCAAACATGCACGGCACCGGTCTTTAAATCGGCCGAAGGCGTGAAGGTAAACGATTGATCCCCCCCGGCGGAAACCGTTTCCACGATGATGCTGTAATCGCCTCCGGAAGGTGACTTCAAGGTTACGTAGCTGCCGTTATTACTGCTGCCGCCCAGGAATCCGCAGGCGTTGTCGAGGTATTGCCAACCCAGTTGGGTGAATTGAGTGGTGTGGGCGAAAACCCATACTAGTTTCCCGACTTCATAATGGCCCGACCAAGGCGTTTGCGCCAGCATCAAACCATTACCGTCATAGGGCATGCCGGAATACACCGAGCAAATGAGCGGCCAAAATTGGTAGGAGGTCATTCTCCCGTTGATATAAGCCGAGTTGATTTGCTGGGCGGCTTCACCCGCGCCGCTATTGTAGTTGAGGCTTCCCCATTCGCTGGCCCAGAGGATTTTTCCCGATTGTTGCGCCGAAGCCGGGCTTGAGCCATTGCTGGGATAATGTTCCCCGATGACGTCCACGGAGTTCAGGAGAGTGGCATTCCCTAGGATATCCGGAAGATTGTCCCAACTGTTATCGTCGAAGGCAACGAGCTTGGTTGCTAATCCTTTCGCGACCAAGGCTGTTTTTAAATTGATAAACCAAGTTGCCGTTGCGGATTTGCTGTACCCTCGATTGCCGGACCCGACTTCGTTCCATCCGCCCATATAATCGATGGTGAGTCCGTAATCAGACAGGGCATGCTGAACCCAGCGGACCCTAAAATCAACATTGTCCTGACTCCAGAAATTTCCGTTGCCGATCCAGCCGGGCGCACCCCAGGCCAGGCCGTACAACTTGATATTGGGGTTGCGCGCCCTGGCTTGAGCCATGAGCCACCATTCGTATCCGCGGTGGTAGTCTTCCTTGCCTTTCACCGGCTCCGAGCTGGGCTCCGAGCCGTCCGTGGAATTCCCGTCGCCGCCTATTTCCACCTTGAAGGTTTGCAGGGACGCGCCGAAATTGGGTTTGAAGAGGTAGTCCAGAATCTCCTTGCGTTGCGCATCCGGGTAATCGATGAGGAGTCGTGAATTGCCTCCGCCCCCACTGGCGGTGCCGAGGCCGTCGAAGTTTCGTCCCGCTCCCTGTCCGTTGATCGCAATCTTGGTGTCCGCTTCCGCAATCCACACAAAACCCACCAGTATCCAAGGTCCAATTTTATTTAGACGCATTTCCTGTTCGTTCCTTTCAAAAATCCGTCGCCAGTATGTACCACCGATGGTATTCACCCGAGCCAAGTTCATTGGATTTCAACTCGATGAAAGGATACATTTCCGAGCCTTCGATGGAAAAGTCGGTGAGGATAAAGGGGTTGTGGCTTGTGAATACGGTTTCTTCAGGCTTTCGATGTCCACAAAAACCCCTGTGGACCCCGGCGCCATGCTGCGTCGTAACAGGGTAATGCGCCAATATGCGTCGACCAACTTAAAAGTCCCCAATCTTTTCACGGTGGACCGTGATATTTGATCGGACCTGAATACGGCACGCAGATGATTAATATTCAGCTGGCACGACACAAAACTGCGCATTTCCAATCCCATGTGATCCCAGGGCGGAAGCCCAAAATACTTTTGTGGAATTTAGCCCGTGATTTAATAATCCACCGAATCAAATCCCCTCAACTTTTTCTCCTCACGTTCCAAAACTCACCAATCCGGGTGGAACAGATTCGCACGGAAAAATTGTTCCGCTACGAAAACGATATAACGATGGCGTATCTAATATTCGCGAAGTGATGCAAATGCCGCCACGTCTGGACGCCGCGCGTTTGCCAAACACCGCTTTCGGTCCATCCACCTCAATGAGTTCGAGTCTACACTTCGCCCAAAACTAAGGTAGTGCGGAACGGTCTTTGATTGGTGTGGGGTTCAGCGAGTGACGGATTTTTGGTTTACCACTGGTAAACCACCACCAAAATGCACAATATGAGATCGAACAGGTCATTGGAGCCACAAATGAACGTTAAGGGTATCATTGTCTTGACTGTCGCCGCGACGGTCCACTGCTTAGCCGCAGAGACTCGATAAACGGCGTTTCCCGAGGACAGATTTCCTTCCCGTACAAATCGATTTTCACCATCATCAAAGCGTCGGCGAAAATCAAATTGGAAGCGGGAGCGAACACGATTGAAATTCTCAAATCCTGGGGCTGGGTCAATATCGACTATATCGAATTGAGTCCCTACGTTGCGACGCCGTTTAACATCGCGCCAACCCTGGTCACGCCCAACGCTTCGGTCAACCCTCATCCGGAAATTCTCCCAATACGGATTTCAACTTGAACAAGGCCTTCCTGGATTCCACCACCTACGCGGCCTTTGCATGAGTCCTCGGGCAACTGGTTCTGATGGGGATACAAGGGTCCCAAGGCCTGCAAGGCGCTGTATCGGCTGATATTCGACCGGTTTACGATCACCCACGGACTGAGCAATTTGATTTGGGTTTGGGTTAAGGACGAAGCCGGTGACGCTCCGGATTGGTATCCCGGCGACAACTACGTGGATATCATCGGCCGAGACTATTACTTCTATCCCCGCATCGCCAATCACGGATCCCTGGTCGCCTCGTTTGAAAAATTGAAAGACTTGTTCGGCGGTAACGATTGGAAATCGATCATGAATAACGATTACGTGATCACCCTGGACAAAATGCCGGGTTGGGCGAATTACACTCCACCGACCGCAGTGTTTCCCAATTCGGAAATCGGAACGGAATTTTCCGTCCGATATTTTTCGGGTAGCCTAGAAGTTACCTTACCGAAAAAGGGCGCGGATATATTGGAGATTTTTGACATGTTCGGTAAGAGACTTGCGGTGTTGAACCCCGAGGGGCCAGTGACCGCAGGGGTGCACCGGTTTCGGCTCGACGGGACGATACGCGGCCTTTGCCTGATCCGGGCGCGAATGGGAGCGAATCGAATTATACGGCGCGTGACGGTTACGGCAACCTGATTTGACCACCCGCGCAACCGGCCGACGCACGTGCGGTTTTTTCAATATCCTGTTATCCCCTCCCGGTTTTCCGGTGTAAAAGGGCTGTGTTTTAAAGAAACATTGCTCTACTTTTAGTGGTCTGGGGGAATATATGTTTAAAGCATTACGCATTTCGTTTGCATTGATTTTAGCCGTGGCTGTCGCTATCGCGGAATCGGCGGACCGGATTCTCATTTTCACCAAAACGGCGGGCGTCCGGGAAAACAACATTGCGGATACGCGCAAGGCGTTGAAAACCTTCTACGAGGGCAAGGGCCTGACAGTGGATACCTCCGAGAACGCCGCGCTATTTTCGGACACGGGATTGGCGCATTATAAGGCCGTGGTTTTTCTCAAGACCACGGGAGATTTTTTAAACACCACCCAACAAGCGGCGTTCGAAAAATGGTTTCAGGCCGGAGGCGGCGCGCAAATCATCCATGCGGCCCTCGACGCCGAAACGGCTTGGCCCTTCTACGGAAAAATCATCGGTGGGGCTTATTTTAACAGCCTGCCGGGCGATTCGAACACGACCCAGACCGAAGTCGTGGATGATTCCACGGACCGCTCAACGGTAGACTTACCGCATCGCTGGGCCCGCAAGGACGAGATTTATGGCTTTAAAACAAATCCGCGCAGTGCGACCAATCCGAGCATGCATATTCTGGTCACAGTTGATGAGTCTACTTTCCGGAGCGGAAAGGCTGGAGCGGACCATCCGATGAGCTGGTATTGCTCTTATCAGGGCGGCCGCGCTTGGGTAACCGCCATGGGGCATATCACGCCTGCGTATTCCGATCCCAATTTCCTGGGCCACCTTTGGGGCGGCATGGAATTCATTTTGGTGCGTCCTACCACCGCCATTGGCGCCAGTGGTCCGGCCGCGATGAGCAAAGGCATCCAGCGCGGGTTAGTCCGCGATGGTGAACGATTCGGCGAAGGCTTGAAAAAAGACGCATCCGGACGCGAGGCCGAGATTAAGTCGGGTAACAAGTAGGTTACGGTAAAGGGAACGTTACCTGCCGGGAAAATTGACCTCCCAAGGTTATCTACCCCTCAAGGAAATTCAGTCCAGCGCATGACGGAAAGGCGATTGCCGTCACTTTCCAAAAACGCGACCCAAGGCTCCCCTTCCGGTCCGAATACCAGGGCCGGGGTCCAAATCGGTATTTTCGGCAGGCCGTCGTCGGCGATATTCTCCCATTTCGTGTTCGCTTCGTTCCAACGCATTAAACCCAACGCCCCGGAATTTTCCTGGTCCCTGAATGCCACATAGGGAGCGCCTTGCGGGCCGATGGCGATGGATGGCATATTGGCTTGCCCCGGCGAAAAACCTTCTGGCCCGACCAAGGACCAATTCCCAGCGACCGGTAAATATCGCATCACCGTAGCCTTGAACGCATTATCGGTGGCGTCGCTGAAGGCCAGATAGGGCACCCCCTGGGCATCGATGGCCATTGAGGTACCAATCGCGCTGCTCGAAAATCCCGGTTCGCCGATAAAATCCCAACGCCTGGTCGCGCGGTTATAACCCAGAACAGTCGCGCGGCCGCGCCGGCTCTCGTCGCAGTAAGCGAGATGGGGCTTTCCCAACGGATCGATAGCGAGAGAAAAATAATTGCCTTCGGAATCGGCGAAGCCGGTGTCCCCGATGACTTCCCAAGTATTCCGGTAGGGATTGAATTCCAGGACGGAGGTTTGGAATCCATGCCGTTCATCCTTATAAGCAAGGTAGGTTTCACCTGCCGGACCGATCGCCAAAGTGAATTGCACCGTTCCTGAGGGCGAAATCCCTTTTTGGCCGACGCTGTCCCAGTGTTCGGTGACGGAATTCCAACTCTTGACCGACACTCGCAACGAATCCGCCTCATCATTAAAGGCGACATACGGCGTCCCACTTGGGTTGGAGGCCAAGACAATGGTCTGCACCGGCCCTTGCGAAAGTCCTCCGCGACCCAAAGTATTCCACGCTTTCGTCACCGCGGAATAGCGCATGACAACGGGCCGTCTCGAATCTGATCGATCGCCGTAGGCGGTAAATGCATTTCCGTCCACGCCAATCGCTAGGCCAATGGAGTAGGCTTCCGATGGGGAGAGGTGGGCATGTCCCACGTATTCGAAATGCGGGAGTTTCAAATCGGCGCGCGCGATGGTAATGCTTCCGCGAAAGTCGCCTATCGAAATACTTTTCAAATAGACCCGTAAGGAATCTTGGTAACCTTCAATTCGTAGCGTCACGGGTTGGCCTAGGAATCGACCTGGGTTCATATTCTGAAAGGCGCTGGGTGGGGAAGGGCTGCCGTTGAAAATCGTATCCAAACTGTCGCTGGAAGCGGATGCGACTGCAATGACCACTTTACTAAAGTCCGCGAAGCGCACCGTCGAATCCAGGGATATGGTGGTCGGAGAATCCTGTGTGTTGAACATGCAGGATGATGACCAAAGGCCGGCCCATCCCATTAATAGGAGGAATACGGCCGAATTGATTTTGATTTTTCCGGTTCGTCGGGAATCCATCGAAGTGTCTCCTGGCCGGTGGTAAATTTAACCCCAGATTATGACTCCTACATCGGCCTATCGATCAATATAGGCAAGAGTATATTGGTAGGGTCACGGAAGCACAGTACCGAGGGGTTTGCCCACAATTTCTAATGGGTACGTCAACCTTGTCAAAACCGATTACACGAATCCAATCCTGGAGTGGACTATGATTCATCGAACGTCATTCATCCAGTCCATTTTACTTTCGGTTCTAATGGTTTCAGCATGGGCGCAAAATTCGATTCGCGTGCTGATGCTGGGCGGCGCCGACAATGCTCCGGCCCATTTTCCCCTGGCCATGAAAGACACCCTGGCGCCGTTCCTGACGGCGAATAACATGACCTTGGCCTATCGCGATACGCAAACCGTCCTGAACGCGGACAGCTTGAAGGCATATGACGTGGTTTTACTTGCTCCGGCCGATCATGGTTCCGGGACTGCCGGTGGTTCAAATCTGACAACGGCCCAGGAAGACGCGCTCATCGGATGGATCAGCGCCGGTCATGTCGCGGTGGCTTTGCACGGGGCGACCAATACGTATTTGAATAATCCCCGCTGGCTGAAATTATTGGGGGCTGAATTTCTCGATCATGGCTCGGTGGATAATGCCGGGACGGTAACCCTTACGAAGCCAACTCACCCTGCCTTGACGGGGATTACCACGCTTCCGGCATCCGCAGCCGCTACGGGCGGCCAGCCTTACTGGGATGAAGGCCGCCGGCATAAAAATTTTTCTTCCGACACCGTGGTGTTGGCGACGGCGCGCCTTGGCGGGGGAGAGGTGGTGCCTTGGATTTGGGTGCGTCCAGAGGGCTCCGGTTGGGTGTATTACAATGCCAGCGGACATGATGGCCAGTGTTGGAAGCTTTCCCAATGGAAAGGACAAATCCTTCAAGCTATTCGGTGGGGAGATGGGGCAACTGTAAGCATTAATCGATTCGGGCGCGCCGTGAATCATTCGGCGAACTTCAAGCGCGGTGAGTTTTTCATCAACCCTCAAGGGCAGAAAATTCCCCAGGCAATTTCGCTGAATGGGCGGTCATTAAAATTCGGAAGTTATTCGAGGCCCGGTTTTCTGATCGTGCCCGAATTTCTGGATGGTAATTCCGATTCAAGGCCTTGACAGAATCGGTATGCTACGTCCCTGGAGCCGGCGAGCGAAATGGAATTATAACCAAGGATACGTTCCTTATCGCCTGCACGAAAGGCCCGTCACCGGAAAACGATATAAACGGCAGCTACCAAAAGTAGGACGATGACGCCCAACGCCTTGGCCAAGGGGCTAGAACGCAAATCAACCGCGCCCTGACCTCGGTTCATTTGCACGGGTTCTTTCAACGGCTTTACTGCGGTTATAATGCCCATCAGGATGATTAAGATCACAAACGTGATGGCCATATGATTCAGGAAGGCGACATTCGGGAACATCCAACGTTGGAACAGGTAAATAAAGACGCCGCCTATAAGGGCGGTCATGGCGGCGGAGGTCGGGGCTCGGCGGAATACCAGACCGAATAGGAAGGCCGCCGTGATGCCAGGGGAGAAGCAACCCCACAGTTCCTGGATATAATTGAATACGCCGTGAAAACGTCCGGGAAGGGGGGCCAGCACGCAAGCGATTACGGTGAACGCGATGGTGGAAATCCGCCCGACCATCACCTCCTTCTTATCGCCCGCATTCTTATTGATGAATCGTTTGTAGAAGTCCAAAGTGAATATGGTCGATGCGGAATTGAGGATGGCGGCCAAGGCGCTCATGATGGCGCCGGATAAAGCGGCGAGCAACATGCCCCGCAATCCCATAGGAACGATTTCGCGGATCAAGGTGGGGTAGGCCAAGTCGCCGTTGGAAATTTTGTCGCGGAACAATTCATACGCAATGATGCCCGGCAAAACGATGATGAAGGGAATGAAGATTTTTTGCAGCGCCGCGAACAAGATTCCCAATTGCCCCTGGGCCAGGGTTTTGGCCGCCAACGCGCGTTGCGTGATGAATTGGTTGAAGCCCCAATAATAAATGTTGGGAATCCATATGCCGAGCAACAGGGCCGTCCAAGGTATGCTGGGGTTATTCGCGGGCAAAATCATATGGAACTTGTCGCGATTATGCTGGAAGAATTCCGCCACATTGCCGACGCGATGAAGGCCCAAAAATGTCACCAAGGCGCCGCCCGCCAGCAATGCTCCGCCATGCAACAAATCCGAATAGGCCACGGCCTTGAGGCCTCCGAAGGCCGTGTAGAGGCCTGAGCAAAGGCCCACGATCCAAACTCCGTAAGCCAAATCCAAGCCGAACATGGCTTGCAGCGCGATGGCGCCGGCGTACAATACGGTTACCATTACGACGCCGCAATAGGCGATCATCATGTAGAGAGCCATCAAGGTGCGGGGTGCTGGTCCGTAGCGATACTCAAGGAATTCCGGCAAGGTGAAGATGCCGAGGTTCAAATACAACGGCAACAGAAAGAATGCGATGAAAACCAAGGTCGCCGCGGCGATGAATTCGTAACTGGCGATGGCCAATCCGGCCCCGCCGAATGCTTGTCCGGACATGCCCACGAAATGCTCGGAGGAAATGTTAGATGAGATGAGGGAGAACCCGACCAAAATCCAGCCCATGCCGCGACCGCCAAGGAAGTAATCCTTCGCGGTCTTTTCCCTCCGTGATTTGAACATGGCGTAAGCCGTCACGAGCACCGAGAAGATTAAGAATCCGGTCCAGTCGATCCAATTCAGCTGCATGGTTTGTTCCTTGCGGGTTCGCGGTCAGCCGCCGCTTTTAAGCGTCGGTGTGGAGGAGAAAATCGTTTTGGCCCCGGCGGACAGGCGGATGGGCCATGCCGAAACCGGAAGTGAATTCGGAAACTTCTTTGGGTATTCGTTTTGGACCGCTGCTATTGAGGCTTGTACAGTCTCGTCCCGTACCAGCGCTATGACGCAGCCTCCGAAACCAGCGCCCGTCAGGCGAGCTCCGATGGTTCTAGGAAGGCGGGTTAGAATCTCGACTATGCTGTCCAATTCCGGGCAAGAAACTTCATAGTCGTCTCGCAAGCTTAGATGTGAGGCATTGAGGTTCGCGCCCAGGGCTGCCAAATCCCCGTGTCGCAGGGCCTGGCAAGCATTTTCAACCCGCGTATTTTCCGTGACGACGTGACGAATCCTGCGAAGAAGAACGGGATCCATCCCGCTTGCGGCTGTTTCCAAGATTTCCGGAGTCAGCGCGCGCAAACCATGGGGTTGACGAAGATGGGGGAGGCGTTCTTGCAACCATTGTAATCCAGCTTGGCATTGGCTGCGCCGCAGATTGTATTCGGAATCGACTAAGCCGCGCTTTTTCCCGGAATCGATCACGAGCCAGGTGTGGTCCGGGACCGCCGCGGAAACGGCTTCGAATTCCAGGCTGGCGCAATCGATCTTCAATGCATGATCGGCAATTCCCAGCGCGGAAATGTATTGGTCCATGATGCCGCACGCCATGCCGACAAAATTATTTTCCGCACGTTGGCAGAGTAAGGCGATCTCGCGTTTGGAAAGCTGATGTTGAATAAGGTTCAACACCGCCGTTGCCGTGGCCACTTCCAAGGCTGCCGAGGATGACAATCCGGCCCCCTGGGGAACATTCCCGGCAATGATGAATTCGAATCCACCCGGCCGGATTTCGAGTTGATCCAACTCTTTCAATACGCCAAGGACATATCGGAGCCAGCGACAGGGATGCGTCGGATCGAATTTTCCAGTTGGGAATTTTACCGACTCTCCGAAGTCGACGGAGTAGCCGGTAACCAAGTCTCCGGGGATGGAACGGATGGCGAAAAGCACTTGCCGGTCAATGGCCACGGGCATGACCAGGCCGCCCATATAATCCGTATGTTCCCCGATAAGGTTGACGCGACCGGGAGCGGACGCGACCAGATCCGGTTGGCCTCCAAAAACCCGTTGGAAGGCGCTCAAGATTTCTTCCAACGCCTGCTTCACGACGAAACCACACTCGTGCGATTCGCGCTCGCACGCTTTAATTCCGCCGCAGAATCCTCCGGCAGGGACGGGTTGATGATATTGCCTCCGCCGGTCTCGAACCCGGCAAGGTATTTCAGCTTGTCTGCCGCGCGCACGGGCGGCGCGAACTGGACATGAAAATGCCAGGGGCTTAAATCCAATCCTTGCTTGGTCGGCGCGTTGTAGAACACGGTGATATTCGGAATTCGACGCGCGAATAGGTTGTCATACCGGATCACTAATTCCCGATAGAGCTCCGCCATGGCGCGGATTTCCGAAGAGCCGAGGGAAGAAATGAAGGGAACATGCCTTCTGGGCATAAGGTGAACTTCGTATTTGAACCTTGCGAATGATGGAACGAAGGCCACGAAATGTTCGTTGCTAGCGAGAATCCTCTGGCCGCTTTTCAATTCTTTGCCGAGGGCATCGCAGAACACACATCCGCCTGAGACTGCATGGAATTCCTGTGCGCTGGCGTACATGGTGGATGGGATGCGCGGAATGAAATCGGTGGCGTAAATTTGCCCATGCGGGTGGGGATTGGATACGCCGATTTCTTTTCCCTTGTTTTCGAATAGCATCACGTATTCCATTCCCGGAATCGATGCCATTTCGTTGAACTGTCCCGCGAAGGTTCTCAGCACGGATTCGATTTGTTCCGTCTCCATATCAGCCAAGGTGACATTGTGCCTGGGATCAAAGCAAACCACCCGGCAGATTCCACGGGCCTCGGAGTCCAGGGTCAGTGACGCGAAATCATTGTCGAAAACATAGGTGTCCAAGTAGCGAGGGTTTTCCGCACCGTTGGAACGACTCGCTCCGGGACATAAATGGCAGGTCGGATCAAAATCCGGTTCGTCGGCGGCAACGGTGTTCAATACCGCGCCGTTCCAGGGGCGTACGTCCGTTGCGGGCGCCATGATCACCCATTCCTTGAGATAGGGGTGCATGCGTTTGATGGAGGCAGGGCGGGTCATGAAATGTCCAGGAGTTTGACGATTAATAGCTCGCCGTCACGCGGAGAATGCCCCACCATTGGCTGCGGTCTTTGAGGAGCTCTTCGTAGGTAAAACCGTCGACGTTGGGCAACCGTAAATGGTCATGCGCGATTTGTGTAGAAATATAAAGACCGTGGGCAACTTGCTTGCGAAGGTAAACCGACCATTTCCAGGGGCTGTAGACGTAATCAGAATGGGTTGCCGGGTCAACATAAGTCCCGGGGATAAATCCCAATCCTCCGGGAATTGGCAGGCCTTCTCGCAAGGACCGCTGCCAATCGTTTGGAAAGGGATTGCTGCAATATTCAACTTCCAGACTGACTACATCGATGTAATTAAATGCGGGTAAATTGAATCCCAACATCCAAGGAATCCGCTGTTTAAGGCTTGAATAATAAAATGGATAATCTTTCAGCCCAAGAATTGCCGTTTCACCGTAAAGTTTTAAATCCTGGCGTCCGAATCCTCTGGAGGACCCAAATAGTGCCTTTGGATCGAAGGAAAAACGACCCATCAAGGCTATGCCCTGAAAGGTATAGTAGCCTGTATCGACTTGTAGTTGTGGGTAAAAATCCCGGCTTAGGGTAACTGGGTTTGATTGATAGGAGTAATTGGTGTCATTCTTTACCAAGCCAGGAAGTCCATCGGCAGCATTTACTTTATGAGTTACACCGGCACTATCCTTAAAATTTTGGGCTGGCACTGTTACATACATATTGTTTTCATTTTTAGGCGACTCTAAGCTGGGTTTCACCGCAAGGCAATGTTCACAAGATGCTCCTGCCCCCAAGGTTAAAACCTTTCCCATCGAATAGGATGCGACGTACGAAAGTGTATAATCCGATTTAGGGGCATATTTGTACTCGCTAGTCAGCAATAAATCTTGATGGAAATTGGGCATCCAAGATGTACCTACCCGAATCCCAAGCAACCGATCTTGCGGTAATTCAAAATTCGTAAACAGGTTGAGCGGATAAATTTTACTGCGGAACAAGTACTCGCCCAAATTTTGCTGATCGGGATTGTAATCATAAAGAAAATAACCCACTTCCACTTGGGTAGGAAACTTTAACTGGTCGCGGAATGAATACAATGCTTTCGCTTCGTGGACATAAGTATTGAATCGTGTAACGCGAGAAACCTCGTTGTTTGTCTCAGGAAATGGGCGGTTGAAACTAGCTTCCAGGGCCACCCTGGTGGTGAGATGCTCACTCATTGTATTTTCAAGTACAAAACCACCGAGCACGGAATTGAACCAGTCCCCTTCGCTGATATCACCACCCGATTTGCTTACTTTGTCGGAAGTACCTGAATAATCCGACTTCCATAACCGGAAGTTTTCCCAGTATACATATCCGCTGGATTTAAAGCCGATTACAATTGTGGAATCCGGTTCGACGGCATGTAAATACTTAACTGTGCTGCAAAAGAGCACACAAACGACAGCGCTAATTGTCGCCGTTTTATTCACGTTTAAACCCTTTCTCTGAGAATGTATGGTAATGGACAAAGGAAAATTCTGAATGCAGCACCTTTTACGAGGCGCCACCCAGCGATTTACCATTGAGTTTAATACCTGAGATTCGTGATTGATTCCGGAACACGGATGCGAAGTATATGGTTACCATCACATTTTACCATGGGAGTGTATTGTGCGGGTCCAGTTCCGATCTGATTCCAAAGTACTCTTCCGGTCATATCGAGAATTTGGATTGAATGTGAACCTTGAAGGTTTATCGACAAGTAATCCGAACCAAAAGCCACACCGAAAAGTGATTGAGCGGGGTGAATCGGGACAATGGAAACGGAGTTAGTTGGCGTTAATTTTAGCATGGCTAATCCGTGCGATGGAACCGAAACGCTGTAGCTGCCGGACTTATTCGTACCTAGATCTGTTTTGGTCCACAAATCACGAACAGTTGCCGAGGTGGTTGCTGACCAAGGACCCACCGTCGTCCATTTGTTCAAATCAGCCCAATTAACGGTAATGCTGGCTGTTGCACCGGAGCGGTTGAAAAGGCCCAAGGCGCGGCAATTGCCCATCATTGGTTTGGCCCATACTTCTATGTTATTCGCTGCCGAAAGTCGTTGGGCTTGAATTCCCAGTGAGTCCTGATCTACAGCAATCACTTCCTTGTTAATAAGTATGTTCAATACTTCAGAGGACATTGTACGAACGTCATTTCCGGCGATTAACGGTGCCGTCAACAGACACCACATGCCAAAATGCGCTTTGTTTTCATCTGCATTTAACGAACCGCGACCTACTTCCAGCATATCCGGATCATTCCAACCTCCGGATTCGCCAGGCCCTCCGGGACCGGCATAAGAAAAGAGATTCACTTGCTGGTCAAGGTTGCCGGTGATGGACCCCCAACTTTGATTAATGTCGCCCGTTGTTCGCCACAACTGGCCGCCAGAACTCCTCCCAAAGGTCCAGGGATTTCCCACGCCCCAATTGCAAATGCTGTATACAATCGGCCGTGCACTGGTGGGCCCGGCATATTTATAAATAGTATCTCCGAGCACCTTATATGCTTTGCCCGGATTTGCGGATTGGGATGTGACTACATTGCACCAGTCCACCTTAATGTAGTCAACTCCCCAGCTTACCCATTGACGTACATCTTGACTTTCAAATCCATAAGTGGCAGCATGGCCGCTTTGATCGCAAGTTGTTTTTCCAAGTGACGTATACGCACCAAATTTCATCCCCTTACTGTGCACATAATCGGCAACGGATTTTAAACTGTTACCCGTCCATTGATTAGTAGCGCTGATAAAGCCATTGGCATCGCGAGGCCCTTCCCAGCAGTCGTCGACATTTACATAGGTATAGCCAGCATCCTTCATGCCGTTTGTAGCCATGGCATCGGTAATGCCTTGAATGACGGTCTGGCTAATATTATTGCAGCCAAAATTATTCCAAGTGTTGAATCCCATGGGAGGGGTTTTGGCAAGTTGAGCGTGGCTATTCATCGGTGTCAGTACCATGACAAGCCATCCCAATAAGCCGGCTCCGAGAGATTTTCCGTCCAATTTGTTCATGCTTTCCCCCTGCACTTCTTCAATGTAAACGTTTGCATAAATGGAATATAATCCGCTCCCCAGTTTTTGTGTTCGCGATTTTAATTTTTTTGCGAAATAAATTTCAGGTTTTTGCCAAGAAAACGGGGTTTTCCGAATTTTGGATCAAAAATCAGGTGCTTTCGCGGACGATGAGGGTGGTCCGGCATACGGCCAACTCCGATTTAGTCGGATTGCCCTCCTTGATTCTTTCCAACAACATTTTGGCCGCTGCGACGCCAATTTCGTAAGCGGGTTGGGAGACTGTGGTCAGCGGTGGGTTTAAGAGCGCCGAAATGGGATTGTCGCTGAAACCCGCGACGGCTAAATCCTGGGGAATCCGTACGCCGAGAGCTTTACAGGCGCGATAAATACCCAAGGCAACCGGATCGTTCACGGCAAAAACCGCATCCGGTCGGGGGGACAGCGCCAAAAGGTGCATCCCTTCGGCTTTTCCATCTTCCTCTTCAAGTCCGCCGAAAATCACTCCTCCCTCCGGCGCGGGAACGCGATGTTTCTTGAGCGCGTCCAGATATCCTTGCATTCGCAGCCGGCTGATCAAAAGCGATTTGGGACCGGAAAGATGGGCAATTTTCCGATACCCGGCGCCGATGAGATATTCCGTCAAGGCGAAGGCCGCTTCGTAATCGTCGACGACGACCTTGGGCGCTTTCATTTTTTCGGGAACGCGATCGAAAAAAACCACGGGAATATTTCGTCGTATTAAACTCGTGAAGTGATCGGTGTTCCGGGAATCCTGGGACAGGGAAACGATTATGCCGGCGACTCGTTTAGACGCCAGCATTTCCGCATTGACGACTTCGCGGTCATGGCTTTCATTCGATTTGCAGACGAGCACCGTATATCCTGCCTTAAACGCGATTTCCTCAATTCCGTCCAACGCTTCGGAAAAAAAGTGGTATTTAATGGCCGGAAGGATTACACCAATAGTTTGGGTGCTGCCGCTTTTTAAGCTCTGCGCTACCGAATCGGGATGATAATTGAGCTTGCGCGCGACTTCCCAAACCGACTCCTTCCGCTCCTGGCTGATATTGGAGTGGTCTCGCAAGGCACGCGAAACCGTGGCCGCGGAGATCCCCAGGTGGCGGGCGATATCTTTAATGGTCGCGTTTTTTTTCATGGGGTGTTACCTTCGCCGAAGGGTATCCGGTTTATGAATGCGCTGCACCTCAATGAAATGCTCCAGGAAGAAGCGGCCGAAGGCTGAATAAATCCTCGATGGTTTGAAAAATAAAGATAACTTGTTCAAGACGCGTAAATCGATCCAACAAATTGAAAAAAAATCACCGGTCGGATTCGGAAAGTGAAGGGCATTTGGGTTGAACCACCTCGATAGCCTCAAACTCACCAGAATTTTTGAACCTTTTCTAGTGACTGCAGTCACAGTCGTCGAGCAGTGATTTTCTAGTTTCTGGTTGTATTCACGTGTTAACGCTTCATGGAACATGGAAATGCGCAATGAAAAACATGATTTTAGCGATACTTCTGTTAGCCGTAACTGGACGCGCCGCCGTGCCCCCAAGCGGCAAGCTGGATATGAAAACCATCCAGGTGAATTTCCGCGAAGGCGAGTTGGATGCGGCTAAAACCCTGCTCGAATCTTTTTTGAGGCTTCAAGGCGGTTCCGCCACTCGGGACGAAAAAATATTCGCATATAAATATCTCGGAGTGATTTATGCCGTCGATTCGGCTTCAGAACCCAAGGCGGAAAGTTATTTTTACCAGCTCCTTCACTTGGCGCCAAACATTGAATTGGCGGACATGTACGTCTCCAAAAGCATTCAGGGTATTTTTGATAAGGTCAAGGGTGAGTTTCTCCATACGCAGGAGTATCGCGACCACTTCGACGCTTTCGGTAATCCACGAAATCCCGAAAAGAGACCGCCGCTTGCCAGTCCGGCCAAAAAATCCGCCGTTGTTTCGGAACCATATAATAATGCTTGGATATGGTGGTCGGCAGGCGCGGTTGCAACTGTGGGAGCGGGTGTGGCCGTTTGGATGATGGAAAGCAATGGAACATCATCCAACGCGAATCATATAACGGGCAGGCTTTAAAATGAAAATATTCAAACGACTCATTGCGTTAAGCCTGCTTGCATTTTTGGTCTGGACTTGCAACACATCGGATTCAACGGGTCCGGATACAATTTCCTTGACACTTTCGGATTCCTTGAAATCCATCCTAAAAAAAGACGATTCCCTGGTGGTTTTGCGCTTTGATATAAAAGGATCAGGGACGAACGATACTTTGTTTCAGGACACCCTTTATCATGGATTATACAACTCACCGGACCAATTGGGCAATTTACAATTACCTCCGCCGACCTTATCGAATTTCCTGATTGTGTTCAATGTTTATCGAAATGGTCAAAAAATTCTGAGTCGAGAATTGGCTTTTACCAATGGAAAACCCGGTACGTCCCAAGGCATTTCCATAAGCATTGATTCGACAAAAAAGGTTCCCGTGGATACCGTCACGAAACCGAAAGGGAGAGGAATCGTCGCGGTGAATCCCAAGACCATCAATTTTAACGTGGGCGGGCTCTCAACTACCCTTCATGCCTCAATCACACCCGATTCCATGAGCCAAGCGGTTATTTGGAAGTCTACCGATTCAACGATTGCTACTGTCACTCCCGGCGGGCTGGTGACGCCGGTAAAAGTGGGTCGTGTAGTCATCCGCGCTCGGTCGGTTGCCGATACCAGCGCCCTGGATTCGGCGTCGATAAATGTCCAGGCAGCGATTGCTACCAGCGTACAAATCTTGAATTCTTCTCCGCTTTCCTTGCCATTTAATGATTCCGGGACCACGCTGGAGGCCCAGGTTTACCCCACTGGTTCGGCACAAGAAGTTTCCTGGTCCATTTCAGATTCGACAATCGCGTCGGTGAATGTCCAAGGTCGCATCGTAACGTACAAATTGGGCCAAGCCCAAATCATAGCCAAAGTAAAGTCCAATCCAACCCTTACCGCTACCTTGACTCTTTCCGTAATTCAACCAAATCTCGTGACCAACATCACCGTCAAGCCTGATTCCATGACTTTGTTTTTGGGCGGCGCTCCCGGTCAATTGACCGTTGGTATGACTCCCGCCGACTCAACCAATGTTGCCCAGTACCGATCTGGTGATATCGCCGTAGCCAATGTTTCCAATGGCGGAAAGGTGACGGCCGTAACGCCAGGTTTGGTGGAAATTTATGCCAATCCACTTGGGTACTTGAACCTGAAGGATTCATGCAAAGTAACAGTAAAAAAAGATCCGCCGATTTTAACCGCAGGGAATGATCGTCAAATCAATATCGGCGATACCGTGATTTTCCCCCTGCATGTGACACAGATTTACGGAAACATCCAAGCGTTGAAATGGGATTTTAACGGCGATGGCGTATGGGAGGATTCGACCAAGGCGTCAGGTTCGGATACTATCGTAAACGTTGGTTACCGATATTCCCAAGCGGGAACTTTTCAGGCGGCCTTTTATGTGAGGGACGGTGAGGGCAACGTTACGACGGTCACTAGGCGTGTTTTGGTGGGCAGCAAGGCCCCTTTTGTCGATATCATAAAACCTTCTGCGAAAGATACGACGATCAAAGTGAACCGCTTTACCTTGGTTTATTTGGTTGACACAGTTCAATTCACAAAATTTCTCACTTTGCTGGAGGGGTTTAACCATATCGTTGTCTCAGATACAGGTAAAACAAGCGGTCTCGTGGGTACGGATACCGTTAATATTAGGGTCGATAGTAAGCCACCGATCGTGAAAATCACTTCCCCCACAAAAGGGTTCATCACAAAAAATGCAACCGTACCGGTGACCTGGACAGTTGATGGTGGTCCGGTTCAAAGCAATTCGGAACCGCTGGGCGGCAAACAGGATTCCATTAAAATTGTTCGCGCCGGAACGGATTCAGTGGGTAACCAAGCCTCCGACACCGTGATAATCGTTCGCGATACAATTCCACCCGGTCCGCCAATATTTATTACTTCCTCAGGCGCTTCACCGGACACGACTAATGCGCGACAACCCAATTGGCAATGGAAAAGCGCCGGCGGCGGAAATCACAGTTTCCACATCATTCTGCAGGATTCCTTAGCCACGGTGATTACCGATACCAACATACTGGACACTTTATTTCAAGCGAAACGCACCTTATCCGACGGCCGGTACCCGCTCTCCGTTTCAGAATCCGACTTGGCGGGCAATGTTTCAAGTACCGCAAAGAGAACCGTTGTGGTGCGGACAGTGGGCCCAAATGTGAAAATCACCTCGCCTGTCGGGGGATTATTGACCAACTTGAATTCCGTGGCTGTCGTTTGGATTGTGAATGCCGTAAACCAAGCATCCCAGACGACTGAGGATTTAACCGGTAAATCCGGCCCCGTCATGATTCGCCGACAAGCCACCGATGCGCTAGGGAATATCGGTGCGGACTCCGTTTCCATTACGGTCGATCGATCGATTCCCAATGCACCTTCAGTTATCACTCCTCCGACGCCGACACGGAATACCAAACCGACTTGGAGCTGGGCCAGCACTGGTGGTGGAGGTAATGGGACTTTCCAATATCAATTGGATACCAACACAGCGGTGGTGACGACCGCATTGTCCTTCACTCCCATTACGTCGCTCGACGAAGGAACGCACAGTCTGAAAATACAGGAAAGAAATAATGCCAGCACCTGGTCAGCCCAGGCATCGTCTTCGGTTCTGATAAAATCGGCGCCGCTCGCTCCCGTGGTATCTGTTACCGCCGCGCTGACAAACTCTCCCAAATGGACCTGGGTCCCCGCTTCATCCAGCGGTGGTAATGGAAATTACGTTTACCAAGTGGATGGGGGGACGAATTCAGCCGCCCAATCCGTCACTCAATATGCGCCGGTTCTTAGCGAAGGTTCGCATACGCTTTGCGTTTCCGAACAGGACGTGATTGGGGCCGGCGCTCAAGGATGCAAAACCTTGCAGGTGGATTTGACCGCACCTGCTCTGTCCATCACCGCGCCTACGGGAATGGCGAAGGTTTTCTCTAATAATCCAAATGCATCGGGTACGGCTTCGGATGCGAACGGCATTAAAACCATTTCCTATATATTGAACTCCGGAACGCCGCAAAGTTTTGCCTTTACGAGTAGTCCATGGGCTCTTAATTCAATTCCATGGGCGGAAGATCGAAATATTCTAGTCGTAACGATTACCGATAACGCGGGAAATCCCTCCACGGTTCGAGATACTGTTTATAAAAAGTCGAACGTGATTTTTGTTCGTAAGACCGCGACTGGTGATGGGACATCCTGGGCGAATGCATTTGGGGAGATGAATAAACCGCTTAGTAGTTCCGCTTCAATTTCAGGAAAATCAATCTGGGTATCGGCTGGAACGTATTCGCCGACTGCTGCGCAGGCGAGCCTTGGAAATGGGATGTATATTTGGGACTCCGATTCTCTATACGGAGGCTTTCCATCGGACGGTAGCGCATTTTTAACTACTATGCGGGATCCTTTATCGAATTTGACTGATATTCAAGATCCAACGGGCCAAGAAAACCTTGTCTCGGTTAACGGTGATAATATTTTAATACATGGTTTCGTATTTGAGAAATCTGGTGGTACTTTTTCAAGTAGTGGAAATTCTGGAATAAAAATAATTAAATGCACATTTCGAAATTTTGATAATTCTTCTGAATCGACTCCAGTTGTTGTTAATTCAGACGGAACGACTTTGATTGATAGTTGTTTGTTTTCAAAACTACGTTACACACATAAGGGCGCGTTGCAAGGCTCTGGATTTACAATATCGAACTCTACATTTTCAAGTAATCAGGCATCGTATAATGCAGGAGGATTAACTGTTCAAACGGGTGGAGATGTAGTTATGCATGATATGACTTTTCTAAACAATTATATTGAAGATCCTGTAACATTTGGCTTAACATTTGTTCATGTTTCCGCAAGTGGTGGAAATTTAATCTATCAAAAATCCACATGTTCTTTTGATAAGAATGGTGATGGCGTACTAAAAAATGATGGATCAGGAATCTCCGAAGACGGCGGTTCGGTGGTCGCTTATTGACTTGCTCCATGTGGTATTGATCACAAGTACGCATTTACCTCACTAAAACCCCAATTTCATTCCTGCCCCGCGTGGTTTCCAGAATAACCTCCTGGTGGGTTCCGGGTTGAATCGTGCGTCCTAAAAGGTCCAACAGGCTCCCATCCACACTAGTCCCAGGTTTAAATCCCTTGTAAGGACAGATGATGGCAACGCTTAGGGTTTTTGATCCCTGGATTGCGTCTAATACAGTATATTTTGAGAATATGCACTATCCAAGTAAATCCGCAAGCACAGCCTTATCGATCCATGGGGGAGTCGCCTTCGACGCCTTCGATTTGGCCGGGTCTATTGACGAGCTTCGGCTCGGTGGTGGGATGACGAATGCAGGTGGCAACATGCCGCGTTTTGTTCCCAAAGTCTTTCAAGCGCGTTGGAGCATCCCATGAACATGCAGGAAAAGTTGCCGGATACTTCGGGTGCACCGGACGCGGGATTGTCGTCGCTGTTCGAGAAGGTGGGAATACTCGGCGCCATGGACGCGGAAATCGCCGAGTTCCTGAAACATGCGGAAATATTGGGCCGAACCGAGTGGCGCGGGTTTACTTTCCATCGGGTAAAGCTAGCCGGCCGTCACGTTATCTTGGTCAAATGCGGAATCGGCAAAGTGCATGCCGCCCTAGTCACGCAGCATTTGATCGACACCTATTCGCCCACCAGCCTGATTTTTACCGGCGTGGCCGGAGCCTTGAACCCGGCCTACGAGATCGGGGACGTGGTCATCAGTCGCGATTGCATCCAGCATGACGTGGACGGTCGCGCCTTGGGATTCGCGCGCGGCAATATATTGTACACCGACTTGAAGGTCTTTGCGGCCCATCCGGCGCTGGTAGATTTGGCGCGCACCACCCGAGTTGATGGACATCATTTGCACGTGGGTCGCATATTAACCGGCGATCAATTCATGACTCGCGATGAAATCAACCATCATCGGTATATGCTGGACGAATTGGCCGGCGATGCTGTGGAGATGGAAGGCGGCGCTATGGCCCAGGTATGCGCCATCAATGGGTTGCCGTACTTGGTCATCCGCACCATTTCTGATCGCGCCGATGGCGATGCGGTTTTGGATTTCAACCGGTTCTTACCTCTGGTGGCGCACAACTCCTATGCCGTCGTGCGGCATATTCTGAACTCGCTGCGTTGAATTGAATCCCCTCCGGGCCTTACCAGGGCGTTGAAAAAGTCCGCACGGGGTGGTGTCGGAAACGGTCGATGCTTCCCTGCGCGTGTAGGTGCGGTCGATGGGTAGGAAATCCTCTTTTCGGATTCCGGTTTCAGCGAGATTGCCACAGGGTTGAACCCTGTGATTTAGCCTTGGAACCAGTGCCGGGGATGATGCCCGAGCCTTCGCGCAAAACTTCCGGGGTATCGGTAACCAGTGAAATGATCGTAGTGGGTGTCACTGGCCGGGGACCCAGGTCTACAATCAAGTCCACCAAGTGGCCGAAGTTCTCGTCGATATCTGCCGGGTCGATGAAACTATCCTCTTCGCGGACTTTCGCCGCAGTGGTAAGGATGACGGCCTCCGGAGCCAAACTGAAAAGCGCGTCGGTGAACACGCCTTTCGGCATGCGCACGCCGACCTCGGGTCGATTGACATCCAGGATTTTTTTCGCCCGCACCGTCGCGGGCAATACGAAGGTAAACGGACCGGGCACCAGGTGTTTCATGTATCGATAGGCCGAGGTTTCCACCTTAGCGAATTCCGACAGCGCGCTGAAATCGCGGACCATCAAGGCCATCAAATATTTTTTCATTTCCCGTTTTACGTGGTATAGCTTATGGACGCCGTCCTTGGATAGGGCATCGCAACCCAAGGAATACCCGGAATCGGTGGGGTAAACAACCACCTGTCCTTTTTGGAAGGCCTCCAGTACTTTTCGCATCAAGCGAACTTGAGGGGTTTCGGGATGGATTTCCAGGCGCATACGTCAAAGGAAAAATAGTTTTTATGAAATCCTTTCGCTTAACGCGAGAGGAAATATCCGGAAGCGTCGGGCAGGAATGCGCCTTCGATATGTTCGCAATGCGGCTCCGACCGGGACAAATCGACCCCCACGACGTCGAAGCGCATGTCCCTATCCATATTTCCGGTCATCCGGCAATATCGTTCGGCCATGCGTTGTAGTTGCAGGATTTTGCGCTTATCGACACGTTCCAAGGGCAGGCCTTTGGAGTTTGTCCGGTTGGATTTGACTTCCACAAAAACCAGGACGCCTCGGGAGTCTTCCACAATCAGATCGATTTCACCTCGGCCTAAGCGTCGGTTTCGGGCAATGAGCGTGTAGCCTTTGTCCCGCAAGGCTTGCAGGGCGATGTCTTCGCCGCGACGGCCGGCTTCCGCATGATTTTCCGAACCCTCATTCATACGGGATGCCGAGGAAGCGAACCTCACGAACGGCCATGGTACGTGTACCTGCGGCCGGGCCGGCGGTATTCGCTCCACCGGACATTGAGAAGCGCAGCCGCCCCTTTTGCGCCACGAGTCCGCCAATAGACAAGAATTGCGGCGCGGTGGATTCCAGCAAAGTAAACCGTAAGGGTTTCCGGCTTTCGGTTTCAATGACCAACGATCGGGGCGGGGCATACCCGTTAGCCGGATCGGCCGATTCCAAACCGGATTCCAAAACCATACCCGTGATCAACATTTTTTGCGGAAAGGAGAATTCCACCTCGGCGTCATCATGGCCGGCGAGGAGGGTGGGGGTCCAAGCTGTCGAACGCTTTCCATCAAACAAGTTGGAGTTCATGGAGGATGCCGGCGATCCCGTAGCCTCGGCGGGGAGCCAGCGCAATCCCTCGGATCGTGAGGCGGGCCGTAGGAGTAAATAGCCCAAAGCCGCAGCCACCAAGGCGAATAGTCCGAGGATGCCCCATAAATATCCCAGTGAGACTGCCATGGGCTCACCGGAAAAGCGTCGGTTGTGGCCGCGCCGGTCGGTGATGCGAAGATCGGAAGGCACAGGCATTTTTGTCGGTTCGACGTGGGGGGTCGAATCCAAATGCGCCGAATCTAAATCGTGCAGCAATTCATCCGCGGTTTGATAACGTTCCGCTTTGCTTTTCTTCAGGCACTTGGCGACGATGAGCTCGAGACGGGGCGGCACATCAGGGATTTTTTTGGACAGCAACGGGGCCATTTCGTGCACCTGCTTATAGGCCACAGCCAAGGGCGTATCGGCCAGGAAGGGCGGTCGTCCCGTGACCATTTCATAAATGATGACGCCTAATCCGTAGATGTCGCTTTGGCCGTCGACCAATCCGCCTTCGCATTGTTCCGGAGCCATGTATTCAGGCGTGCCCATGGCCATGCCCGTGGTCGTGATGCTGGGCGCGTCGATGACCTTGGCGATGCCGAAGTCGGAGATGTAAATCTTGTCGCCAGGTTCCACCATGATGTTGCCGGACTTGATGTCGCGATGGACGATCTCATTTTGATGCGCGTATTTCAGCCCACGGCAAATTTGTTTGGTGATGCCGATAATCCGGGGATAATCCAATTTTATTTCGCCTTGGATCAATTTGCTGAGCGTCACGCCTTGCACATATTGCATGGCGATGAATTTCTGGCCGCCGACTTCACCGTAATCGTAAATGGTGACGATATTTTGATGTTGCAGTCTGGAAATGGCGTAAGCTTCGGTGAAAAAGCGTTCGGAAAATTCCTTGCTGCGCGCCAAAAGGACAGGCAATACCTTCAGGGCCACCACCCGATCCAGCCCGGTTTGCATGGCTTTGTAAACGTCGCCCATGCCCCCCTTACCCAAGTGGTCAAGGATGGAATAGCCTCCGAATTGTTTTTCGGTTACCGGGTCCTGGTTCGTGGCTTGTAGCGCAGCCTTTTCCATGGGGACTCCTTTCATGCGCAGAATCTGCAGAAATTATAGGAAAAATGACCCCTCCGGGTCCGTATATTTACGGTCATCTCCGCGATGCAATGACTCGCATCACTCATTGTAGCCAAAAGGATTGGAGTCTAATTTCGCTAAAGGATCCAATCCCGGACTACCCAATGGTGATCTACTTTCATTTGTGACAAGGGGTTAGACTCTTTTTACCGCGTCACACCTTTGTTACCTTGGCGGTTAAATGTCCAAACGTTACGGGCGCTACGAAGTCTTATACAAATTGGGTCAGGGAGCCATGGCGCAAGTCTATTTGGCCCGCGATCCCGTCTTGAATCGATTCGTGGCCATTAAGGTTTTGCATGCGGAACTGGCCACCCGCAAGGATGTCTTGCAGCGGTTTTTTAACGAAGCCCGCACCGTCGCCATGGTGCGCAATCCCCATGTCGTGGAAGTATTCGATTTCGGGCAAGAAGGATCGGATTTGTTCCTGGTCATGGAATTCGTGGATGGAATTTCCTTGCACGGGATACTCAAACAATTACACATCAATTCACCTTTACCCGACCATTCCGGAAATCATGAGGAACGCGGGGATCGGCAACCGCTGATTCTATCGGAACCCATGGACGCGATGGTGGCCGCGTCGGTAGTTTGCCAAGCTGCGGCCGGGCTTTCCATCGCCGAACAATATGGAGTGGTCCATCGGGACATCAAACCGGAAAACCTGATGATCGATCAGCGGGGTAGATTAAAAATCGCGGATTTTGGAATCGCTCATGTGCAAGCCGAACAACTGACGCAAACCGGCGCAATCTTAGGGTCCCCGCTTTTCATGTCGCCGGAACAGGCTCGCGGCGCCAAGCCGATTACCTCGCAAGCGGATATGTTCTCCCTCGGCGCCGTATTCTATCGCTGTCTGGCGGGCCATCCTCCTTTTCAAGGCCGCAGTTTAACCGAGATATTCCGAAAAATTTCCGAAGAACCCCATGAACCCATCTGGAAAATTCGACCCGAGTTGGATCCGGCCCTGGTGCAAGTGGTCGAACTACTTCTCAACAAACGACCCGCCCAACGCGGGGGTGGAGCGCTTTGGTTGCATCGTCACCTTAAAGGATATTTGGCGGCTGCGGGAGGAGCTGAACCTGAAGAAGCGTTGTCCGCCTATATGCGGGAGTTATCCGCCCGAGGAGTCCAAACCACCTGGACGTCCGATCCCCCGACCGCAGCGGCAGCGATGACGGAGTTGGGAACTCGCACAGGCACACGCCCAAACATGCGTACGGGCACATCGCGCACGTTACGGTATAACCGAGAATCACGACCGGTAAAAAAAAAGCGGCGAATACTAACGGCACTGCTCGTGGGGTTGACGCTGTTGACGGGAATTTGGTTTTGGAGAGGGGCTAAGGCATCGGACCGAAAATCATGGAGGTCAATATCCCGACATTTCGCTGATTCTAATTCGATTCACGTCGGCCTGGAGAACCGGAATCCTGGTTTGCTTGAACCCAATCCGGTGAACCAGTCCGGTGCGGCAACCGGAGGTGCTTTCCAAGAAAGCGTTCGCGAATCCGAAGGTCAAAAATATCCGGAAAAACAGGATGCTGCGTCTTCCGCTTTTCCTGGAATTGATGCGTCACAGGCGCGATTCATTAAGTCTGGGAAGAGCGACGTTGCCGGAGAGGCGATGGCGATGGATTCCGCCAGGCGCGTTAGTAATGGACCCGGCATTCAAGTTTTAAGCGACTCGAACTCGTCTCGGTCCACGTTATCCATATTGTCCTCGCCGCCATTCGCGGAGGTATACCTCGACGACAGTTACTTGGGTGTTACCCCGGTTACCGCCCGAGGCCTTTCTGTAGGCCGCCATCGCGTATTATTAATGGCCAAGCATGCCCATCTTCTCGATACCTCGCTCGAGGTGCATCCAGGACCGCAGACCGTGAAATTACATATGGAAGAAGCCACCGCGCGTCTGGCGGGTGGCGACGACGATTCCGAATAAACGATTTTCGAAATTATTTTAAAGCGGAAAGTCCGTCCTGAAGTCGAACCAGGGCCGCATCGAGAGTTTCCAGCGAAGCGGCAAACGAAATGCGCATGAAGCCTTCCATTCCGAAGGCGCTGCCGGGCACGGTGGCCAAAAGCTGGCTATCCAATAAATATTGACACAACTCCATGGAAGTCCTGATGTGATTGCCTTGGTACGATTTTCCAAAATAGGCTTCGATTCCGAAAAAAGCATAAAATGCCCCGGCGGGCGCCAGTACGCGAAGGCCAGGGATTTCCGCCAAACGTTTCAATGCCAAGTCACGGCATTCGGTTAAGTGCTTGTGCATTTTCCGGACGAACTCACCGTCTGAATCCAGGCAAGCTTGCGCCGCAATCTGGGAGGCGTTGGCGGGATGATGAGTCCCGTGGCTTTGAATTGAGGCGATGGCCTTGGCCAGATGCGGAGGCGCTCCGGTGTAGCCGATACGCCAACCCGTCATGGCATAGGCTTTCGACATGCCATTGATGGTGATGGTGCGCGAAAAAATCTCCTGACCCAAGGACGCGATGCTCACATGGCGAGCGCCGTCATAAACGATGTATTCGTAAATCTCGTCTGATAGGACATACAGGTCGTGCTTGACCGCCAGGTCCGCCAGCGAGCGCAATTCCGGTTCCGTGTAGACCGCTCCGGTAGGATTGCCCGGAGAATTCAAAATCAGGAGTTTGGATTTCGACGTCACCGCCGCGCCGAGTTGATCAGCCGTCATTTTGAAACCGGATGCGTACGAGGTCTGGACCAGGACGGGTTTTCCGCCCAGGAAGCGCACCACCTCGGGATAGGTGACCCAACACGGCGTCGGGATGATGACCTCATCGCCGTCCTCGACCAAGGCCAGCAAGGCGTTGAAAACGGCATGCTTCGCACCGCTGGAAACGATGATATCCGATGGGGGATAGGCCAGGCCATTATCGCGCGCGAATTTCCGGCTGACGCTTTCCTTTAATCCCAGCATACCGGTAACGGCCGTGTATTTGGTCATCCCGTTGCGAATCGATTGGACGGCCGCTTCCTTGGCGAAATCCGGGGTGTCCAAATCCGGTTCCCCGGCCCCAAGGCTGAGCACGTCTTTGCCTTCCGCTTTCAATTCCTTGTAGCGGGCATCGATGGCGACGGTTTGTGAGGTGGAAATGCGGCCCGTGCGGGCCGCTAGCGGCTGCATAAACGCGTCAGTCGTCCATCACCCGTCGGTCACGCAGCCTTCGCTGGCGGTGCTGACGGTCTTGATGTATTTGTAAAGCGTTCCCTGGGTGATTTTATAAGGCGGAGTTTTCCAGGTTTTAAAACGCGTGGCGATTTCCGCTTCGGTCAAATCTGCGTCCAAGGTATTTTTTTCCGCATCGATGGTGATGACGTCGCCGTTCCGGATAACCGCGAGTAGGCCGCCCAATTGGGCTTCCGGGGTGATATGGCCCACCACGAAACCATGCGTGCCGCCCGAGAAACGTCCATCCGTGATCAACGCCACGCTTTTTCCTAAACCGGCGCCCATGATGGCGGAGGTTACGGTGAGCATTTCGCTCATGCCCGGCCCGCCGGTCGGGCCTTCATAGCGGATGACCACCACGTCGCCGGCGAGGATTTCCTTGCGCTCCAGGGCGTGGAGACAATCTTCTTCCGAATCGTACACCTTGGCCGGGCCCGTGAAAGACAGTCCTTCCTTGCCCGTGATTTTGGCGACTGCTCCGTCCTTGGCCAAATTGCCGTGGAGAATACGGATATGCCCGGTCGCTTTTAAAGGTGCGGAAACGGGGGAAATGATTTTCTGCCCTTCTTTCAGTCCCGGCAAATCTTCAAGGTTTTCCGCCAGCGTCTTGCCGGTCACGGTCAGGCAATCCCCATGCAGGAATCCTTCCTTCAGCATCAATTTTTGCACCGCCGGGACGCCGCCCACGCCATGCAAATCTTCCATGACGAATTTTCCCGAGGGCTTCAAGTCCGCCAGGTAAGGCGTCTTCTCGCTGATACGACGGAAGTCTTCCAGGGTCAGCTTCACGTGCGCGGCCTTGGCCATGGCAATCAAATGCAAAACCGCGTTGGTGCTCCCGCCCAAGGCGATGACCATCGTGATGGCGTTTTCAAAGGCTTTGGAGGTCATGATGTCGCGCGGCTTGATGTCCCGCTCAAGGAGGACCTTGATGGCTTTGCCCAAGGTTAGACATTCGCGGAACTTTTCGTCGCTGACCGCTGGCGCGGAGGAATCATAGGGCAGGGACATGCCCAAGGTTTCGATGGCCGAAGCCATGGTATTGGCCGTGTACATGCCTCCGCATGCGCCTTGGCCGGGACAGGCTTTCTTGATCACTTCGTTCATCTGGGCTTCATCGATTTTTCCCGCGACGAATTGACCATAGGCTTCAAAGGCGGAAACGACGTCCAATTTGCTGCCGGCGTGGTAGCCTGGAAGAATGGTTCCGCCGTACACCATGATGCTGGGCCGGTTGAAGCGGGCCATGGCCATTACCGAGCCGGGCATGTTCTTGTCGCAACCCACCACGGAAATGTTGGCGTCGTACCACATGGCGCAAGTCACGGTTTCGATGGAATCGGCGATGAGGTCGCGCGATTGCAGCGAATAATTCATGCCTTCCGTGCCCATGGAAATCCCATCGCTGACGCCGATGGTGTGGAACACCAGGCCCATCATGCCTTCCGCTTGGACGCCCTTTTTGATATGGTCGGCCAAATCGTTCAAGTGCATGTTGCACGGGTTGCCGTCATAGCCGGTGCTGGCGATGCCAACTTGGGCTTTCCCCATATCTTCATCGGTCATGCCGATGGCATAGAGCATGGCTTTGGAGCCGGGCTGGGAAACGGTTTGCGTCAGGCGGGAGCTGAATTTGTTGAGCTTTGTCATGGGTGCAAATCTAATAAAATGCCCTGTGCGAGGCACGCGCTTCGGCAATTCCCGGCTTCAGCGAAAAGCGAGGCTTACAACTTGGAAATGGATG
>JADGQO010000106.1 GCA_017881725.1 Fibrobacteria bacterium
GCCCAAATGACGGCTCTGAATATGTGCTGGACTGGGTGCTGAAGGAGTTTCCCGAACTGATCCGCGTCACAGCAATCTTTCCTTGCGATTCAAAGTCGGCGCCATTCTGAAAGCCAGACTGCTTCCAACCCCCGGGTAAACATTTCGTGATTTACCCCAAAGGGAAAAGAAACTTCCGGTTTTTAGATCCGCACGCGCAAATTCTCATTGCCGACCGCTTGGCAGGGCTAGCGCAGGGAGGCGGAAAGATCAAGGCGGCCGGTGGCGCGCAGCAGGCGCACTTCGCCGGTGCGGTAATCGCTGACGGCTTGCACGGCCTGGATGCGGGCATTGGCAATGCCCAACTCCGAATCGATCACTTCCAAGGCTTGGCCTACGCCTTGCCGGAAGCGTTCTTCGGAAAGATCCAGGGCCAATTGGGCCGACGCTACCGCTTTGGAGGCCACCTGCATGCGCTCCGCCGCTTCGCGCAGGTTAAGCACGTCTTGCTCCACTTCCTGGACCACCGCTTGTTCCAGGCTTTGCGCAAAGGCTTCCGATTGTTGCAAAGAGCCGCGCGCCTGATCGACGCCGGCTTGCAAGGCGCCTCCGGTGAAAAGCGGCAAGGTCAGTCCCACGCCGACATTCCAGCCCTTCTCCCATTGCGAGTCCAAATGCGACGATTGTCCGCCATATCCCGCGGTGCCGGTCAAGTCGGGCAGGCGGGCGCCCTGGGCCGCGCGCAACTGCTCGCGGACGGATTCCCGACGTAACTTCGCCGCTACCAGTTCCGGCCGATGATCCAGCGCCGCGTTCACTTCCGCACGCATGTCCATGTCGCGCGGGGTGGCCGCCAGGCTGTCCAAAACGACCAAGCTGTCCGCCAATCTCCGGCCCAGGGCATTTTCCAATTGCGATCGCCCCAGGAGGATTTGGTTTTTCCCGTGGATGAGATTCAGCTTGGCGTTCGCTACCACCACTTCCGCTTGCGAGACGTTGAAGCGGGTGCCGCGTCCAGCATCGAGTTGCACCTGGCTCAAATTCAAATGGGCCGTGGCCTGATTGAGCGCTTCCTCATCCACCTTTTTTACGGAAAGGCTCAACAGGTAATTGATGAAAGCGAGCTGGACATTCATGGCCACGGATTCCAAAGTCCCCTCCGCGTCCGTGCGCGCGGCTTGCCATTGATCATAGGCCGATGCGGAACGCGCCGGGGTTTTTCCGAAATCGAAAAGCAGTTGCTGCGCGGCGACTCCGGCGGTAAAAAGTTGCCCAGTAACATTGCCGCTACCGGACGAGAATCCGCCCGTGGAACTGACGTCCCCGCCGAAAGCCTTGCCGGTAGCGGCCGCGTTCACTTGCGGAAAATAATTGGCGCGCGCTCCGTGGTAGGCTGCTTCGCCCGCCTGGCTGCCCCCATGGGCGGATTGCACCAAGGGATTGTAATGCAAAGCGATGTCCACGCAGCGGGCCAGGGAAAGCGTATCCACGGTTTCTCCGGCGCGGATCGCGGGAGAGGCGGTCAGAGCCAGAGCCAGGGCCAAAATCGACGGCCGGAGCCGCAGCTTGGGGCGCATCTGGTAAAAAGCGATTGCGGTCGGCATGTTCGCGCCTTTCGGGTTTCCATCCGGTTTCTTCCGTGGCCGGCATTGCGCAGGAATGGAAATAAATTTACATTGTCAACTATCCAACCTAGCAACCAATATCCGGCAATGGCAAATTCGCAATCCTCCATCCAACCATTAAGCCGCCGTTTCGGCTTGCTGTCGAAATCCGGATTCGAGATATTGGCCCATCAACTTTCGCATCTGGATCTTGATCGGTATTTCTTCCATATCCTGGTGTTGGCCGAGAGCGCTCGAATGCTGACCCAAAAGGAATTGGCCGAAGTGGTGGACTTCGATAAGACCGCCATGGTTCGCGTGGTCGATTACCTGACCGAGAAGGGTTATCTGGAACGTAAAGTCAACCCGGAGGATCGGCGCGAGCAATTCGTGGTGTTGACGGCCAAAGGCCGCCGGGACGCGCCCAAGATTAAAGCGGCCGTGATTAAGGTGAACCAATCGGCCATGCGGGGAATCAGCCCTGAGAAGGCCAGGATTTTCTTGTCCTGCCTGGATATCATCGCCCGGAACTTCGCTTCCCTGCCGAAGGAAAAGATCCATATCAAATTCAGAAAATCGAAAACGGAATCCGCGCCGGGACATGCTGTTCGCGGCAACGCCACTAAGGCCAAGCCGGGTAAAAAACCGAAGCGCGCGGCCCTTGATAAGAAAGTTAAAGTCGGAATCCGCAAAACCGGATCCTAGACGGAGGAAGGCTGAGATGGCGATGGGGAAGAAAAATATTTTGTGGAGTTGCGTGGGCGTCTTGATCCTGCTCGCCATCGCCTATCCGAAAATCCAAAAGGCATTGCATCCGGTCGATGGCTCGGCGGCAGGCTCGCCTGCGGGCGGCGCGGGCGCGCATGCGAAGGGTGACAGGAGCGACAAGGCTGATAAAAGCGACAAAGGCGATCGTGGCGCAATGGGTGGCAAGAGCGGGGGAGGCCCCAAGGTGCAGGTGGCCGCGCATGTCATGAAGCCGGAGAAAATCGAGGAAAAAATCACCAGCACGGGAACGGTATTGGCCGGCGAGGAAGTGCAGCTCAAAAGCGAAGCGTCCGGACGCATCATCCGGTTGCCTTTGAAGGAAGGCGCCCGGGTGGCCAAGGGAACCTTATTGGTCAAAATCAACGACGCGGATTTGCAGGCCCAGTTGATCAAGGCCAAGGCCGCCTATAAATTGGTCGGCGACAAAGCGGGCCGCCAAAAATTATTGCTGGCGAAGGAAGCCATCAGCCAAGAAGACTATGAAGTGGCCGTGCAGGAATTGGAGTCCGCCCGCGGGGATTTGCAATTGCTGCAAGCGCAAATCGACAAGACGGAGATCCGCGCGCCTTTCGAAGGCGTGGTGGGGCTCAAATACGTCAGCGAGGGCGGGTATTTGTCGCAAGGGACGGCCATCGCGAATTTCATCAGCGACGGGCCTTTGAAACTGGAGTTCTCGGTGCCGGAGCAATATTTCAGCGCCATCGCGGCGGGACGCGAAGTCACCTTCTCGATCCAGGGATCCAATCGCGGCTACCGCGCCAAAGTCTATGGCGTGGAGCCCAAGGTGGATGAGTCCACGCGCACCATCAAGGTGCGGGCCCTGTGCGACAACGCCGGGGAGACTATCGCTCCGGGATCCTTCGCCAAGGTGGATATCCTTTTGCAGGCCAAACCCGCGGCCCTGATGGCGCCGAGCCAGGCTTTGATGCCGGACGCCAAAGGCGAGAAGTTGTTCGTGCTGCGCGGGGGCGTGCCCGCGTTCCAGCCCGTGTCCACGGGCCTGCGGCGGGAGGCGGACGTGGAAATCACCCAAGGCCTGAACGTGGGCGATACCATCATCACTTCCGGCGTGATGCTGCTCAAGCCGGGCTCGGTCGTCGATATCAAGAGCGTGGATTGAGCGTATGAATTTTTCTTCCTTGTTCATACGCAGGCCGGTGTTCGGCATCGTCCTCAACCTGGTCATCCTGCTCTTCGGTTGCGTGGCGTTCAAATTCCTGGGCGTGCGCGATTATCCATCCGTGGATCCGCCCGTGGTCACCGTGTCCACCAATTATATCGGCGCCAATCCGGAAGTGATGGAAGCCCAGATCACGGAGCCGCTGGAGCAATCGATCAACGGCATCGCGGGCATCCGCACCCTGAACTCCACCAGCGCCGAGGGCAGCAGCAACATCACCGTGGAATTCAACCTGGGAACCGATTTGGAGGCCGCCACCAGCGACGTGCGCGATCGCGTTTCCCGCGCCATCCGTTCCTTGCCGCCGGATCTCACCACGCCGCCGGTCATTTCCAAAGCGGACGCCAACTCATCGCCCATCCTGGTGCTCACCACGCAAAGCGATTCGATGAATCTCCTGGAAGTCACCGACTACGCCAACAACGTCATCAAAGAACGCCTGCAAACCATTCCCGGCGTCAGCGAAGTCCGCATCTGGGGCGAACAGAAATATTCCATCCGTTTGAATATGGATGCCGGGGCGATGACCGCGCGCGGCGTCACGGCGCAGGACGTGAAGTCGGCACTGGACCGCGAGAACGTGGAATTGCCTTCCGGCCGCATCGAGGGCAGTCATACGGAATTCACCATCCGCACCTTGAGCCGGCTCACCAAGCCATCCGAGTTTGAAAACCTCATCATCCGCAGCGACAGCGGGAAGGTCGTGCGGTTCCGAGATATCGGGACGGTCCGGGAAGCGGCGGAAAACAATCGCACCATCGTCAAACGCGACGGATCGCCCATGGTCGGTGTGGCCGTGGTGCCGCAGCCGGGCGTGAACAATGTCGCCATCGCGGACGAATTCTACAAGCGGCTGGCAATCCTGAAAAAGGATTTGCCCAAATCCTTGCGTGTGGACATTTTTTTGGATTACACGACGACCATCCGACGTTCGATCAAGGAAGTCACGGAGACCTTGATCATCGCCTTCCTGCTGGTGGTGTTGGTCATCTTCGTATTCCTGCGCGATTGGCGCGCCACCTTGATCCCCGTGGTGGCGCTACCCGTATCCTTAATCGGGACTTTTTTCCTGATGTACGCCTGTGGTTTCTCGATCAATATCCTTTCCCTGCTGGGCATCGTGTTGGCCACGGGCCTGGTGGTTGACGACGCCATCGTGGTTCTGGAAAACATATACCAGAAAATCGAGGCCGGGGAAGACCCGGTTTCCGCGGGCCATCGCGGATCGGCGGAAATCTTTTTCGCGGTCTTGTCCACCACCTTGACCTTGGCGGCCGTGTTCCTTCCCATCGTGTTCCTGCAAGGCTTTATCGGCCGCCTGTTCCGCGAGTTCGGCGTAGTCGTGGCCGGCGCCGTCCTCCTGTCCGCGTTCGTTTCGCTTTCCATCACGCCCATGCTCTGCACGCGCCTTTTGAAGCGCCATGCACAAGGCGGAAAAACCCTCTATGCCCGCAGCGAAGCCTTCTTCACCTGGATGGTGGAAAGTTATCGCGGCGGCTTGGAAGCCTTCCTGTCTCACCGTTGGATCAGCATCGCCGTCATGGCCTTGGCCGTCGCTCTCATCGGCGTCCTTTACCGCCTCTTGCCCAGCGAGTTGGCCCCCATGGAAGACCGTTCGCGCATGGTCATCAACACTACCGCCCCGGAAGGCACTTCATTTCCCGCCATGGCGCAATACATGGACGCAGTGGCGGATTTATGCGCCCAGGACGTTCCGGAACGCGCGGCGGTGTTGACTTTGGCCCCTTCCAATTTCAGCGGCACTGGACCCGTGAATACGGGCTCGGGACGCGTGGTCTTGAAGGATCCGGAAAACCGCAAGCGCAGCCAGTCGCAAATCGCCGATCAACTTTCGCGTGATTTGCGCCAACTCAGCGGGGCGCGCACCTACATCTCGCAGGAGCAGACCATCACCACCGATCGCGGCGGCGGCCTGCCGGTGCAATTCATCATCCAGGCGTCCGACATTGAACATCTGGCCGCCAAGCTTCCGGACATGCTGGAGCAGATGGCCAAGGATCCCGCCTTCCAGGCCGTGGACGCGAATTTGAAATTCAACAAACCGGAAATCCGCCTGAGCATCGATCGCGACAAGGCCAATGATTTGGAAGTATCCTCCTTGGACATCAGCCGGACCTTGCAGTTGGCCTTGAGCGGCACCAATTACGGTTTCCTGGTGCGCGAAGGAAAGCAATACCAGATTATCGGGCAATTCGATCGACACGATCGCGACAAGCCGCTGGACTTGCGCTCCGCTTATGTCCGCAGCAGCGCGGGCCGCTTGATCCAATTGGATAATGTGGTCAAGACGCAGGAAGCCAGCAGCCCGCCGCAATTGTTCCGCTATAACCGGTATTCCGCCGCCACCATTAAGGCGGGCTTGGCTCCGGGCAAAACCATGGGCGACGGCATCAACGCCGTGAACGCCATCGCCAAACGTGTCTTGGATGAAAGCTACACCACCGCCTTGGCCGGCCCGGCGCGCGATTATTCGGAGAGTTCTTCCAGCCTGGCCTTCGCCTTCATTTTCGCATTGGTTTTGATCTATCTGGTTTTGGCGGCCCAATTCGAAAGCTTCACGGATCCGTTCATCGTAATGTTGACCGTGCCGCTCGCTTTCGCCGGCGCCTTGCTTTCGCTCTGGTATTTCGATCAGACCCTGAACATCTTCAGTGAGATCGGCATCATCATGCTGATTGGTTTGGTGACGAAGAACGGCATCCTGATTGTCGAGTTCGCGAACCAACGTAAGGAAGCGGGCCTGTCGATACGCCAAGCCATCCTGGAAGCCTCGGTATCGCGCTTCCGGCCCATCGTCATGACCAGCCTCACCGCAGTATTGGGCGCCTTGCCCATTGCGCTGGCCTTGGGAGCGGGAGCCAAGAGCCGCGTCTCCATGGGCATCGTCATCATGGGCGGACTGCTGTTCTCCCTGGTGCTGACCCTGTTCGTGGTCCCGGCCATGTATACGTATTTATCCTCGGTGCATCGCAAAACCGATGCGACCCATCCCGCCGACGTGGCCCAATCCAACGGCACGACGGATGCCTCCCAGCCCACGGGCAGGTTGAAGACCGTCATATAGTGCAGCCTGGGCCGCTGCCTCATCACGATCATGGGGAATATTCCCATCGCCATTATCTTCGGATTCATCGGTTTAAAGCTGAGATTGTTTTCTATCCCCGCTTGGATGGTTTCCGTGCGTGGGTACATTCCTTAAAGCGTATTTCAAAGGGGTACTGGAGCAAAAGGTCAATGTATTATCGTCGGGAAATGAAGCTGTAACCCCATTTGGCCCGGGATTTCGTTGGTTGCATGGATCCGGGCGACGCCAAATACAATCCGGAAGCGACGGTTGGGCCCACCGATTTTACAATGAATCGCGAAAGCGTTTGGTTGACGCCGCTAGATACCTTGATCTTAAATGAACCGGGACTGAACTCCGTAAAGATCACGGCGGTGGATGGGAAGACGGTTTACCGCGCTTCCATCCTGGGGGGATCCGGAAAACCGCTGGAGATTTCCGGATTAAAGCAGGGGATATATTTCCTCAGCGTGCGCGCCGGCAAAGATCAAAAAGTCCGACGCGTGTTCGTGAATTAACCGAAGCGCTTATGGCTTGAGGAAAGACTCCGGGACGGAACCTTGAAAGCGCTTGCCCGTCAAGGTAGAGACCGGACGGCCTTCCGATAGAATGGTCAGGGTCGAGCCATTGAAGCCCAAGGTGTACTTCTCAGGCGATTTCCGAATCGGCTGCGGGGTTGCCGTCAACTTCACCGTGCCATACAGCGACGCGTACAAGGGATCTTCCGGCAACAGCTTGATGCGCCAATTCCGATACCAGATTGCGGTTCCTTCGGACTGCTCGGAAAGCATGCCTTCGGTCAGGTACTTCGTGACGGTGTTGGGGGTGGTTTTCGGCGCAATGCGCGGGTTTCGGTATTCCATGACCTTCACGCCGTCGACGAAATGGCGGGTGGTGTCCTTGCCATGGGATTCAACGCGGACGGTTACCCATCCATGGTTGTCCAACGCGGCGGGATGGGGCTTTTGCCATCCCGGGAAACCAATAATGAGGTTGTTGCTCGGGGCCCCCACGCCGCCATAATCGATTTCCGGCTGCGTGCTATCCGCCTGCGCGGCCTGGCCTCCGCCGAAAGGGTGGGTCACCATCTTGGCGTGCACGGTGATCCATGTGCCGCCGGATTGCCCGTTAATACTGCCCAAGGCCCAAATCTGACCGATGCCCTGGCCCGGATCTCCCTGGCATTCAATGGCGCGCGGAAGGCCTCCACCTTGGCCGGCGTCGTTCCACTGGATTTTTGTCATGATGCCGGTATTGCCGAGGCTATTGGGCCAGCGCAGTTCGCATTCCATGATATAATGGGAGAAGTTTTGCTTGAAAATGAGCTGCCCGTTTGGACTTCCCGTGGTGCGAATGGTATCACCGCTTTGAACGAAGAACGGCCCGTTGAAGGGCGCTGTGGCTGCTTCCTGGGCCGGTGAGCCGCTGCCGGTATAGACAGCGAAATCCGACTGGTTATCCCCGCGAAAAATTTTAATCCAACCCTGGGCGTCGGGCTTGGGCAAGTTGACGGTCGGCGTGGTTTGCGCCAACCCGTTCCCGAGGGAAAGCCCGAATACCAAAGTTGCGCGTACAGTCCAATCCCGCAGAAACATCATCGAAAAAGCTTTTCGCATATCCATCCCCACCCTCAAATCGTCTGGGAAGTATAGTGCGCCATGCACTTACTGCCGTTAGATGTGAAAATATATCCGTTTCCAAATGAAAACATACCCATTAAATCACGAGGCTGGGCTTTGGGGACAGCCCTCCTGGGTAGTGATTTAGAGACACCCTTTAGCGGCGCTCTTTAGGGCTTGAGGAGAAATTCCGGGATGGATCCTTGTACGCGTTTACCTGTCAGCGTCGAAGCCGGGTAGCCTCCAACTTCACGGGGCTGTATAACGACGCATACAAGGGATCTTCCGGCAACAGCTTGATGCGCCAGCCCCGGTACCAGACTTCTCCGCCTTCGGATTGCACCGTGACCATGCCTTCGGTGAGGGACTTGACCACGGCGTTGGCATCGTTGCTCTGGGTGCTGTCGTTGATGGCGCCGTGCGAATCCGATTTGTCCTTGAAGGTGATCCACGGTCGTGCGTTGCCGGGCCCCAGGCACCAAACCTGGCCGATACCCTGGTTGGGATCTCCCTGGCATTCGATGCAGGTGGGAAGCCCGCCTCCCTGGCCAGCGAAGCTGCACTTCCATGATGTAATGGGAGAAAACCTGCTTGAAGATCAGCTGCCCGTTGGGTTTTCCCGTGGTGCGGATGGTGTCCCCGCCCTGGATGGTGAAGGTTCCGCCGAAAGGCGGCGTGGAGTCCTCCGCGGCCGGCGACCATTGCCCGTGTACACGGAAAATCACTCTTGTTGTCGCCCCGGAAAATCCGGATCCAGCCTGCGGAATCCGGTTTTGGCAATTTTGCGGTGGGGATGGTTTGGGACAGGCCTGCGCTCGCGCCAAGTCCAAGGAGCAGGATTGCGCAGACCACCCAATTTTTCCCAATGATCGCCGTATCGCAAAACCGCATTCTGTCCCCCGCCCCAACCTTGTTGGCGATACCCTTTATTCGTTTCGCTGATGGAACGGGTTGGCAAGGCCGTTAAACTGCGTTTGCAAACTGGGGCTCGGGATGCGACCGTTCAGGTCGAAGGTCCACCTTCCCTGCGTGAAAACCAGGCCGGGGCCGGACATCCGCTGGCGATCGCCGGTTCCCACGGAAAAACCGGCGGAACGGCCCATCCTGTCATTTCCGGTTATCCGGAGGGTCACGGGCGGCAACAATGTGAATATCGTGACGGAAATAGTTTCCTCATCGTCCGCGACGTTTTGGTTTCGATCCACGAAGATGGAAGTGGGAAATCCATAGGTGGAATCGTAGGTCACCTCCAGACGATAGGGCGCCGCGGCTTGGGTTCGCTTGAGCCAGTCGAATAGGCTGTCGATGGAGATCCCTTGCAAACTGGGCGTCGGTGGCATGACGGTAGAGAGCACCGGAGTCGCCTGCGTGACCGACGATCCTTCCGCGTCCACTCGCCAATCCCTGCGGGTCCGGTATTGTCTAAAAACCTCCCCGCTAGGCTTCCTTCATTTTCAATTTCCGGAACACCAGCAAATGCCCCAACAAAGCGGCCAACACGAACACCGCGGGAATCCAGATAAAGGGAAAATGCAGCACCAGTTCATTGGGCGGATCGTTGGTGAAAATGCGCAGCCGTCCGGGCAGCGAAAGTATGGCCGTGATCATGATGTTCAATAACAGCGCCATGCCCAGCACGTTCCAACCCAGAATCAGTTTCGCGCCCGCCTTGCCCCGGGCGGCCACAACGGCGACCGCCAGCGCCGTGATTCCTGTCACGATATCGAAGTTCCGCCCCTCCCAAGTCATTTGCACCGGGATGCGGCCGTTTCGATACAGCGAGTCGAGCAGGATTTCCACCGGGATGCGGAAGGCTTGGAATCCGATCAGCAGGGGTAACCGAGATGTTTCGCCAGGCGGAGACCCAGCGGGGAAAACGCGGCGAGGAAAACCAGGATCAATCCCGGCCCCATCACGCGCAGGAAAGGCGGCGGCATGGACTCCGGTTCCAGAAGGCGTCCGCGCAAGGCGAGTTGGGCGGTATACACCAGCCATAACCCGGTGATTGCGGCCGTCACCGCAAAATAAGATTTACCCGAGGCCCTGGGAACGGTTTGGTCCGCGCGGCGGACGGCAATCAGCCAACCCGCGACAAGGGCCGAGGCGAGGGTTATCACCACCCAGGCATGGGTATCCGAAGCGAAGCTTGCTGACATGATGCGTCTCCTTATGCGCTTTATAAAACGATAGTAGAATACTATTAAAAAGTAAAGTATTATTGGGAGTGCCCACGGTGGGGAAATGAATTGATGTATACAGGTGTGGAAATATCTTGAAACCAAAATCGAAACCGAATTCAAAATTGAATTCAAAAGTTAAACCGAAACCGCTTACGAAGGCCAAGGCGCGTGTGGTCGCGGCGCGGGACCGGCGCAGTTATGGCCAGTTTTGCGGCCTGGCCAAGGCCTTGGACGTCGTCGGAGAACGCTGGACCTTGCTGATTGTCCGGGATTTGTTCCTGGGTTCCAAACGGTATGGGGATATTCTCGCCGGGTTGGAGGGGATCACCACCAACCTTTTGGCGCTGCGTTTGAAGGACATGGAGGCGTCCGGCTTGGTCAGGAAGGTACCGGGGACGGAGGGCGGCACGGCTCGGGCCTATGCGCTGACGGATTTGGGCCGGGGCTTGGAACCGGTTTTGTTGGCTTTCGGCGGATGGGGCTGGCGTTTACTCGCCGACGCTCCCGCGACCGATCGTCGCGATATTGCCTGGGGATTGTTCGCCTTGAAGCGGCGCTACCGTCCGGTTTTCCGCCAGGTAACCGTGGAGTTACGGGTGGGGGAGCGCGTTTTCCAATACCGATTGGACCAGGCAGCCGCTGAGTTGCGCGCAGGCGCGGTCTGGCAGCCGGATTTCCACTTGGCCGGGGAAACCGGGCCTTACCTGGAATGGTTTTTCAAAGGGGCTTCGCTCGCGGTCTTGCTGGCGAAGGACGGTTTGGCCTTCAGCGGTTCCCGGAGCGCGCTCCGGATTTTCCGGGACGCCTTCGGGTTTCTTCCTTAAACAGGAGAAAAACATTTTTCCTTGGGTAACGCCTAAGTTACCTCGGTTTCATTCGGGAAGAAACCATATGCGCGGATCGACCCGGCCCCTGGCCGTCCGGGCCCTGTTTTCCCGGTAGGCGTTGCGACTGGCCAGGCCGTCGTTGCCCGTGAGCGTCAACCGTCCGCTGGCGTCCCGCCGGGACTCCAAGGTCATCGGTCCGATGGGGTAACGCGCAGGTTTCCCGGGTCCCATAATCCGGAAATCCCCGTTGATCGATACCGCCGCCGCCACGGACCGCAATCGGTTACGCACCCAAACGCCGGAGGGATGCATCTCGGCCTCGGTCCAGCCGCCGGTAGGCGAAGCGCCCACCTTCAAGGCCCCCGAGGTTTCGGGCAAATCGGCCAGGGACCAATTCGTCCAGGCAATGCCGTTCTTGTCCATGTAATCCGCCCAACGGCGGCCTTCCGCGGTGTCGATGGTGCTGTCGCCGCTCGCTTTGCTCAAGCCCCCCTCGGTCACCATCAAGGCGATGCCGTTGTTCAGCGCGGCGGTGGCTACCGCGCGCACGGGATCCTTGTGATCGGCCGCGTAGAAATGCAGGGTATAGGCGATGTTCGGGGAAGACGTGATGGGATTCTTGGAAGCCTCGTCCACGGCTTGGTCCCAGTTCCGGGTCCCGCACAGGATGATGTTGTCGGAATTGGCCCGGATGACGGGTATCACGGCTTCATGATACGGCTTGATGATCGTGGCCCAGATCATGGTATTGTCCGGTTCGTTCCAAGTCTCGTAAATAAGGTTGGGCGCCTTGCCGAATTGCAGGGACAAATCCCCGAAGAATTTTTTGGACGCAGCCAGGTGATCGTTGCCGTTTTTGGTCTCGTGAAAATCGACGATCACGTAAATGCCCAAGTCGATGGCCGCCTGCACCACGGTGGTGATTTTCTTCATTTCCGCGACGGGGTCGGTAAGGTAACCGCCGTCGGTCACGGCCATGGTGGCGCGCACGACGGTGCATTTCCAATCGTCCCGCAGCCAACGGATGCAATCGGCGTTGTAGAAGGCCGGTTTCCATTGGCTCCAGTAAAGCGCCATGCCCCGCAAGGTGACGGTCTGTCCCTGGGCATCGACGATTTTATTGCCTTGCACCTTCAACGCCCCGTGTTGGGCCACGAAGTTTTGCGCGCGCGCGGATGAGAAAAACAATCCTGCGACAATGATAATCATTGCCGGTAAACGCCTGATCATGTCCGAATTCTCCCCAACTTAAAACCGGTTCGGTTCGAACCGGGCCCGCAATCCCACTCAATTTCCAATATACCGCCATGGCCGGTGTTGATGACGGTGGTTTTTTCCGGCAATCCTTTTCGTTGGCGCCGTGAGGGGTTCCTTTCGCCAGGCGCCCCCTGGGCCCAACCAGACTATCTTTTCCACATGCAAAATCACTCTTTCGCACTGACTGTCTGGTTGGCTTCCGGTTTACTTTTTTGCGCCTGCAATAATAACGATGGTAAAAATGGTGCGGGCCCGATAGTTGCGGGCCCGATAGTGCAAGTGGGGACGGATTTGAACAACATCCCCCCGACCAACACATTCACCTGCGCGGACGGCTATCCCATCCAAGCCAATGCGAGTTTCCCCCAAACCTTTTTCGGTCAGGGTTCCACTTCCTGCCTGCTGGTGACTTTTTTTGATGGGGCGCAACCCTCCGTACCGGGAACGGCGGTATCGGCCAATATCCGGATTGGAAACATCACCGGACCCATGCGGTTCGTGCGCGCGCGGATTTTAGTGAGGAATATCCTGACCGGCCCGGACCGTGCCTGTTGTTCGGTCGAAGAGTACGGGGCGGTTTTTACGCCTGCGGCGAATTCCATAACCACGGTACCGCTTAATTTCCGGATGGCGGCGGATCATATTCCTCCCGCCAATGATTTGGTCACGATTGCCGCCGGCGATTTGGTCGGGCTGGAAGTCCTGGCCGGCAATGTGCCCATTCCCGGGCTATGGGTCAATAATGGCGGTAGCGTGCTTACCCTGCCGAATTATCTCTGGTTGCCCGCCATGTCCGTGCGTTCCGGAACCAACGGTCCCTCCCAGAATCTCCGTAGCGAGGGTAGTTATTCCGGATTCATGCCTTCCTATAACCTCAACTTCCAATCCGCCGTCTCGGCGGAAGTCGGATTGACCGGACCGAATTTTTAGGTTCCGGCACGTTTTGATCTAACGGGCGCCCACCAACGCCAGGCTTCCATGCCGCGTTAACCCATCACCGCCTTGAAAGGCATAGGCGTAAATGGGTTGCGACAATCCTTGGGCTACGGGAACGCTCCAGGTCGCTAACCTGGCGTCGTAATTCGAAGCGAAAACCAAATGCCCCCGGATATCGAATACGCGCAGCCATCCGGAGGGCAATTCCCCATGCGGTAACAACCGGAATCCACCCGCTTGGACCAGGAAGCGGAAGCCCGGGCGGGGAGCGGTACCGGTTTCCGAATGGAAGCGCGGGGCCAATCCGACCGTGGGTTTGCACGTGGCCAAGGCGACGGTGGGGAAGCCGGATTTTTGCACGGCTTTGGTGACGGGTTTATCCATATTCGCGTAGGAGGTTTGCATGGGGTTCAGGGCGGCGGGTTTGGAATCCATGGCGGACAAGGCCAATACCGCCTGCAGCCGCACATGGCCTTGGGCATCGTTCACCGAACAAACGTTGTTGATGGCGGCGGCCCCGTCGGAGGTATTTGGCATGACGCGCAGCGCGTTGCGACGTACGCACCAGGCCGGATGCTCCAGTAATTTTTTGAGAATCGGCACCCACGTAACGGGGTTCTTTGCGAAGACTCCCAATCCGTCCAAGGTCCATAGCGCATGTTGTACGCGGGGATTATTTCCCCCGTCATCGACGGCGCTGTCCGTTTGCAGAATGGCTTTGAGTTTATCCGTTCCTGTGGCGGTTAAGCCCTTGCCGATGAGGAGCCGCTGCGCGGTGAGCCGCCAGAAGAAATTCTGGTTCCCGAAGGTCGCGATTAATTGGTCTTCAGAAGCGGCGGAAAGATTCAGGATGGGTTCGGGAGCGGCGTCGGTGGGCAGGATCCGGTAAATCCGGTTGGTGGTTTTTACGCGCAGGGCGTTGTTCCAGGCGTTGCCGTTTCCGGCCGGGCTCGTGGGGTTATGCAGGAACAAATAATTGTTCCAGTCGAGCACCCATACGGCGCCGTCGGGTCCGGTCTTGGCTAAGAGCGGCGCGACCCAGGCATCCGTGGAGGCCAGGAGATTGGCGTGCGTGGGACCCGGGAGTCGATACGCTTTCCACGTGCTGCCGGATTCCACCAGGCTGTCCTGGTTGCACAACTTACTGGCCCCTTCGCAAGTGAAGACGAACCGGTTCCAATACTTTTTGGGAAACAGCCGGGAGGTGTAGAATTGAACCCCCGAGGAAGCCGTGCTCGGCGAGGTGAACCATCCGTCGGCGTTTTTGGCGGTGGATCCTTCATAAAGGTAGCGATCTCCGGTGATGGGGTAATAAACGGAATTGGGATTTGCGTTGGCATTAAAGGCCGGGTTGACGGTGCGGATGTCCAGCGCCGTGTCCCCTTGCGCGGCCGCATGGTTCATGTGTGATGTCCCCGTGGCGCCGGATTGGAAGATTTGCCCGTCTTCCATCTGTCCCAAGCCATCGGCATTGGACGGTCCCATGCTCCAGATTTGGAATTCGGTTTTCGCATGGCCCAGGGCGGTATGATGAAAGCGCCAAACGCGGCCGTGTCCGCAGTCCACCGATCCGGGAATGGCGTTGCAATCATTGTATCCGGTTAGGCCGTACATCCAATTGTCCAGGCCGTACATGATCTGGTTGATGCCACCATGCGTGTCCCACTTCAACCCGCTGGATCCCATGCCCGAAAAAAGGATCACGGGCGTCCCGGCGGTGTCGTTGTGGTTGGGAAAAAAAACCACGTACGGAGTCATGGTCACCACTACGCCGCCGTTCACGCATTCAATCGATTGGGGCAGGTTCAGGCCGTCGCGGAAAACCGTGAACTTATCCATCACATGGTCGCCGTCCGTGTCTTCCAGAATGACGATGCGGTCATCGCCGCCGACAAATTTCTGATCCGTGACCGTACCGCTCGCGGTACGGATATTGTTGGGGTAACTGCGCGGCTCCACGGCCCAGATCCGTCCCCGTTCGTCGAAAGTGAAGTGCTGGATGTACTTCATGTTGCCGGCCATTTCCTCGGAGGCCCACAATTGCGCTTTCAATCCGGGCGCGGTTTCGATGCAATTGATCGACTCCGCAGGCTTGAGGGCATTTTGAATGGTGTTGGGCGGAAAGGAATCCGCGGGCACGGGTTTCGCCTGCCAGACCTGATTCCAATTATCCATGGGATCGGTGGCATGCCGATCCAATTTGGGGCAGGGTCCGGTCTTTTCCACCGGCACGGCCGCTGCGGCGATACCGAAAAAAACAGCCGATAAAATGATCGCCAGGGAATGGAACTTGATCATCGCCACCTCCGCGGTAAGGAGTTAGATGCTTGACTCGCTCCAAATGTATCTCGCTTCGCGTTCGACTACCCGGCAAGACTCAGAAATTTCGCTCTCGGAAAAAGAGCGTGAGGATGAGGTTTCCTGTTAATCTCGCGGCGTCAGGCCATGGCATCGCCGGTATCCGCGGGTGCGGGCGCAGGCGACGCGACGGCGTTTTCCGAAATGACAGCTTCGGCTGCTGAAGGTTCGGCTTCCCGGGGCGGATTGGCTTCGGTGAATTTTCCCGCCAGGATGTCCTCGGTTTTCGAAAATAAATCCTCTTCGTCGCCGCAAACGACGGAGTCGAGTCCCAAGCCGCGCAGGTAAGCGCGCGCGTATTTCTCCGTGGCCAAGCGCGGATCCAAAATCCACACCGCCAGCGGCTTTTCCGACCGGCGCGGCAGGCGGTTCAATTCCTGCTTGAGGCGCAGGATGGAGCTGGGCAGCAGATGATCGAACAAGGTATTGCCGTTGTCCGCCTGTACTTTTTCCACGTGCGCGGCCGTCAGGGGATCAGTGGGGACCGGAAAGGGCAGCTTGGTGATGAAGACGATTTCCGGAATGGGATCGGTTCCGCTCAATCCGGATACGAAGGCTTCCGTGCCCAAGAGCAGTGCGTCGCGGCGATGGCGGAACAAGTGCAAAAGATTCTCCCGGCTGCCGTCCACGTGTTGGGCCAGCGCCAGGCGACCGACTTGGGACAATTCCAGCTGCAACTGGGTACGGAATTGCTTTAGCATTCCGATATGCGTGAAAAGCCCGAAAGCCGGACGGGCGATGCGCAGCAACCCTCGCGCGATGAGCAAGCCCTGAGTCTGCGCCGAGGCGGCGTTGTTGAGCACGGGACTGAACTTCGCGATGAGTAGCGGGGCGCGTCCGTGGTTTTCCGGCAGGCGCACGAGGGCGGTTTTCAGCCGATCGCGATGGGACGCAAGCCCGACCTGGGTGCAGTAAAAACTGAACTGGTCGCCTACCGCCAAGGCCGAGGAAGAGAATACGGCCGACTCCAATTGCGGATAAAGTTTTTCGGACAGGGCCGGACCCACGTCCAGCGGAGCGCTGCGGATGAGAGCCCGATGCGGATTGGTGAAATCCTCGATCCAATAGATTTCGCCCGGCCGGTCGGGATGGGCCAAATGCTCGAGATCGGAACGGAAGTCCCGTAACAGGTCCGCTACCTTGCGCAAGTCCGGCGCCAGGGCCGGAAAGTCTGCGGCGAGTGCGGCGAGGGATGTTTCCAAGTCGTGGAGGGCGGCGACCACGGCCTCGGGTCCGGTTCCGAATTCCATCACCAGTTTGTCCGCGTAGCGGATTTTGCTTTCCCCGTCCTTGCGGCGTTTCTGGGCCTGCTTGGCGATTTTATTGAACATCTTCTGCAATTGCTTTTCCGGCTCGAAGATTTTTTCCTTCAGGGCTTCCACCTGCGTGCGCGCGGCGCCTGCGGGCGGGGCGCTTTCTTCCCCCCCCGGTGGTACCAGCGAGTCCGGCACCTTGGGCGTCAGGCTTTCCAAATCGGCCAGCAGGCCGGCGGATTCGGTTTTTCCATAGGCGATCAACTGCGTGATGTATTTCAACCGGAAAAAGCTGATCTCGCGCCCCAGGCGGGTTTGACCCAGCTCCGGAAGGCGATGCGCTTCTTCGAACACGATGGCTTCATAGGCGGGCAACAGCGCGAAATCCAAGGCCAAGTCGTCCAGGGCCAATTCTTGGCTCAAGATCACCACGTGGGCGCGCTGGGCTTTTTGCCGCGCGGCATGGGCCGGGCTGCCCGGTTCCGAAGCGTAATTGTCCGCGCAGAGCTTGCTCCACAACAGCCGGTTGCGATCGGCGTTGAACCCCATGTTATCGCCGATGTCGCCGTCCCCGGCGGATTCCCGCCAGGTGATCAAGGGCAAGAGGGCCAGGCGCTCTTCCTCGCGCAAGCGCGTGTCCGCATGCTCCAACACGGCCGCGAATTTGCGCGGGCTCAAGTACGCGGAGGGCGGTTTTAATAGCGATACGCGCAGCCCAGCTCCGAAAACCTGACGTAACAGGGACGTTTCCCCGGCCAGTGCCTCGGTCCGGCCGCGGCCCAACTCGGACGCGGGCAGGGCCAACAGAACGGGGCGTCGTTTGTGCGCGGCGTAACGAATGGCCGGAATTAACTGGGCCAGTAGGCGTCCGGTGCCCGGCTCCGACTCGACGGCCAGGAATTTGGATTCACGCAGACATCTTTCCGTGAGCGCGGCGAGGCGCGCTTGGGCCGAACGGTGTTCGTAGGATCGTCCACAGGCGGCGAAAGCTTGGGCCAGCGGTCCCTCGGAAGCGAAAACGTCTTCGATCCGGCCCCCAAAGGATTTGGGCGTCAGAGCTGCGCCGTCCAAGCCGTCCCCGGTGGGCATGCTAGACACGCTGGTGGCCCCGTCGATTCCCATCTTGTCAGGCGAATTCGCTTCGGCTCCCTCGGTCAAGGAATTCACAGTGGCGTCTTCCGCGCCGTCCCCGCTATTCGCGCCATTCGCGCCGAATAATTCGCGCCAAGCCGCCGGTCCGGTTTTCAGCGCGCGGCGCAGCAAGGCTAAGGTTTCCGGGGCGTAACCTGCGAGTTTCTCTTGGGCCAATAGCCACAACTGCGCGGCCTGCTCGGCATCGGGCAAGGCGCGATGGGCTGCTTGCGGGGGAATGCCTAGGGATTGCACCAGGCTTTCCAGGCGATGGCTCGGCAAGGCGGGCCAGGCCGTGCGCGCCAACAGCAGGGAGTCCAGGACGGTATTCGCCAGCGGAGGCATACCCATGCGCGTGAGCGCCTGGGAAATGAAAGCCGCGTCGAATTCGGAGTTATGCGCCACCAGGGGAAGGGCGCCCGCGAATTCCTGGAAACGCGCCATGGCTTCGGGAAGCGGGATGGCATCCTGGGCAAGCAGCTCTTCCGTAATGCCGGTCAAAGTCGCCACCAGGATAGGCATGGGCTTTTCCGTTTTTACCAGGCACGACATTTTCGCGGCTACAAGTCCATCCGTGACGCGCACGGCGCCGAACTCGACTATTTCGTCGGTATCGCGTTCCAACCCCGTGGTTTCCAAATCGAAGGCGACGAAATCCTTTAATGGATTCAACATAGGCAAGCTTCCCTGGGTTCGGCTTTTTCGAGTGGACTTATTGCAAATCGTGCAGCAACTGCTTGGCCTTGCGGACGTTTTCGGCCGGGCCTTTGGGCTGCAAGGCAAGATATTTCGTCAGGGCCTCGCGCGCTTTGGACCTTTCGGGGCCGGCGGCGGGCGATCGTTTCAAATGGAGTTGGGCCGAGAGCCAGTGGAACTGGGCCTGGTTCTCGGAGGTCATTTTCGTAAGCCATGGATCGATGCGCGATAGCTCGCTCTGGGCCAGATTGAGCATGTCCTGATCGAGGAGAATTTCCACTTTCAACAACGCGATGGTCGGATGGTAGGAAATGTCCAAGGCCTTGTTGACCAGCAACATGGCGCTGCCCGCATCGTGCTTTTCCGCGACGGCGGCCTTGGCCAGGGCGAAGTAGCCGCGCTGCTGTTCGGCCGGTGGCGAGGCGCGCAGCTTGGCCTCGGCATCGTGCAAGCTTTCGTCGCTGCCCGATGGTCCGGCTGCGGCGGTTTTCGGCGTCACGGCCGGTTGCGCCGGAGCTTTGGGCCATGCAAGGTAGAGCGTTCCCGCCACGCCGGCCAAGGCGGCGGCGCCGATCAGCAACGGAATCCGGTTTTTCCAGGTCGAGACTTCCGGCATCAAGGCGCGGAATTCCGCCGTGGTGAACTGGCCGCGGGTCAGGAAATCCTGGATGACGGCGGCGGGAGGGGCGTCGCCATGATACAATTTGGAAATCGGCTTGATGGCCGCCAACATTTGCGACGCGTCCTGGTAGCGCTGGGCCGGATCGCGCGCGAGCGCCTTCTTGATCACTTGCAATACGGCCGCGTCGCTGCCGCGCCATTCGTGATCCAAATCGACGATGTTCCACTTCAGGATGTTTTCCAAAACCTGGGTCTTGTTCACGCCGTTGAACGGCCGCGTCCCCTTGTGCAATTCGAAAAACATCACGCCGATGGCGAACACGTCGATGGAGCGGGTGCTCAATTCCCCCCGCAGCCTTTCCGGGGCCATGTACGCCACGCTGCCGCTGATGTGCTGGGTCTGCGTCATCAGGTCCGCGCCCACCTTGGCCACGCCGAAATCGCAAATCACGGGTTGGCCGCTTTTGCGGATCATGATGTTCTCGGGTTTCAAGTCGCGGTGGATGACGCCGTCGAATTCGGTTTCTCCGAATTGCAGGCGCGCCCGATGCGCGTGCTCCATGCCTTCCAACACGGCGTGGATGATGGCGAGTGTCACCGACAAGGGGAAAGCCTTGCGCCGCTCCAGATGCTGGCGGAGGCTCATGCCGTCGATATATTCCATCTCGATTTGCAGTTTCGATGCGGTTTGCGTCACGTCGAACACCTGCACGATGGCGGGATGCTTGAGGTGCGCCGACACCTGCGCTTCCTGCATGAACTTAGCGCGCCGCTTTGTGTCCATCATCATGTCATGATGGAGGATTTTCAACACGCGCAACTCGCCCAGGGCCACATGGCGGGCCAGGTACACGGTCGCCGATGCGCCTTGCCCCAGGATCTTGACTATCTCGTAGCGGGTATCGGTCGCTTCCGAAAGCAGCAGGGAACTCAATCTTCGTTTTCCGCGACGGCTTCGATGAGCGAGAAGAATTCCTGGAGGCCTTGGCCCATCAGCATGCGCTTGGGCCCCTCCGGGATGAAACTGCGCAAGCCGCGCAAGATGTACAACGGGATGTTCACCGATCCGGAAGCGTGCAATTCGTCCAACACGGCTTCGAATTCCGGCTTGAAGAAATAAACCGGCGAGCCTTCCCGATCGTGTTCGTCCAATAGGACCTGCAACCAGGATTCCACTTCGATGCGCTCGTTTCCGGAAAAACTGATTTCGACCAACTCCTCCGCGCTGTCCGGATCGACGCTGTGGAAGGCGATGTCGTCCAGAACGGATTTGGCCTTTTCGAGATCCGCCGCAGTCACCATCAGCTGAAATTTTTCCGCGTTTAGATTGTCTTGGCGCATGCTGCAAGCAATGCCGTGATGGCTCAGGTATTTTTCCAGACGCTCCAGAGAGGGACGCTCGACGCTGGAAGCAATAGGCACGAAGTCTTCCATGGTACGCTTGAAAAGTAGATTTTTTCGGAGGAATTTCGCTGACGCGGATCAAAAAGCCCCGTGTTTATCGCGGTGGATCCGCCGGCCTTGGCTCGCCGTAAGGATTACCAGGCGGGCGGCCACGCCAGTTTGCGATCCGCTGCGGATGCGCCGGACGGAGCGGGAGCTGGGGCGGAGAGGGGATTGGTAGCCGAACCCGGAGGATTTGCGGTCGTTGCATGCGCCGGTTCCAATCCCGCCGAAGCGGCGGAGGTTTTCGTTGGCGACGTTCCCGAGTTCGATTCCAGGCTGGTTCCCTGGCCGACTCTAAGGGAATCGCCTGCGGGTTTTCCGGCCGGTTTTCCCATGCCGTCGCCGACGCTGCCGGGTTTGACCTCGACGGAATCGGCCCATTCGACATAGGGTTCCTGCACGTTCCAGGGTGCCAGGCTGCCGGGATTCCAAATTCCATCGCCGTTGGCGTCGCGGAAATAGTCCACGGCGTACCAACCTTCGGGCAGGCTGTCGAAAGTGAATTCTTCCGTGGTTGGCGTTTGCCGGCTGAACTCCATGGTTGATGACAGGGCGCGCAAGATCAGGCGCGATCCGAAAGCGGAAGGCGACTGGCGGAATTTCAACGATCCGAGCTTGGCGCTGTCGGCGAGCGGCAGGGTGGCGATGGGTTGTGAGGTCGGTAACGGAGGATTGGCATTGGCTGGTGCGGCGGTCGCGGTGGCTCCGGCGATTCCCGGAGTTGACGGAGCCGACGTTCCCGGAGTTGAACCCGGGGCGGTGGGTGGAACGGCCAATGTCGGTGGCGCGGGTGTTCCGGGAGATGAACCCGGAGCGGCCGGTGGAACTGCCGATGTCGGCGGAAGGGTGGAAGTGGGCGCGGAAGCGTGTTTCCCCGTATCCGTAGGCGAAGGTTTCAGGGACAGGGTCAGTCGTTGCCCCTTCAACTGCAAGCCGGGAAATTGGAAGGCGATTTCATGATGGTCGGCGCGCAAGAGGTTCACCTTCACAACCGTGGTATCGGACTTGGCGATCAAACGGCTTTTCAAATCGGTAAGGATGGAATCGCTCAGCAGGCGCGGATAATAAGCCGCCAAACCCCGGCCGGGAATGATTTTATCCGGTGCGAGCCGCTCCGGATCGCCGGAAACCTTGCGCGGCCCGAAGAAGAAGAATTCCGCGCGCGTCGTGTCCAGGGCGCGTCCCACCTTGAACGCGGCCTGTCCCCGCGTCGAATCCAAGGCATTGCCGTAAACGTCCCGCAAACCCGGGCAGCGCACGACGTACTCGCTGTCGAAGTCCAGCCCGGCCAGGTGCAATTCGATTTCTCCCGTGACGGGATGAACGCAGGCGTCCAATACCGGCCGGAGCGAGGCGGGATCCGCCGGCGCTTTTTGGTCCGGTGTCACCGTGGGATTTTTCGCCGTCGCGACTTCGTAGGATTCGCGATGCACGGCTAAGAGGGGATTCGGTTGCCGGCTGAATTTAATCCGGATGGTGCCTTCCGACTTCCCGTTGCGTTCGGCTTCGTGCACCCAACGCGCTTCCACTATTTTAATCGGGAGCGTGTCATAGGCGAACAAAGTCAGCGCCTTGGCGTCGGTTTTGGCCGTGACCTCCAGGGTCGGCCCGATGGCCAGGGCTTCCGTGCCGACTTCCGGATTCAGGTTGCCGTTGATGTCCTGAAAGCCAAGCAGGGCATAGCGTCCCGGCCGCACGCCGTGGATGGCGAACCGGCCCAGGGAATCGACGGGCCCCAGGTAGGCGGGCCTTTCCTTGGCGGGATTCGGGGCGGCGTCGGGCGTCACCGCGCTGTCGCCCTTGCGGGTCAAATGGGAAAATCGGGCGCGCAAATCCGCGTCGCGCGGGTACAGGGCTGCGAAGGCTCCCAAGGTGGGCTTGGCCTGGAAAGGCGTCAGCCGGCCGGATACGCTCCCGGAATCCAATTTCGCGCCGGTGGCGAAGGTCAAGGCCAGCGGGCTTTCCAACGGTAATCCGTTCAGGTCCTTCACCGAACCGAGAATGCCCAGAGTATAGGTCGTTCCCGTATCGAGCCGGGCCTTGCTGGTCACTTCCAGGACATTGCCTTTCAACTTGGTCTTGAGCTTGCGCGCAAGGGGCGGATTCAAATACACCTTGTTGCGTTCGATGTCGGGATTGATCCATTCCGAAAAAACCACCTGGGCGCGCAGGTCCAAAGGCGCGCGCGTGGTGTCGGGAGGGGGAAACGCGGCCGTTACGTAAGGCTTATGCGTGTCGGGCGGGCCTCCGGGAGGCGCCTCCATATGGGCGCAACCGGACAGAAGGAGAAAGCCCGTGCCCAGCATCGTCCCGAAGAACGCATACGTCACCGCCGGAATGGTAGCCGGGCGCATTCGGCCTTTCAGTCGATGAGCTTGCCGAGCCGGGACCACCGGATCCGCTGCGGGATGATGAGCCACGAAAAGGGATTGGTGAACTTGAAGGAGTCATCCTCGTTCTCGAAAGAGAAGTAAATGATGAAGGCCTTGGCCTTGACGTAGTCCTTGCTCAGCAATCCCCAATAACGGCTGTCCGAGGAATTATCCCGGTTGTCGCCCATCATGAAGAAGCACTTCTTGCGCACGGTGTATTTCGTCACGCGCTGGCCGTCGATTTCCAACGATGGCTTGATCCAATAATGATGCCCCGCCATGGCTCCCTGGCCGAGGACGTTCTGGTTGATGAATTCCAGATAGCTGCCGAAGAAATACTCGTTGTTCTCCACGCGCCGCTCGCCCCGATGCTCCGCCACGGCCGCGCTGTCGGCGGGATTGTAGGTCCGGAAATTCGGCAGGTCGTTGGTGCGGATGAAACCCGTGCGCGCCACTTCCTGCACGGCCTTGAAGGGAATGTTTTCGGAGTGCACGTAACGGACGGAGCCTTGATAAGCGCTTTCCCAGGGCAGGTTCATCAGGGCGTAGACGGGACCATGGGCGCTGTTCATCGGATCGCCGTTGAGATAAGGCAGGATATACTCGTTGTCGGCGACGGAATCCTTCATCAGGTCGAGATGCAATTCCACTTTTTGGTCCGGATTCTCCTGATAGGCCAGGGACCGCATCCACACGGCTTCCTTCAGCGAAAGCGTGTCGAAGTCCAGGGTTTCGCCCGGCGCAGGCAAGCGATAGTGCAGGGTGTCGCGCTGCGGTTCCATCCCGCGGTTTTCCTTGTACTTGCCCCGGCGCGGCAAAATGGATTCCTTGCCGTCTATATAAAGATGGGGGCCCGAGACCGTCAGGGTCTGCCCGCTCTGGGCCACGCAGCGTTTGATGAAATCCTTGGGCATGTACCACACCAGATGGTTCTCGCCCGGTGCCGGATGGCGGTCCCAGTAAAGATTTCCGAATAGGAACAGGTTGGCCATGAAGCGGTATTTCTCCGGATCACCTTGCGGGTATTCCGGATCTCCCGGGTATTTGAAGATGAGCACGTCGCCGGGTTTGGGATCCGTGAGGCCGGGCAGTTTTTTATGCGAGAAAGGAATCGGAGATCCGAAAACGAATTTGAGGCCCAACAGGAAGTCGCCAACCAGAAGCGAATCGGCCATGGACGCGGAGGGGATTTTAAAAGCCTGGATGACGAACTGGATTACGACCAGCGCCAATAAAATCGGCACCAGGATTTCCTTGGCGAAGGTTCGGCCAGCCTTGCTCAGATTCCGGTCTTCACTGGGTTTTTCATCCGCCATCTTTAGCTTTCTTGAGGCGCCGCAACCGGTTCTAAACCGGTGGGCCGGCCTCGCGGGAGGTTTTCGCCCCGGCCGCGTTCGATCCCAAATTCCAGAAAAAGTCCAAACCCATGCTCAAACGGTGGGCTGTTAAGACGCGGGGACAAGATAAAAACCCGGGACCGAGTTGTCTTGCGCCACTTGCCGGCGGATGCGTATAATCGGAATGGATCCCGTGGTCCACCTGCAAAGAGGGGCGTCCGTGCAAGAACATCTGAAGATGTACGAGGAAGAGCTGGTCAAAGAGATCATGATATCCACGGCCCTGTGCGTGCAGGAACTCATCATGGACGATCCGCATGCGCGGCAGGACGATATTTTCGATTTCGTCGAAATGAATTTCAAGCACATCATTACGGAAACGTTGCGCTCCGAACGCGAACGCGAAATGGCCGATGGCGGCGACCTGGTCGGCGGTGAAGACGGCATCCTGCCCGAAGAAACCTGAACGCGCCTCAAATGAAGGCGTGCCTCAAATGAAGGCGCCTCAACGCCTGCGCCCCATTCTGTGGTAACAGAATGGGGCGGCAGAATGCCACCGCAAGTGCGGCTATTCCCTCAATTCGCGCTGAATCGGCCACTTTAGGGTGCCCCGAGCCGAATTATTACATTTTCCCACGGATAAGTCCCCGGCCTGACGATTTTGACGCCCGGCGCGTCCTGAATCAGGCGACACATCTCGGGAAGGAATTCAAATGACCGACAGTTTCCTGGAGAAGTTGAAAAAATCCGTCTTGGCCGGAGCCCATACTTCCGCCACGAAAATCGAGGAGGCCGCCCGCACGGGCAAATTGCACCTGGATTTGATGGCCGAGCGCCGGAAATTGGCCCGCGAGTTCACGGAAATGGGCAAGGAGGCGTACACGGCCCTGAGCGAAGGCTCCACCGAGCAACTTCCCGTCCGGCCCGGCGTGGCCGAAATGCAACGCAATATCGAGAAACTCCATAAATCCATCGTGGATTTGGAAACCAAGCTCAGCCAGGCCCGCAAGCCCAAATAGGGCTTCCCTCCGGAGGCGGCACGCGCCATGGACGACAAATTCCGGGTTAGTTTTTATCCCAAGGATACGACGCGCGTCAAGGTGGTGGCCTTTCCGCGCAAGGTCGCTATCATCCTTTCCTGCATCATATTGCCGCTCGCCTTGATGGGCGTTTGGCTGGTTTTCGCCGGAACTTTGCATGAACCGCGCGAAGAAAAAATTATCCGCCGGCACCTGTCCGAGGAGAACCGGGCCCTGCGTTCCCGGGTCGGGCAACTGGATGAGGATTTGAAAGGGCTGCGTGGGGACCTGACCCACCTGGAGGATCAAAAGGTGAATGCCTTGATGATTTCCGGTGTGGAATACATGGATGGGGAAAAGCGGAGTAAAACCAGCAGCCTCTTTTCGTTCTTCCACGGGCGCAACCGCTCCAGTATCGACGTGGGCGAGTCGCTCCGGCGCGCCAAGATCATTTCCGCCTATTTCGATACCACCCTGCGGCTGCTTCACGATCAAGGCCAATTGGTGGAAAGTCTGCCGACCAGCTATCCGGTTTCGGCCGAAGCCATCATCACGCGCGAATTCGGCTACAGCCCGGATCCGTTCACGGGCCGCAAGGCCCTGCATGCCGGAGTGGATTTTTCCCTGCGGGCGGGAGCGCCGGTGTTCGCCAGCGGCGGCGGCACGGTGGAGATGGCGGATAAGGACTTGCTCTGGGGCAATTGCGTCAAAATCGATCATGGCCGGGGCGTGGAATCGTTCTATGCGCATTTGCAGGACGTGATGGTGAAGCGGGGCCAGAAGGTGGCGCGCGGCGAGGCCATCGGCACCATGGGCATGTCCGGTGTAGCTTCGGGCGTGCATTTGCATTATGAGTTGACCGTTCACAACGCCAAGGCGGATCCGATGAATTATTTCCTGCCGGAACTGGTGCTGGGGCATGGCCCTTCCGCCCTGGCTCCGGCCCGGGGGCCGCAGATGGGTTCCTTGCCCGAGGTTCGTTTGGCGGAACCCGAGAGCGGAACATGATCGCGACTCGGCCGCCCATCGATAGGGATTTGATCGCCGAATGCGTCGACCTCCGACGTCGGCTGCATAAGCATCCGGAGCTGTCCGGGCAGGAATTCCGGACGCGCGACCTGGTGGTTTCCGAACTCAAGGCCGCCGGGCTGGAGACGCAAATCTTTGCCGACTCCACGGCCGTCATCGGATTGTGGCCCGGACGGGATCGTACCCGCAGCGTGGCGTTGCGCGCGGACATGGACGCGCTTCCCATCCAGGAAACCTCCGGGTTACCCTGGGCCTCGGCTTCGGGCGTCATGCACGCCTGCGGCCATGACGGGCATACCACGATTTTGTTGGGCTTGGCCAAGCACCTGGGCCGCGCGGGACGCGCTTACGCCGCCGACGTGAAGCTTTTATTCCAGCCCGCCGAGGAAGCCGGCAACGGCGCGCGAAAAATGATCTTGGACGGGGCGCTGGCCGCGCCGGCGGTCGAAGCGGTGTTCGGCCTGCATGGCTGGCCGGACCTGCCGCTGGGAATCATCGGCGTGCACTCGGGCGCGGTGATGGCCTCGGTGGACAATTTTGAAATCACGGTGACGGGCCGGGGCGGCCATGGCGCGCAGCCCCAGCACACTTTGGATCCCATCGTGGCTGCGGCCCAACTCGTGACGGCGGCCCAGACCTTGGTGTCGCGCTCGTCCGATCCCCTGGAAGCGGCGGTCCTGACCTTCGGGCATATTCAGGGCGGCCGTACCTTTAACGTGATTCCGGAGGATTGCCTTTTGCGCGGGACCCTGCGCACGCATAATGAAAGCCTGCGCGGGCGCCTGAAGGGACAGTTGGAAGCCCTGGCCGGCGGGCTTTGCCACGGACTGGGGCTCAAGGTTTCGATTGTCTGGGTGGAAGGCTGCCCGGCCACGGTGAACCATCCCGGCATGGCGGCCCTGGCCCGCAAGGCGGCGGTCCGGACGTTGGGCGAGACGCATGTTGTGGAACCCAAGCCCAGCATGGCCGGCGAGGATTTCCCCTTTTTCCTGGAAAAGGTTCCCGGTGCTTATCTCTGGTTGGGCCTCGGTCAGGCGCGCGGGCCCTTGCACAATCCCCGCTTCGACTTCAACGACGACGCCATGGCGGCGGGCATCGCCTTGTTCCTCTCCATCCTCGAAGAAGCGTTGGGCGACCAGAAGTAACATCGGAGTTACGGAAACAGTTCCGGCGTCGCCGCATTACGCAAGGCTTGGCGGCGGTTCCAATCGGCCAAACGCGCGCGGCTGCGATTCGCCGGCGAAAAAATTTCCGATTCGTTTCTTGCCGCCGCTATTGCATCCGTGCCTCCGGTTGCGGTCTTGGCGGAATGTTTGGCGGATGGCTTGGCGACCATCTCCAAAGCTTTGGCGACGGCATCGGCCAATTGCTGATCCGAATCGGTCGAGTCCACGATATCCGGAACCAACCCATGCTTGTGGTAATCCAATCCGGACGCGCTGGTGAACTTGAGGAAGGTCACGAGGGCCAGGCCTTTGCCCGGCGTGGCCCTTACCGTTTGACCGATGCCCTTCCCGTAGGTCAGCGTGCCCATCAGCGGCGCCTTCGCGCCCTCGCGTACGGAAACCAGGAAAATCTCCGCCGCGCTGGCGCTGTGGCCGTTGCCGAGCAGCAAGTATTTACGCGGCGTTCCGGCCGCCGTCTTTTCGCCCGCCCCGACGGACGTGGCCAAGGTCGTGACTTGGTTCACTATCGGCGCGCGGGTATTGTCGTCGTAATGTCTTTGCAATTCCCGGATGATGACGGACCCGGAAGGCAGAATCTCGTCGCACATGCCCAAGGCCATGTCCAGCGAGCCACCGGGATTATCCCGGAAATCCAGGATGGTTACCGGGAATTTTTTGGTCTCCAACAGAGCGGACCGGAATTCCGTCAACGTGGATTGGTTCGGCAAGGTGCTGGGCGTGAACCCCGTAACGGCGATGTAACCCACCCCCAGGAGCGAATCGGTCAGGACGGTGGGAAAAGCCACCGGCGCCAAAATGACCCGGACCGTGGAAACGCCTTGGCTTCCGTACACGGTAAGGCGCAGAACCTTGCCGGAATCCCCCGCGCTGAAGCGCAGGAATCGTTCCACGGCGGAATCCCCCGTGACCGCGCTGTCATTGACCGACAACAAGCCCATGCCGGTTTTCAGTCCGCCCTTTTCCGCCGGCGATCCGGCGACGACGCCCTTGATCAGCGTCGTGTCGCCCGTTGTGTTTAATTTCAACATCACGCCTAAGGCTCCGGCTTTGGTCGAGGTGGAGATTTGCGATTCGATGCCCGGGGCCGCCGCGCTGTCGAAGTAACGGGTAAACGGATCCTGCTTATGAACGAGCGTGTACATGCTCTGGGTCGCGTCCGCCAGGCCCGTCGTGTCCGGCAAATCGGCTATAAACAGAAAGTTGGCCCGTAGGAGGAAATAATTCCATTTGAATTCCAAATCCCCGTTCCACGATCCGAAGCGTTGCCGGTTCACCTGGTAACCGATGATTTTGCCGCTTTCATGATCCTTCACGTTTACGGGTGGATAGGTCTCGACGGGACCGCGTTCCCCTGTGCCCAGGGTATTGTCGAGCAAGGGTTGATACAGGGAGACGCTGCTGTCCGCCTTCGCCGAAGAGGAAACGACAAGGTCCAAGGCCTGAGTTTGAATATTGCTCGAGGCGGGAGCGGGGTATTGTGAGTCCAAAATACAGCCGAATAACGCCAACAGACTGATCGCAACCAGGAACACCGCCAGGAACGGATACATGGTCCGGAAACGCGGAATGCCGCTCAGAGGGCGTTTAGCTTTGGGCATGGAATTCAATTATAGACATGGATCCTCCCCAAAGGTTAATATCCTCTGGCGAAGAGTTCGGGTAAAATCCGGACTACCCGGGCCAGGCTCTATTTTAGGACGTGACCGAAAAATGTTCCTGGTCGAAAAGTCGGGAAGGAGGCCGGAATTCCGGTGGCAGGGTGAGGACATTTTTCCTGAAAGGATATCAGAGCGGCCGAAAACCTCAAACTTCTAAACCCTCAGTATAAAAATAATATTGGCGAATTCAGCCAAAATTCGCCTACAAAAACTAAAATAAAATCAACAACTATCAAATCTGGTTGACAAATCCCTTGATTTTGTTAAATTTCCTTGAACAAGGGGACCGTATGCCCTTTTCACATCCCAAGGAAGCGGCCACATGCAACTGCCGAAATACAAAAAAAAGAAGCGCATCAAACTCAAGGTATGCCAGGAGCCTGGCTGCGGCAGGGAGTTTTGGGGCCATCCGATCGCCAAATATTGCGAACTGCATCGCGATATCAAGCAACGGGCCAAGCATAAAAAAGAATTCGAAAGCGTCGACGTCAAGAACATGGTGTTCAAGCACAATTACACCGAAGTGCTCGACTTGGAATTCTGCTGCTGCCTGGAAGGCTGCGACAACAAGTACATCGTGAAGGTGTTCCCCAAGCAATTCGTCTATCCACGGTATTGCATGGAGCATCGCAACGATTTCCGGCGGGCGAACTTCATCCGCATGCAAAAGCGGAAGTCCCGCGCCATGGCCTCGGTGCGTTAAGCGCGCGTCCATCTGAATTTAAAAACGGCGTCGGGATTCTCGACACCGTGGCACTGCACCATCTTCGGCACCGCAAAACCAGCGGTGCCGTTTTTATTTTGGGGCGGATTTGGAAGGCGCGGCCGCGCCCGGCGCCGCGCCGGCCGGCCCACCGTTGGCCGGGGAAGCCGGATGCGCCGAGAGAATTTTTTGCAGCTTGTCGAAGGTGAACGGCTTGGTCAGAATTCCCATCACCTTGAACCCGTTGACGGCCCGGAATTTGTCGGGGTCGTCCAGGCCCGTTAGCACCACGATGGGCAAATGGGGATCGATGGTCTTCAGCGCCTCCAGGGTTTTCAACCCGTCCATCTCCGGCATGTTCAAATCCAGAATGAGCAAATCATACCGGCCCTTTTGGATTTTACGTAAGGCGTCCAATCCATCCACCGCGGAATCGGCGTCGATCCCGCGTAGGCGCAGCATCTCGACAATCACGGTGCGGATTTTTTCCTCGTCGTCGGCGACCAGATAGCGAATAGGACCCGGCGAGGTTCCCATGTGACCCTCGCCGTTGGTGAAGCGCAAATGCTCAAGCAGGTTTTTCAAAGGGTACAGCTCACCCATCAGCCCGCGCCCCCGCAATTGATCGATCCAATCGAAAACGGGCGTGTGGCTTTCCAACGTGCCCACGATGGGCGCGCCTGCGGCCTTGAGTTTCTCCAAGCCTTGCAGGCCGTCCTCGTCGGTGAACATGCCCGAGAGCACCACTACGGCGCATTGGTTCCGCGAGGCGGCGGCGGAGGTGAAAAGCAAATCCAGACTTAAGCGCGCGGAAGCGGGCAGCTCGGCCGAAACCAGCTTGTTGCCGACCAAAGAATAGTTGCGCTCATTGGGCAGGAAATGGACCGCACCCGGCTGCAACTCCAGGGAATGGCCGGCCACCACGGTTTTGCGGTTCAGTTCCTCCCGCAAGCATTCTACCAGCACGTCCAGGAGTCCAGCCCCGGCGCTGCGTTGCACCACCACGTAGGCGATATCCTCCTTCACGTGCCCGCTGAGCAGGGGAGACAGCATCCGCGGCCCGCCGATGGAGGACAGGATGAAACAAATTTTCAATTGGTGATCGTTCGCGAGATTTGTTGATCCAGGAATGGGTCCGGGAACGGGGACGTTCATTCGTGCGAACCCATGCCCGCGAAGAAATCATTGCCCTTGTCATCCATGACGATGAAGGCGGGGAAGTCCTTGACCCATATGCGGCGCACCGCTTCCATCCCGAGTTCGGGAAAATCGACCACCTCGACTTTCAGGATGTTTTCCTGCGCCAGGATGGCCGCCGGCCCGCCGATGGATCCGAGATAGAACCCCTTGTGCTTTTTGCAGGCATCGAGCACGGTAGCGGAGCGGTTACCCTTGGCCAGCATCACCAGCGATCCGCCCTGGGCCATGAAGCCGTCCACGTAGCCGTCCATGCGGCCGGCCGTGGTCGGTCCGAAGGAACCCGAGGCCATGCCCTTGGGCGTCTTGGCAGGTCCGGCGTAGTACACGGGGTGGTCGCGGAGATAGTCCGGCATGGGCTTCCCGGCGTCCAGCATCTGTTGGATGCGCGCATGGGCCACGTCTCGGGCCACGATGAGCGGGCCGTTGAGGCTAAGGCGCGTCTTGATGGGATACTTGGATAGCTCAGCGCGGACTTCCGCCATAGGCCGGTTGAGGTCGATGGCGATGCTGACGGTCGCAGTAGCGGAAGAGGTATTCGAGGCTGTGGCGGCGCTGGATGCCGCGGCGGTAGCCGCGTCGACGCCTTGCGCGCCGCCCCTAGGAAAAGCGGCGGCGCCTAAGGATGGGAGGCCCTCCAGGAAGCGCGCTGGGTTTCGCTCCAGTTCTTCCAAAAAAATCCCCTCATGCGTAATCTTCGCTTTGATATTGCGATCCGCGCTGCAGCTCACGCCGATGCCCACGGGACAAGAGGCCGCGTGCCGGGGCAAACGGAGCACCCGGACGTCGTGCACGAAATACTTCCCTCCGAATTGCGCGCCGATGCGGCTATCCTGCGCCATCTTCAGGATGCGCGCCTCCCATTCCGGATCGCGGAAGGCTTGGCCATTGCCGGATGCTTGCGTGGGTAACGCGTCGTAGTAGCCTGCAGAGGCGAGCTTGACGGCCTTGAGCGTCGCTTCCGCCGAAGTGCCGCCGATGACTACCGCCAGATGATAAGGCGGGCAGGCCGCGGTGCCGAGCGAAAACAATTTTTCCTTCAGGAATTTTTCCAGCGACTTTTCATTGAGCAGGGATTTGGTTTCCTGAAACAGGTAGGACTTGTTCGCCGAGCCGCCGCCCTTGGCCATGAAAAGAAAATGATATTCGTTCCCCGGAGCTGCGTGGATGTCGATTTGCGCCGGTAAGTTGTTGCCGGTATTTTTTTCCTCGAACATGGACAGCGGCGCCATTTGCGAATAGCGCAGGTTCTTCTCGTTGTAGGTGCGGAAAACGCCCGCCTCCAAGGCGGACTCATCCTGTCCGCCGGTCCAGACGGCCTCACCTTTTTCCCCGATCACGATGGCCGTGCCGGTATCCTGGCAGGAAGGCAATTCTCCGCGTGCGGCGATGACGGCGTTTTTAAGCAAGGTTTCGGCGACGAAGCGATCGTTGTCGGAGGCTTCGGGATCTTCCAAAATGGCGCGCACTTTGGCGAGATGCGCGGGCCTAAGCAAAAAGCTCACGTCGGTGAAAGCTTCCTGCGCGAGCAGGGTCAAACCTTCCGGTTGGACTCGCAGTACATTGACTCCGCCCAAGCGTTCCAACGCGACGAAATCGCGCGTGAGTAATTTGTAACGGGTCGTATCGGGACCCACGGGAAAGGCCGATGAATGCTGGTGTTGCGCCATTTGGGAAAATCTAGAAAAGTTGCCCATTTGGGAACCTGAATCGGGATTACGGGGTTACATTTCAAAATATAGGACGCGTCCTATAAGCGAGTCGGTGGTGGGTCATTTCGGCGACCATCGCTCCGTAACGCGTTTTCGTCCGCAAGCTGGAAAAAAGAAATTTTAGGAGTCCTTATGCACGTTCGCAGCATGGTTTTATTAGCCCTGGGCCTGGGATTTTTAACCGCGCAAGCCAAAACGGCCCTGGTATTGCCCGTGCAAGGGGATTTGGAAAAGGCCGCCGATGTCGGCACGGTTAATGAACTTTTCCGCGAGGCCGTCCAAAATGGTTATCACGGCGAGGTCAAGGCGGGCAAGGATTCGGCGCATGGATGCGCGGAACGGGAGTGCGCGGCCAAAATGGCAAAAGATGCCGGGGCAGACGAAGCCGTTTTCGCCACCGTTAAAAAACTCGGATCCAAATGGATATTCAGCGCCACCGTGGTCAACGCCGGCAACAGCGATGCCTTCAACCAGCGGGGCATGGCCACGAGCATCGAGGATTTGGAAGCGGTGACCCATCGCGTCGCTGATGCCCTCGTCACCCGGAAGTCCTTTGAAAGCGCCGCCACCACCGAGAACATCACGGCCAAGGAGGAGCAAAACGAACCCACCCGCCGACGTAGCTTGTACGTTACGGGGTTCTCGCTGGGTTACCTGTACCCCATGGCGAAATCCTATGCGTATTTGAAAGAGGGTAACTACGATCCCGCCACGGGGCGCTACCCCTACACGCTCAAGCAGCCCTATAGTCAAATGGTTCGCTTGGATTGGTTGAATTACTGGGAGTTCCGCCAAAACCTGATGCTGGGCTTCGAGGGCGCCTGGGCCCTTCCGAACGTGATCGGTGGCGACATCGATGTGCAATACCTGTTCAATAATTCCGACTATACGCCGTTTATGGGCGGCGGCCTGGGCATCCAATATGTCGGGGATTTGAGTGATTCAAGCACGACGGCCAAGCGCCACTCGGGTCCGGCCCTCAATCTTCAGGGCGGCATGATCCTGTTCCGCACCTATGACGTGCACGTGATGGCCCGGGCCCAGTATCAAGTGGTTTTCGATTCCGACGTCGATAACGGCCTGACCTTCGACGTCGGCATCATCTATCGTCCCAGCGAGAAGCGGGAATCGTCGGGATGGGGAAGTTTCTGGGGCTACTACCTGCTGGGTGCCTTGCTCATCAGCGTCATCGGCGCCGCGGCGCATTGAGTCCGCTCTTTCCATAAGCCGTCCGCCGTCCCGAACCGATTCAGCCTCCGGGACGCTTGCGGTCGGAACCGTAGATTAAATCTTCATCGCGCGGATCGACGCGGGCTCCGTCGTCGCGGTCGGCGGCCCCGTTGGGTCGCAAGGAAAGCGTTTCGCTGCAATCCTCCGCTTTCTTTCCCGGTGTCCGGCCAGGAAAACCTTCAGGCCGAATTTCGGGCCGCGTTGATATTGGCCGCCATGGCTTTGACCACCATCTTGGCATAAGCGTCGAGCAGGCCGGGATCAGCGGCTTCGCCTCCCGCCTTGCGTTTTCCCGAAGTCCGCGCAGCGGCCTCCAGTTTTCCCGCTCCGCCCGCGGCCTCAGGTGATGCGTGGGCTCCGGCCGCGTGCGCGGCCTCGGCGCGCAGGGAATTCACTTTGCGCATGGCGTATTGCTGGATTACCAACAGCGGCAAAATAATGCGTTCGCGGAGATGGATGGATTCGCGCACGGCGAGATTGGTTTCCAATAATTTATGCTGGCCCGTCACTTCCTTTAACAAACGCTTGGACTCCGTCGCTTCCTTGTAAATGCGCCGCCAGAACACTCCGTAACGTTTGTCCTTTTCCAAATAACGCGTCAGCGGAAAGTAGGATTTGGAAAGGCTCATCATGGCGTTCTCAAGCAAGGTGCGGAAGAATAGTGACGACTTGAACAAATCTTCCACCCTCCGGCGATCGCCGCCCGATCGCGCCAGCATCCGCGCCAGGCCGGCGGCCACGCCGTAGAAGCCCGGGATGTTCTGCTTCATCTGGCTCCAGGCGCCCACGAAAGGGATGGCGCGCAAATCCTCGAAGCGCAGGCTTGCGGATTTCCGGCGTGTGGGCCGGCTGGCGATATTGAGCAGGCTGTAATAACTGAGCGGCGTCATTTCTTCGAGATAGGGAAGGAACAGCGGATCGGTCCGGAAAGCCAGATAAGCCTCGCGGCTATGCGCCGACAGGCGTTCAAGCAGTTGGATGTCGGCCGGGCGGAGATCGGGCGCATCGGGCGGGAAAATCTTATCCTCCAAACCGGCCGTGAACAATTGTTCCAGATTATAACGCGCCGCCTCGGGGGTTCCGAAATTGGAACTGATGGTTTGTCCCTGAATGGTCAATTGGATTTCGTGGTGCTCGATGTCCGCGCCCATGGAGCGGTAGAACTTATGCGTATTGCCGCCCCCGCGCGCGGGCGGGCCGCCCCGACCGTCGAAGAAGGCCACGCGGATGCCCGCCTCGCGCGATACGCGAGTGAGGTCGCGCTTGGCCTTGTGGATGGCCCAGTTGGCTGTGATGTAACCGCCGTCCTTGGTGCCGTCCGAAAATCCGAGCATGATGGTCTGCGCGTTTCCACGCCGCCGCAAATGTTCCGCGTATGCCGGTGACGCGTACAGTCGCCGCATGATGGACTCGGAACGATCCAGGTCGTCGATGGTTTCGAAAAGCGGGATGACGTCGAAATCCAGGGAGCCCGCCTCCCAGCCGGCGAAACGCGCGAGTGTCAGCACTTCCAGGACGTTGCGCGCTGATTGGGAGTTGCTGATGACATAGCGGTTCAAAGCGCGCGTGCCGTTGGATTGTTGGATCCGGCGCATGGCGCGCAAGGTGGCCAGGGTTTCTTGGGCCGGAGTTATCACAGGCGGCTGTTTGGCATTCGCCACCTCCGGGCCGGACGTTACGTCCGGATCGGCCAAGCGGGGCAAATCCTTCGCCGCGATGCAGGCTTCCAGAAAAGCGAATTTCCCCGCCTCGTCCAAACCGGCGTAGCCGGAAAGGCGGTCGCTCCAGGAACTGCCATCGGATTTTCGTTTTTCAAAGCCTTTGGACTTACGGGCGCGGCTCGCGGAGTTAGCCTTCGCTTCGGTTGCGGGGGAGGGTTGCGCGGACTGGGTTTTTTCCTTTACGCGGGAGAACCCGTTGAAAATTTCCTCCAGGCAGTGTCCGTGGACGCGGCTGTCCTGGCGCAAATCCATGGCGGCGAAATGGAAACCGAAAACCGCGACTTTGTGAATGAAGGCGTCCAATCGATCCAGGAACAAACCTTGGTGTTGTTCGACCAACGCCGCGCGTAAAGGACGTAACTCCGCGAGTAATTCTTCCGCAGACGCGTACCCGGCGCGCGCCTGGCTTTGCCCGTCAGGCTTGGCCTTGATGTTGACGCCGGACACCGGCCCCTCGCACCCACCGATGGCCGATGCTCCCGGACGCCGCGGCGTATCCCTCAGGCGGTCGCGGATGGCTTGCAGCGGTTGGATGATGCCGTCGAAAGTCAGGCGGTCCAAAAGCCTTTCCAATTCCTCCGCGTACAAATTGAGGATGCTGGCGCGCAGCAGCATGGCCACTTGCAAGGTCGTTTCCGACGTAACATATGGGTTACCGTCGCGATCGCCTCCGGGCCAGAACCCCATTTCTATCTTGGGTCCCAGCGCGAACGGGTCCTGCTTATCCTGCGGCATGGCCGCCGTCAGGCGATCTTGGATGGCCGGCAGGCTGAAGTAGAAAATGTGCTCCAAATACCAGATAAGGCTGCGGGCTTCTTCCAGCGGGGTCGGGCGCTGGCGGTTTTGGAAACGCGTCTTGCCCATCTGCAACAACAGGGAGTGGATTTCCGCCAGGCGATCCCCGGCGATGGCGCGTGCGAGATCCGTCAGAATCCCCAGGATGGAATCGGGATAGAATTGCGTGGGATGGGCCGTGAGCACGATGCGCACGCGGTAGTCGGCAAGCGCCTCCGAAAGGGCCTGTTGGCGGTCCTGCTCCCGGACGCGCCCCAGGAAATGGGCCAGGCTTCCCGGCCCGTCCAAATCGTTCACCTCGGCGAAAGCCGCGTCTTCCAAGGCGTCGAACAGCACCACCTGGCGCTCCACCAATTGCAGGAACTTGAACAGGACGCGCATGCGATCCTGGGGCGAGGTTTTCCCGCGCATCTCGCGGAAAAAACTTTCCACGATTTCCTCCGGAGACTTCCCGGCTTGCAGCTTCTCCCGGCACAGGTTGGCGAACAGCGGCAATTGCACGCCCGTGTCGGCCAAATCCTCGAAGGGCAGTCCCAGGAAAAGCCCGTTGTACAATTGATATTTCATGGCCACGCGCTCATTGAAGGCGCGTAGTCCGTCGTCATGGCGCGTCATGGTTTTCCTCCACCGGGTGAATCAGGGTGAGATGGATGGGATGGGTGAGACGGGTTGGAAGGGGCGTGTTGGGCGGATGGCGTGGAAAGCGTCACAGGCGTCACAGGCGTCGTAGGCGAATAAGGCTTGGGTTTCACGCCCAGCAAAGCGGCTTCGCGGCGAACCTTGAGGAGTCGCTCCTTATAGATTTTTTCCAGCTCTTCGTTTTTGACCAAGGCGGAGACGGCCTCGTGGCTCAAGGATTCTGAGAGGGAAGAACGGACGATTTCATAACCTTCCCCGAAAATCCAGTTGCACAACAGATCGGGTTCAACGTTCGCGGCGTCGGCTGCGGATTCCGGAATGAACACCAAGGTGACTTGGTTGCGGAAGTCGCCGGGTTGGGCATGGTATTGGTCGTCCACCAGGTAATTTTTTCCGGCGATGGCGGCGGTGGGAAAATCCTCGCGGCGCACCTCGCGCGGGAACAACTCCTGGAAGGCTATCGTATAGCCTTTTTCGATCAGGTCGATGAGGTCGGAATACCGGGCGCGCCGGGCCCGGTCGCGGCGCACATCGCGTTCCGAGTCGGGAAAGGATTGCAAGAAGGCCTGCAGGCCATGCTCGAAATCGGCGTCGGGCAAATTTTTTCCATGCCCGGCCAGGACCTCCCAGCGTTCGACGTCCAGCCATACCAGGGGCCGGGCTTTCAACGAAGGATCAGTGGTGAAGAATTCCAACAGCGTATGGCCCGTGGCTTTGGCGCGGTCGGTTTCATAATGTTCCACCACGGCGAATTCGCGACCGGTATGGTCTTTCAATAGGAAATGCGGTTTGGGCGGAAGGCCGGCGATTTGGTAATAAGGTTTTAGCGGCATGGATTTCGGTTTTGGGGGTGAGTACTTGTTCCGGACCATATCCGTGTGGCCCGAACCCGCGCTGAATCGTCCGCCCTACCAAGGGCGGCGGGGCTTTCGGGGCGACCGAAAAGTTATAAATTTTCGCCGACACCCTTCCAAAGCGCAACCATGGCTCTTCGCTTACTATTCGACTATACCAAGTTTAAGAGAGCGTTTCCCGCCGTCGCGTTTTTTGGCGGATTCCTGTTCGACGCCTTCACCCTGGGCCAGGGCATCCAGACTTACGACCTCTTCATCCTGCTGGGCTATTTGATCTTGTCGGGCGGCATCCTATTGTGGATGGGCCGCCGCGGCATCACGCATCATGGGTCGAAATCCAAACCGCATGACGACTTCCCGCCGGGCGGGACCTCGCCCGGTGCGGTCCCGCACGGCGATACATTGCCCGGTGTAGTGCGGCCCGGCGTCACGCCGTCCGGAGCCGCATCGTCTGCCACCGCATCCGGCGTCCACGCAGCCTCCAGCGAATTCTCCGGCGTATTGTCCCCGGCACAGGCCTTAGAGGCGCCCTCCACCAAATTCGGAAAGCTCCGGCACTGGCTCCGGGAGGACGGGCCTTTCTTCGCCTTGCAATTTTTTTTCGGCGGCATGTTCAGCGCCTTGGTCATCTTTTATTTCCTGTCCTCCAGCTATTTACCCAGCTTCGCCTTCATTTTGCTGTTGGTCGCGCTGCTCTGCCTCAACGAATTCCTTGAGGATCATTATCACCATTTTACCCTGACCTGGACTTTTTTCGGACTCTGCGCCATCCTGTTCTTGAATTTCGCCCTGCCGCATCTGTTCCACAGCATTCATCCCGTATGGTTTTATCTCAGCACCGCGCTGGGAACAGCTTCGGTGTTCGGGCTCAAGCGCCTGTCCCGCAAGGCCCGTGGGTCGGCTTGGCCCGCCGTGGTCATGGCCGGGCTCCTGACGGTGCTTTACATCTGCAATGCCATTCCTCCGGTTCCGCTGGTCAAAAAATCACTCATCATCTGCCGCGACCTGGAAAAACAGGGTTCCGACTTTTATGCCCGTATTGAGGAGCCGCCGTTTTGGTTTTTTTGGCGCGCCTCGGAAAATGAGGTCCGGCAAAGGCCGGGGGAAAAAATCTACTGCTACACCTCCATTTTCCTGCCGACGGGGATTCAGTGCACCTTGTACCATCGCTGGATGCATGATGACGGGGGTAAAAAAGGCTGGACGGAATACTCGCGCATCGGCTTTCCCATTCACGGGGGCAGGAAAGACGGCTTTCGCGGGTTCACGTTCAAGCGCACCCTGGCGCCGGGGGATTGGCGCGTGCGGGTGGAGACCGAATCGGGTCGGGTGCTCGGCACCATAGGGTTCCGGGCTGAGTCTACCTCCGATACCGCAATGACTTATAAAGAATTGCGTTTGGATTGATTCCAAATCGCAACATCCCATACAAACTACTGCGCCGGTAGCCGATCGCAAAGGAATTCATAATGTTTGTACCGTCCGGTACGATCACAGCGTATCTTATCGGTAACGAAACAGCGGGGCGATGAGCACGATTTTATTGGTCGAGGACGAGGACATGCTGCGCGGATTGATTCGCGAGCTGTTGCAAATCAAGGGCTACACGATTTTGGAGGCGAGCGATGGTCTTGAGGCCATTGAGGTTTTGAAAACTACCCGGAAATCCGTGGATCTGATTTTGACCGACGTGGTGATGCCGCACATGGGCGGTTCGGAGCTGGTCGATACCGTGCAAGGCGATTTCCCCGACGTGAAGGTGATTTTCATGTCCGGCTATACCGGTTCGAGCAACGCCTCCATCCACAAATCCCTGGAGCGGCCCGGAGTGGCATTCCTGCAAAAGCCTTTCCGCCTCAACATCCTGATAGGCATGGTCGTGGACTTGTTGTCCGTGACGTAACTGTCAAGTTACGGTAACCGGCATATGTCGAGGGTCGATTATTCCCCGTGGGAACCGGAGGCCACGGACAAGGTTTGCCGCACGGCCAGGAATTCGTCCAGGTTTCCCAGCAGCAAATCCACCAGTATCGGATCGAAGTGCGTCCCGCGGCCATCCTGGAAATATCGGATGATGTCGTCCACGGCCCAAGCCTGCTTGTAGGATCGTTCGCTGCCCAGGGCGTCGAACACGTCGACCACGGTCGTGATACGGCTGTAAATGTGGATTTCCTCGCCTCGCAACCCTTTCGGGTAGCCGGTGCCGTCGAATTTTTCCTGGTGCTGCACGGCCACGAGCGCGCCCATGCGCAGTACGTCCAGCTTGGAGTCCTTGAGCATGTCGTAGCCGGCGGAGGTATGGGTCTTCATGATTTCCCATTCGGTCGGCGTCAGGGCGCTGGGTTTCTGCAGGATGGCCTCGGGGATGGCCCATTTGCCGATATCGTGCATGGGGGAAATCTGTTTGACGAAGTTGGCTTCCTTCTCGCTCATTCCGGTTTTCAGGGCCAGCAATTTGGCGAAGGCGGCGACGCGTTTAAGATGCCCGCTTAACTCTTTCATGGCCGCCAGGCTTTTCCGATCGTGCTCGGGGCGCAAGGGCTGGGCGGCGGTGGCTTCCCGGACTTCTTCGCGCAGGCGCGTCAGCTGGTCCAAGGCCATGAGCATGGATATGGGAATTTCCGTGGTCTGGAGTTCGCCTTCCTCTTTGCGGCTTTTATAGAAATGGTCGAGCTTCTCGCCCAAAGGACGTCCGTCATGGCCGCCTTGATCGGCGGACTCGTCCGGAAAAGGGAAGCCAAATGGATTTAAGGGTGAATTCAAATGCTTTGCCACAACGAAAAAGGGAAGCCGGAGGATGGGGGGCCAGACCCAGAGACACCACCGACGTTTGAATAGTAATAAAAGTAGCTCAGTCGCACTCCCGTCTATTGCCCGTGGAATGCGCCCCGGCAAATGAACCCACGGTTTTCCATTCACCGGGGCCGGGGGTGGAATCTTGCGGAAATGGCCGCCCAGGTGTTCAATCCAAGGGGTTCTATATTTCCCGGCTTGTCCAGATTACACTACATTATTTCCCGTTTCCGGCGGTTGTTGGGAGTCCTCACCGTGAGTTCGGTGTCGCTGCTTTTGGTTGGGATCGGCTGCAAGCAATCCATCGTCCCTGCTTCATCCCATTATGGGGCCCGGCTGGAACAATCCGCCGCGACGTCACTGGCCGCGGACACCGGCCATGGTTTGGGTCCGGTGCCGGACGGCACCGGACCGCCGGTCCGAACCGCGCGCAGCCAGGCCTTGGCGCAGGCCCGGGGGTTCACGCGGTCGGTATCGGGCGATACCACCGTCTTACGCGTGTTACGTCCTTGGCAGGGTTCGCGCTCGGTGTTCACTTATATTCTGGTTCCCGCTCCCGCCGCCCCGCCGAACGCCGGGGCCGCCGGCAGATCGTCCTCCCCCGCTGAAAATTTTTTGTCTCCCGTCACGTTTATTTCCCAGGATTCCCTCCGCGTGCCGGTTCCCTTGCGCCGCGCCGTCACCTTGACGACCACCAACTTGTACGCTTTTACGGCCTTCGGAGCGTTGGACGCGCTGGTAGGCTTGGGTGGAGGCCGGTTCGCGTGCGACTCCCGGGTAACGGAGCGGTTACGCCAGGGCCGCATCCGCGACGTCGGCGACGACATGCACGTGGACGCGGAAGCGGTGGTGGCCACGCGCCCGCAGGCGGCGTTCACCTTCGTGGTGGGAGGCGCTTCGGACGGCGGACTCGCCAAGTTACGCGAGGCGGGTGTCCCGGCCCTGATCGATGGGGCTTACATGGAAGCGACGCCTCTGGGCCGCGCCGAATGGATGAAGTTCACGGCCGCCTTCCTGGGAAAAAGCCGGGAAGCCGATTCCCTGTTCGCCGTGGTGGACAGCGGCTATCGGGCGCTCGCGGCGTTGGCCGCCGGCGCGGTCCGGAGGCCCACCGTCCTCATCGACGCGCCCTTCGGCGGGGTCTGGTGGATGCCGGGCGGGCGCAGCTACGTCGCGCGGCTCCTGGCCGATGCCGGGGCGAATTACCTATGGGCCGACGATACCCTGCGCGGAACCTTGAACCTCGATTTGGAAACGGTGCTGGCCAAGGCCCGCGACGCGGATTTCTGGCTCAATCCCGGCACTTGGCGCAGCTTGTCCGAGGGGCGCGCGCGCGACCCGCGCCATGCGGCTTTCCGCGCCTTCCAACGCGGCGAGGTCTACAACCAGGATCACCTCCTCTGCGGCGACGGCGGCAACGATTACTTCCAAACCGGCGCCGCCCGTCCCGACTGGATCCTGGCCGACTTAATCGCGCTCTTCCATCCGGAGTTGCTGCCCGGCCACGTTTCGCGCTGGTACCGCAAGCTCGATGAAAAGGCGCCGGAGCCCTCGCCAGGGCCGGAGAAAAAGCCGTGAAGGCCGGACGCGCCTCGCTGGGTTTGGCCTTGCTGGCTGTGGGCGGGGCCTTGTTATTCCTGTTCGGATTGACCTCCGGATCCGAGCGCATCCCCTGGGGTCAATGCCTGGCGGTGTTGTTCGGTCGGCATGCGGCCGATCCGGTTTGGGACGATATCCTGCGTCAAATCCGTTTGCCGCGTTGCCTCGCCGCCTGGCTCGGCGGAGCGTGCCTGGCCTTGAGCGGATTGGAATTGCAAACCTTGTTCCGCAATCCCCTGGCAGGGCCGTTTTCCTTAGGGATCAGCTCCGGCGCCACTTTGGGTGTGGCCTTGGCCGTGGCGGGCACGGTCGGCGGAGTGTTGCCGGCCTGGCTGGCAGCGGGCGGGCTGTGGGCCCAATTGGGAATGGCAGGTTCCGCCGTGATTGGATCACTGGCCGTCATGTTGTTGGTCTTGGCCGTGGCGCGGCGCGTGCGCGGCAACGCGACCTTGCTCATTCTCGGACTCATGTTCGGGCAGGTGGCTTCGGCCTTGGTCAGCGTCTTGCAAGCCTTCGGGACCTCGGAGCAAATCCGGGCCTTCACGTTTTGGTCTTTCGGCAGTTACGCGGGCGTTACGTGGGCGCAAATGCCCGTGCTGGCGGGCGCGCTGGTGGTCGGCGCCCTATTGGCGGCTCCTTGCGCCAAGCATTTGAACGCGCTCCTACTGGGTTGGGAGTATGCGCGCAGCCTGGGAGTGCCGGTCCAGACCTTGCGCCTCCTGCTATTGTTCAGCGCCTCGCTGCTGTCCGGAGCCGTCACCGCCTTTTGCGGCCCCATCGCGTTCCTGGGCCTGGCCGTACCGCATATCGCCCGGGGTCTGTTCCGCACGGCCGATCATCGGATTCTGCTGCCGGCCTGCGCCGTCCTGGGCGGCGCGATTTCCTTGGCCGCGGATTTGGCCTCGCGTCTGCCGGGTACGGGCCGCGCCTTGCCGCTCAACGCCGTGATGGCCTTGGTGGGCGCTCCCGTGGTGATCGGGGTGTTGCTGCGCCGGAATTCCAATTCCGAAAGGGCGCGGGAATGATTCCGCAGGGTAACATGCAGGGTACTACGGAATCCATTCCGGAAACCGGCCGGATCCTTTTGCGGACCACGGGTCTCTCGGTGGGCTATTCCGGGCGCGGGCTTCCCGAAGGACGACGTACCGTGCTTTCCGGCTTGGATTTGGAACTTTGCGCCGGCGAAATGGTTTGCCTGTTGGGGCCGAACGGGGCGGGCAAGTCCACCTTGCTGCGCACCTTGTGCGGACTGCAAGCGCCGCTGTCCGGCGGCTTGGAGGTGGACGGTCAAAACGCGTCCGGCTTCGCGCCGGAATCCTGGGCGCGCAGGGCCGCCATCGTGCTGACCGAACGCGTGGACGGCGGAGGCCTCACCGTGCAGGACGTGGCCGCGCTCGGCCGCCATCCCCATACCGGCTGGACGGGACGACTGCGCGCAGCCGATTGCGCAGCCGTCGAAAACGCCCTGCGCGATTCCGGCGCCTGGGAATTGCGCGATCGGATATTCGATCGTTTGAGCGACGGGGAAAAGCAAAAAGCCTTGCTGGCGCGGGCCTTGGCGCAAGAGCCGTCCCTATTGCTCCTGGATGAGCCCACCGCGTTTTTGGATCTGCCCCGCCGCGTGGAAACCCTGCGGACCTTGCGGCGCATGGCCCGGACGCGGGGCCGTGCCGTGCTGCTATCCACGCATGATTTGGATTTGGCCCTGCGCGCCGCCGATAAGCTTTGGCTGATGCATCCCGGCGGCCCCCTGCTATCAGGCCTGCCGGAGGATTTGGTTTTGTCCGGCGCTTTCGCGCGCGTCTTCGATCAAGGCGACGTGGTATTCGATCCCGCCTCAGGAGAATTTCGCATCCATGCTCCGCCGACGCGGAAAATCCGGGTGCGCGCGGACGCGGTCTTGACGTCCTGGGCCGCTCGCGCCCTGGAGCGGGAAGGCTTCGCCGCCACCATCGACGCTGCCGCCAACTCCAATCAACCCACCCACTCCGCCCTCCCCGGCGACGGGGCGGACCCGAGCCTCTCCGCCGTAACCGAATCGAAATCCCCCGCAGATCTGGGATTGTTGGAGGGACGGCAATCCGGACCGGATATCCTTTGGACATGGCATGCCGCAGGCCAGGTTGAGACTTTCACCACCCTCGCGGCCGTTCTCGCCAGGTTACGGAGCTTTGTTTAGCGGTTTAGGATTGGTCCCGACTTGGGGATTAATTAACTTGGCTCCATGTACCTCATCGCCGTTCTGCTCGGACTTTTGGAAGGCCTCACCGAATTCGTGCCGGTCTCTTCGACGGGTCATTTGATCATCGCCGGCCATATGCTCAATTTCGTCGGCCCCACGGCCGAATCGTTCGAAATCTTCATCCAACTCGGCGCCATCCTCGCTGTGGTCTTTTATTATCGCGAACGGTTCCTGTGCCTAATCCCCGGTCGGACGCCCCGGATCCCTGTCAACGGCGCATCGGCCCAAGGTAGCTTGACCGGCGACGAGGCTTCCGGGGACTCTCCCGGCGCCAACGGCGGCTTCCAGGGCTGGCGCGGCATCGGACTACTTGGCGTCACCACCCTTCCCGCCCTCATCGTCGGAAAGTTCGCGCATCACTACATCCATGAGCACCTATTTTCCCCGACTACCGTGGCCATGGGCCTCATCCTCGGCGGCCTAGGCCTGATTCTGGTGGAACGGGTGCGTCGTCCCGGGCAAGTTAAAACTAGCATCCACCAACTCGACTGGCGCGATGCCTTGACGGTCGGCGTGTTCCAATGCCTCGCTCTGTGGCCCGGCATGTCGCGCTCCGGCTCCACCTTGATCGGCGGCATACTCGGAAAAATCGACCGCAAGACCACGGCGGAATATTCCTTCCTGGCCGCCGTGCCGATCATGATCGCCGCCACCGCCTACGATTTGCTCAAGAGCCGTGACGCCCTGCACGTTTCCGACGCGCCCATTTTCGCCGTCGGATTCCTCGTCAGCATGGTTTCCGCCTGGTTCGCCATCCGCATCTTCATCCGCTTCATCGCCAATCACAAGTTGCAAGGCTTCGGCTGGTA
>JADGQO010000107.1 GCA_017881725.1 Fibrobacteria bacterium
AAAGTTCATAACTAAAATTAATTCATAGAGTTAAGTCATTCAATTAACAGCGACCAAGAATTCCATTCTGACCCTGTCTTGCTGTTCCAAATCCAGTATAACACAAAAATTTAAAGCGGATGGGAGCGAACGACAAAATGCCATCCTGAATTATCTACCAAAAGAGTAGATAATTTGTTAGGTTGGTTTCCAGTAGCAAGGATTGAACGAAAAGGCCCACCCAGTGACGCAACCTGCCTTTCCCACCGGCGCCGCCGGAATAAATGAAACGGGCGCACCTTCAACTTCGCCTGTTGAAGCCCATGGTCCGGTCCCATCCAATATTCCAGACCGTAAATATTCTCAGAAAATAACAACGCTTTCCACGACACCCAAACATCGGGGCGCTTTCTTCACGGAAGACGCGGCCAGCAAAGACTTGGCTTTGGCTACGGCCAAGTTCAAGGACATCAAGGTGTATTGGTTGATCGATCCGCAAAGTGATTTGGTTTATGATGCCAAATTCTTTTCCTATGGCGGACCCATTTCCATCGCCCTCGGCGAAATGTTGTGCACCTTGGTCAAGGGTATGAAGTTGGAATCCGCCTGCGCCATTACCATTTCCCAAATCGAAGCATTACTTCGGGATGAGGATGGCCTTCCCGCCACGGCGCAATCCGCGGAGGAAGCGTTCGCCTCCTTGCCTCCCCTGTTGGCCAGCGCCAAGGAGGTGTACGCCTCGGCCAAAGCCTTGGCATTGGCGACGATTCAAATGAAGGCGAATCAAACCGGCAGACCGCGCGCGAGTTTCGAGAGCCTGACTCAGGCGGACGAAGAGTGGCTCAAGAAGCCGAAGGATGAGCAAATCTCGGCGATTGAATCCGTTATCGATAAGGATATCCGGCCGGGATTGAACATGGACGGCGGTGACTTGCGCATTCAGGATTTGGAAGAAGGCCATCGCTTGATGATCAAATATCAAGGCGCCTGCGGGTCTTGCGGATCCAGCACCGGCGCCACTTTGGCATTCATTGAAGATTCCCTGCGCCGCCAGATTTTCGGCGGGATGCAAGTCATCCCCGTGGAAGGCTAAGTTTACCTTAGTAGCCTTTTTATCAAGAAAAAATCATGAGCGATATGGCCGATTCCAAAATCAACCCTGACAGTTCTCCGATGACCCCGCCAAAGGGCGTTGGTACCGATGCCGACGGGGAATACAAATACGGCTTCACCACGACGGTGGAAATGGAAGCCATGGCCAAGGGCCTGAGCGAAGAAGTCATCCGCGCCATCTCGGCCAAGAAAAACGAGCCGCCTTTCCTTTTGGAGTTCCGCCTGAAGGCCTATAAAAAATGGCTGACCATGCATGAACCGGGTTGGGCCCATGTCGACTATCCGCCCATCAATTATCAGGACATCGTTTACTTCGCGAAGCCGAAAGTCAAGCCCACTTTGTCCGGACTGGACGAAGTCGATCCGGAAATTCTGAAAACCTTTGAAAAGCTGGGCATCCCACTCGATGAGCAAAAACGGCTTTCCAACGTGGCGGTCGATGCCGTGTTCGATAGCGTGAGCGTGGCCACGACGCATAAGAAAAAGTTGCTGGAGCATGGCGTCATTTTCTGTTCCATCTCCGAAGCTGTCCACGAATACCCGGAGTTGATCGAGGAATACCTCGGCTCGGTCGTGCCCATCGGGGATAATTTTTTCGCGGCTCTCAACTCCGCCGTGTTCACGGACGGATCGTTCGTCTATATCCCGCCGAATACCAAATGCCCCATGGAGTTGTCGACCTATTTCCGCATCAACACGGAGGAGTCCGGACAATTCGAGCGCACCTTGATCGTGTGCGCCGAGGGCAGTTACGTGTCCTACCTGGAAGGATGTACGGCGCCAAAATTCGATACCAACCAATTGCACGCCGCAGTGGTGGAACTGGTCACGCTCGACAATGCCGAAATCAAATACAGCACGGTCCAGAATTGGTATTCCGGCGATCCGAAAACCGGCAAGGGCGGGATTTTCAACTTCGTCACCAAGCGCGGAAAATGCCTGGGCAAAAAATCCAAAATCAGTTGGACCCAGGTGGAAACCGGATCGGCCATCACCTGGAAATACCCCAGCTGCATCCTGGTCGGCGATGAGTCCGTGGGCGAATTCTATTCCGTAGCCTTGACTGCGGGAAAAATGCAGGCCGACACCGGCTCGAAAATGATCCATCTGGGCAAGAACACCAAGTCCAGCATCATCTCTAAGGGCATCTCTTCGGATTACAGCAGCAATGCCTATCGCGGTTTAGTGCGCATCGGCCGCAACGCTACGGGCGCGCGCAACTATTCGCAATGCGACAGCATGTTGGTCGGGTCGAACGCCAGCGCGCATACTTTTCCGTACATCGAAACCGGAAACTCATCTTCCCAGGTAGAACACGAAGCCTCGACCTCGAAAATCAGCGAGGACCAATTGTTCTATTTCCAATCGCGCGGCATACCACGGGAAGACGCCATCAGCATGATCGTGAACGGATTTTGCAAAGACGTGTTCAAGCAATTGCCGATGGAATTCGCGGTGGAAGCACAAAAATTGTTGGCCTTGAAATTGGAGAACAGCGTTGGATAACCAAGCATTGATGTTGGACGTAAAGGACGTGGAAGCCACTATCGGCGGAGACGAAGGTCTGACGACCATCCTCAAAGGCGTCAACCTTTCCGTGAGAGCCGGTGAAGTCCATGCCATCATGGGGCCGAACGGTTCGGGGAAAAGCACGCTTTCGAAAATCATCGCGGGACATCCCGATTATAAAGTGTCCAAAGGTGAAATCCGATTCCAGGGGGAGAATATCCTGGAATTGTCCGCCGACGAGCGCGCCCGCAAAGGCATTTTCCTGAGCTTCCAATATCCGGTGGAAATTCCGGGCGTGAACAACGCGGAGTTCCTGCGCATGGCCTATAATACGCGCCGCAAGGACCAAGGTTTGGAAGAAGCCGACCCCTTGGATTTCGAGGAAATCCTGGATGCCAAGATGAAAGCCTTGGACATGGACTCGCGGTACAAAGACCGCGCCATCAACGAGGGGTATTCAGGCGGCGAGAAGAAGCGGAATGAAATCCTGCAAATGGCCGTGTTGGATCCGACCCTGGCCATTCTTGACGAAACCGATTCCGGGCTGGACGTTGATGCTTTGAAAGTCGTTTCGGGAGGCATCAATCGGTTGCGCGCTCCGAATAAAGCCATCGTCCTGATTACCCATTACCAACGTCTATTGGACTACGTGCAACCGGATTTCGTGCATGTATTAAGCGGCGGGCGCATCATCAAATCGGGAGGGCCGAGCCTGGCCCTGGAAGTTGAAAAACTCGGCTACGATTGGTTGAAGTGAAATTTTCATGACTACCGCCGTCGCCCCCACCCAGTCGCAATACATGCGCCAGCCGGTATCCATCCTTTGGCCGGAAGCCTTGAATTTGGCGGCGGAAAAACAAATCGATTCCGCGCGCCTCCTTGCGGATGCAACGCGCGGAATCGGCAACGAACTTTCCAAGGCCCGCGCCGCCGCGCTTGTCGCTTTGAAAAAAATCGGATTGCCGAATTCCCATTCCGAGGATTTCAGTTTTATTCGACTCTCGGAGTTGTCCGCCCAATTGTCTGCCATACCGGAATCGGTTGCGGATGATGCAAACTCAAAATCGCCTGCGTCGTTCGCCGCGACGCCAGGTTGGCCCAGTCTGGAGAAGATTCGCACCCTCACTTATACTGAGGCAGAAGAAAACGTTATCGTTTTGGTGGATGGCCGATTCGAACCGAAACTCTCGCGGATTTCGGATCATTTGCAAGTGAAGACAATGACTCCTGCCGACACGGAAAATGTCGTTCCACCCGAATTCGATTTGTTCGCCAGCCTTGAAAATGAATCCGATCCTGCCGCAGCGTTGGCCTGGCTATTCGCGGATGCTCCCGTCGTGATCAAACCCAAAAGCGGGATCAAAAACCAGTCCGGGATAAAAACAACATCGCGGATCCAAATCCTGCATTATCACACGGACATCTCCGCGACCAACGCTCGTCGTCGCGACGCCGCAGTCCTCTACCTGGGACCCAAATTGAGTGAGGCCGAAATCCTGGTCCGGCATGCCGGATTTCCGGGGGGAATTTCAAATACCCACACCCTGGCATTGCTGGATGAGAGCGCCGGTTTACGCTACTGGGAAACTTCCGATTTGGACACCGGCCTCAGCCTGCGCAAGTTTTCCGCGCGCCTGGCCCGCAACGCGCGCGTGGCCTTGGTTTCGGCGCATACCGGCTGCACGCTGACGCGTACGGCCTTCGAAATTGATTTGGCCGGGGAAGGCGCGGAAGCGGATCTGAACGGCGCCACGGTATTGACCGGGAATCGTCAGGCGCATACGCATGTGCGCGTTCGCCATCTGGCTCCCCATTGCAAGAGCAACCAGCATTTCAAAACCGTCGCGGCCGATCAAGCGCGCAGCAGCGTGGACGGCAGTATTTACGTGGCCCCCAAGGCGCAAGGCACCAACGCTCATCAGCTCATCAATAATTTGATGCTGTCGGATGAAGCCCGTGCGGACAGTAAGCCGCGCCTCATGATCCATGCCGACGACGTGAAATGCGCCCATGGCGCCACCACGGGTAAACTCGATCCGGCCCAACGCTTTTATTTGGAATCGCGCGGACTCACCGCCGCGAACGCGACGACTTTGATGACCATCGCCTTCATCGCCGAAATCCTGGAAAAGGCCGGCAAACCCGTTCAAGGCGGATTCCGAGAATCGTTGGATCACGCCCTTTTAGACACGCTGAAGGATACCTTGAAGGATACTTTGAAAACCAAGCTGCCCGGCGGCGCGAAAGCCTGATATGTCATCGCCCCCATCGATCTTCCCAGTGCCCATGTTGAACATCAAAGCGGATTTTCCCGTCCTCAATCGCCTGTTCGGCGGCGATGCGGGCGAACCGGGCATGGCCTTGCATTATCTGGACAGCGCGGCCACAACGCAAAAGCCGTTATCCGTCATTGAGACCATGGACAGGTTCTATCGGGAAAGCTACGGCACGGTGCGGCGGGGCGTTTATCGTCTCAGCGAAAAGGCCACGGCCGAGTACGAAAATACACGCAAGAAGGTCGCCAAACTTCTGAATGCCGCATCGGAAAAAGAAATCGTTTATACCAGCGGCACCACGCAAAGCATCAATCTCGTGGCCTATAGTTACGGCCGGAAATTTTTGAAACCGGGCGATGAAATCCTGCTTTCGACGATTGAACATCATGCCAATATCGTCCCTTGGCAACTCATCACGGAAATGACCGGCGCCGTGATCAAGGTCATCCCCGTTGACGATACCGGAACCCTGATCCTTTCGGAATACGCCAAGCTCTTGACCGAGCGCACGCGCATCGTCGCCGTGAACCACGTTTCCAACGCCCTCGGGACCATCAATCCCGTCAAGGAAATGATTCGCATGGCCCGACAGGCGAATCATTTCAACCCTCAGGATCCAACGCGTCGCGGCGCGGTAGTGTTGATTGACGGCGCGCAGTCGGTCTCGCACATGAAAGTCGACGTGCGGGATTTGGACGCGGATTTTTACGCCTTCTCGGGACATAAAATGTTCGGCCCCACGGGCATCGGCATCCTCTACGGTAAGTCGGCCATTTTGGAATCCATGCCGCCCTATCAAGGCGGCGGCGACATGATTGAACGCGTCACGTTCGCGCGCACGACATATCAAAAGCCTCCGCATCGCTTTGAAGCCGGAACGCCCGCCATCGTTGAAGTGGTCGGCCTGGGAGCCGCCCTCGACTACTTGGCGCACCTCGGCCTGGATCGCATCGCCGCGCATGAAAACGCCCTGCTCCAATACGGCACGCGTCTGTTGTCCGAAATTCCGGAACTCCGGTTGATCGGCACAGCTCCGCACAAGGCCTCCATCCTGTCCTTCACCTTGGAAGGCGTGCATCCGCATGATATCGGCACCTTGCTGGACGAAGAGGGCATCGCCATCCGCGCCGGACACCATTGCGCCCAACCCACCATGGATCGTTTCGGAGTACCGGCCACCGCCCGCGCCTCGCTGGGGCCGTACAACGACACAGCGGATCTGGACGCCCTGGCCGCGGGCCTCCGAAAAATCATCGAGGTATTCCGCTAATGTCGCGCAGCCATGAATTGTATCAGCAAGTGATTCTGGACCATAACAAAAACCCGCGCAATTACCGCGTGATTCCAGATGCCACGTACTCGTGCGAAGGCCATAACCCCTTATGCGGCGATCACATCACCCTATTCCTTAATGTTGGTGCGGACGGCATCATCTCGGACGTAAGTTTTCAAGGGAACGGGTGCGCCATCTCCAAGGCAAGCGCCTCCATGATGACGACCTTCCTGAAAGGCAAGTCTTCGGATGAGGCGAAGTCCTTGTTCAAGGAGTTCCATGACATGGTCATAGGCGATTTGGATCCGGATGTCCAGGAAACCCATCTTGGGAAATTGACCCTATTCAAAGGCGTCCGGGAGTATTCCTCCCGCATTAAGTGCGCCTCCCTGGCCTGGCATGCCTTGATGGGCGCGCTCGAAAAACAGGTTTCAGCCACGACTGAGGCCTAAATCCCGCATAAACTGGCTCATTTAACTCGCTCTTCGCTCCGATAGACGGTATCTTGATTCCCAAAGCACGAGTTTTTTAGCTTTTTACCGCTTCGGTTTTCGACCGAACGGTCGGTCCACATACATTTAGGCGGGGAGTGTTATGACGACGAGATTAAAATTCGCGATTATCGGTTTGGGGCAATGCGGCGGAAACCTCGCTAACACTTTCGCGAAATATGGCTATCCCAGCATGGCGGTCAACACTTCAATCCTTGACTTGAAGGATTTGGCCAACATTCCCGAAAACCGGAAATTCCATACGCCTCTCAATGACACCGACGGAGCGGGAAAAGATCCCCGCATCGGCGAGAAGGCCATTTTCTCCCATTTGCCCAATATCCTCGCGGGCATCCAGCAATTCATCACCGGCGCGGACGCGATTCTGATCGCAGCCAGATTGGGCGGAGGAACCGGCAGCAATATCGCTTTGCTCGGAAACATGCTCAAGCGCTTCAACCTCCCCATTGTGACGCTGGTGACGATTCCCACCAATGACGAATCGGCCCTTTCCAAAGTAAACGCCTTGCGCGCCGTGAACCGCATCGTGGGCGAGAACTTCGACTCCTGCATCATGGTCGACAACAACAAGATTCTGCAACAATTCCCGGACAGCAGCCTGTCGGCATTTTATCCGCAAGCGAACGAGTACGTGGTCAAGACCTTCACGAATTTCAACTCGTTGAACACTGAGTTCTCCGCCAAGAGCCTCATCAGCTTCGACAACGAGGATTTCCGCAAGGTGCTTTTGTCCAAAGGCATCCTGATTTTCGGCGAGACGGAATTGGCCGCCAACCAAATCAATACTCTCGACGATATTCTACCGCGCTTGCGCGAAATTTGGTCCACCAGCGGTTTGATGGCCGAAGGTTTCAATTTCGCCACGGCCGCCTGCGGCGCCATCAGCATTTATGCGCCTGCAGCCATCCTGCAAAAAACCTCCAGCCGTTTTCTGAACATGTTGGGAGAGGAATTCAAGTCGTTGACCAACGGCGCGACCTGTTATTTCGGTTTGTACGAAGTGCCCGGATCGTCCACCATCAAGATCTGCACCATGCTGGGCCGATTGACCATTCCCGTCCGTCTCCAGGAAATGTTGGTCGAAGCTTCCTCGGAAGGCAAAAACCTGACCCAAAAACTTCAGCAGGAACTTCCCACTTTGGACATTTCCGCGCTCGATTCCATGGAGTTGTTCTCCAATGAACCGATGAATACGCCTGCAGCCGCCAGCGATACCCAGATGATGGCGCGTGAACATGCGAATCGCGCCGACTCGGCTCGGAATGAATCCTCCGGGGACGCCAGCGATGAATTGGAAAAACGGTCCTATTCTTTAGAAGAATACGTCAAGATTAAGAAATCGAAATCGCCGGCCTGAAACCGGTTCGAGGCTACCCTAAGCGGGTCCTTCTTCGGAAGGAGCCATTTTTATATGTGCGCGGGCTGTTGATCACGAACAATCTCTTGCCGTTTTGTCTAGACTGCGGGGGATTGTTGCCTTGGCCTAAACAGGGTATACTATTGGAAAATCTCGGGTAGGAGAAATCCAAATGCTTTTGATGATCAGCTTGGTATGCGTATTCAGTTGCTTCGGTGGGATACTGCTGGGACAATCGCTGAAAGGGCTCTTGATATTTACGCAGGGGCTGGAAAAAGGCCAGAAAAAAATGTTCGCCATCGGCTTGGGATCGGTAGTCGCGGCCTTGGTGCTCAGCGTGATCAGTTTCTGGATTCCGATGCGCGGTTAGGTTCAGTTAGGACGGGAGCCGACTCTTCCTGCAATTCCCCACTTTCCGGCATTTGCCTTCCCGTCCCGGAATGGCTGCATGCGGGATTATTTATCAGCCCGAAACATCCAAGTTACCCTGCGAATCAAGACAGAGAAAACATGCGCCGGTTTAAGGCTCCGCACACGGAAATTTACGAACGGGAAATTCTGGCGGCACGCTTTGCTTTAGTGTAAGATATTAGCGATATCTAATCCATAAACTGACCAGAGGTCAGTCACTGACCGGAGGAAGACGGATGGCCGCGGAAACCAAGGACGGTAAAGAAGCAGAATTCGACATGAAAATTGACACCTCCAAGATGTCAAAGGAAAAGGCCGAGGCCATGCTCGTGGCCGAATCCAATCGGGAGGTGAAATGGGACAGTCCCAGCTTCGCCGGCGGCTTGTTCATGGGCCGGTTTCAACCCGAACTCATCACGCCCTATCCCGAACAAAACGCCGAGGACAAAGCCATCGGCGATAAATTGTGCAGCGAGGTGGGCATTTACCTGAAAGCCAACCTGGACGCGGACGAAGTCGACCGCACCCGGGAAGTGCCGAAAAAAGTCCTGGATTGGTTCACCACCAAGCGCATGTGGGCGATGAAAATCCCCAAGGAATACAACGGTCTGGGCCTATCGCAAGTGAATTACAACCGCGTCATCGCCTTGGTGTCCTCCCATTGCGGCTCGACGGCCGTCTGGCTTTCGGCCCACCAAAGCATCGGCGTGCCGCAGCCGCTGAAACTGTTCGGCACACCCGAGCAAAAGCAAAAATGGCTGCCCCGTTTCGCCGACGGCGCGATCTCGGCTTTCGCATTGACGGAACCGAACGTCGGATCCGATCCCGCGAAGATGTCCACGCATGCCGAGCCCACCGAGGATGGCAAGCACTATATCTTGAACGGCGTGAAACTGTGGTGCACCAACGGAACCACGGCGGACATCCTGGTCGTCATGGCCAAGACGCCTCCGAAAATCCGCAAGGGCAAGGAGATCACCCAGATTACGGCTTTCATCGTCGAGGCCAACATGCCAGGCGTCGAGGTGATGCATCGTTGCGACTTTATGGGCATCCGCGCCATCCATAACGGGCAATTGAAATTCACCAACGTGAAGGTTCCCGCCGAGAATATCATCCTGGGACCGGGCAAGGGCCTGAAGCTCGCCTTAACCACGCTCAACACCGGCCGCCTAACCTTGCCCGCCGCTTGCGTGGGCATGGGTAAGCAATGCCTGAACATCGTCCGCAATTGGGCCAATGAACGCGTGCAATGGGGCCTGCCCATCGGCAAGCATGAGGCCATTGCCAACAAGATAGCCTACATGTCCTCCACGGTATTCGCCATGGAAGCAACCACCTGGCTGGCCTCGGCCATGGCCGATCGCGGCGGTTACGACATTCGCATCGAAGCCGCCATGGCCAAGATGTTCTGTTCGGAACATGCTTGGAAAATCGTCGACGAGACCATGCAGATTCGCGGTGGACGAGGATACGAAACCGCGGATTCCCTGAAGGCGCGCGGTGAAAAGGCCGTCCCCGTGGAACGCATGATGCGCGATTGCCGCATCAACCGCATCATCGAGGGCACGACGGAAATCATGCATCTCTTCCTGGCCCGCGAGGCCATGGATCCGCATATGCAGGTCGCGGCGGAAATCATGTTGAAGGTGCCGCTCGGCCAGAAAATCCGCGCCGGATTGAAGATGGCCAATTTTTATACCCGATGGTACCCGCAGCAATGGATCAACTCCAGCGTCTTCCCGGGTTATTCGGAGTACGGCGCCAAACTTTCCCGGCATATGAATTACGTGGAGCGCACGGCGCATACCCTGGGCCGCAGCATCTTCCACGCCATGGGGATGTATCAAAATTCCCTGGAACGCCGGCAAATGGTGTTGGCCAGATTCGTCGATATCGGAACGGATTTGTTCGCCATGGCGGCCACCTGCGCGCGCGCCAAAATGCTACGGGATCGGGATTCGTCCAATCCGCATCCGGAACATCTGGCCAACTTCTTTTGCAAGGAAGCACGTCGCCGCGTGGAGGCAAGCTTTGCGGCCATTTCCGATAACGATGATCGGCAGGCCAACAAAATCGCCAAGTGCATGATGAACGGCGATTATAAATGGATGGAAGACGGAATTATCCGCACTTACGAGGATTAAAGTCGTCACCTGAGAAATCCAGCGCCGCCGAGGCGAGGGATTTTTTTGGGAGCCCCTGCGGACTTTTTCAACGCCCTTCTAAAGATTCAAATCGTCCTGATGGCGTTTATGGAAGCGCCTGCGCATCCATTCGCTTGCGAGCAAGGGTAACACCGCCGCTACCAGTAACAAATTATAATGGGCAGCCAAGGGATCGGGCAATAGGGTCGGAATCAGGTCTCCCCCGTATCCATCCGACAGCACGGGGCGGAATTTGTTGATCAAGGCGAAAACCGGAAAAATCCCCATCAGACTTTGCCACAAAACCCAGCGCGAATGCACGCGTTTAAGCCGCATCACTTCGTCCAACCCTTTCATCGCTTCGTTCCTATTTCCACATCGACGTCGGCCGCATCGGGGACCGCCAAAGATTTTCCAATACATTCGGAATCCAAAGGGAAAGCGTCACCGACAGCCAGAGACGCACCAGCATGACCGATGGCAGGCACATCAGATCATCCAGGTCGTTAGCATATTGCATGAGCAAAACATACTTGTACGAGCGGAAGCGGCCCAGGTATTATCTTTACCGCATGATCGTTTCGATTAAATCCCGTTCCTTCCGTCGCTGCCTGGTGTTCCCCTTTTTTGGAATCATGGTCTTCGACGTAGCCCGCGCCACGCCCGTCGATGTCGCTAATCCGGTGTACCCCTTCCTGCGCCGACTGGAGATGGAAGGTCGCGTTCAATCCGGTTTTTTGGGAACCCTGCCCATGGCTAAATCGGACGTGGAACGAATGTTGAATGAAGCGGCCGTCCAGGAAGAATCTCTTCCGGGATGGGAGCGCATCAGGCTGGATGCCTATTGCCGAGAATTCGGCGCCGCGCCCGAAGACTCCGTCCGCTACAAACGGATTAAGTATGCGGACTCGAATTTCACCGTGCGGATCTCGGGAGATTTTTTCTCCGAAGTGGATTTGTCGGATTCCTTGCCGCATGCGCGAAGCCTTGGATTCGGATTCCTATCCGGAACCGTGGAGGCGGACTATCACCAGCGCCTGCAGTTCATTTCCAATGCGGGACTGGGCCAGGAGCGCAGCTTGCACGAACGGTTTACGGAAAACTATGATCCCGCCAAAGGCCTATCCTACAATACGGACCGCGAAGGAAAAGCCGGGATCCCGAGAACGGTCAGCTCCATGGACGGCTTCCGGACCGTTGCCGGCTACGAAGATCCGGGCCTCCGCATCGAATTCGGCACGGATTGGAACCAATGGGGCCCGGGAATTTGGCAACATGCGTTCCTCTCGCAAAAGCCTTGGTTTTGGGTGCAAGACTCATTGCCCGCCAGCGATTCGACGGGTTTTAAAGGAACGCCGTATCCTGGACGTTACCGTATCGGCTATAGGACTCCAGGTGAGACCGCCCCCATGCCCCAATTCCGCATGAGTTTTCAGATGGGGAAGTTTTCCTATACCAAGGTGGTGGCCCAGCGTACGGGACTTTGGCAGGATACAATGGCTACGCTCATCGCGCATCGCCTCGAAATCAAACCCCTGCCGACCTTCACCTTGGGCTTGCAGGAGTTGGCGGTATCCTCAGGCCGGCCGATAGACTGGATGTACGTCGTTCCGCTGGTTCCCATCAAATTTGCCGAACATGCTTTGGGCGACCGCGATAATATCGCGCTGGGATTCGATATGAATTGGACGATGCCGCGTCACGGCCGTCTCTATGGAGAATTATTAATCGATGATTTCAGCGGCTGGGATCTGGATTTTTGGGGCGATAAATACGCGTTCAGCGTCGGTGGAGAAATACTTGGCATCCCCCATCTGGGAGCCTCGCTGTTCCAACTGGAATATGCGCGCGTTGAGCCATGGGTCTTTACCCATTATCAATCCAACACCCAACTTCAACATTTCGGCGCGTTGCTGGGAAGTTCCCTGCCGCCGGATTCGCACGCTTTGCACGGAGCCTGGGAGCTTCCCCTGCGCGCTGATCTGACGGTACATGCGGAATATGCGCTGATGCAACGCTCCGTGGCTGCGCGCGGGGCGTCGGTATTCGACTTCCACCAAGCCGCCGTGGACGGCACGCGAAAAGTCTTTCTTGACGGGACCGTGGAGACACGGCAAGCAGCTGCATTTGGCGCAGAGTGGCAATGGGACCGATTCGCGACCTTAAAAGCCGAGTTGGGCTATCTCACAGTGGAAAATTGGAAAAGCGTGGCGGGAAAATCCCTGGACACGCCGACGGCGTCCTTCGCGATTGATTTACGTTATTAAGCGTGCAACGGAAGCGTCATTCCGAGACTTTGGTCCCGGGCAAAACCGCCTCCATGAACAAGGGAGGGTGGCGTTTGCCCGACGAATACAATATTCCCAAGGTATGGTTGAGGTCGTCCCAGGGCGTCAGCACCCTGAGCTTGCCGGATCCGTTGGGGTCGATGCGAAGCAATAAATAGTGGAGCGCGGTAAGATCCACTTCCGCTAACGGCCTGAGGGGAGTATACATCCACTCTTCCCCGACACGCAGCTTGGCAAGCAAGTCCATTTCCACCAGAGGATCGGCCAACGCCTCCGTCGACGCTTCGTCGTCCCAAAGATCTGCGGCTAATCTTTTTAACGACACCGGCTCCAGCTTTTCCGATCCTTTGGAATCGGACAAAGTATGGACGGCCCGCAACAAGGCGAAGACTTCCTTTTCCATATGGTGGAAGGCGTTTACGCGCTCCGTAGCCGCTTCCTTTCCATTCTCATCGCGATAAAGCCTTTGGTAAACAAATCCCACCGCCGCGCCATATAAAACGATGGTCCAAAACAGGTAGATCATCAACAAGACAACCGGGAAAATCGCGAGCGATCCGTAAATGAAATTGTTTCGCGACAGGAAAAGACTCGGAAATAGGATCAACGCGCGCGTGAGTCCAAAAATCGCCGCCGTGGAAATTGAGGCCGCCAGCATGGCCGGAAACTTCCGGACCCTGGTGTTCGGGATGATATAAAACAGAAGGACCATGCCCAGCCAAACGAATCCGACGATGCAAACCGTGCTGAGGAAAAAAATCGTGGAATGCATGAAGCCCGGAAGCGGACTATGGGAAAATTTCGCATCCAACATAGACCTGTATTTCAAAATCACGTTGCCGGCCGCGATAACCAGAACGATGAGCAGCACCAGAAAAGGCGTGAATTCGCGGATACGCCGCCACCAATTGCGCTTCTTGCGGATATCCCAGATATGGTCCATGGCCAATTCGATATTGCTCATGGAAAGGAAAAAGGTAAACAGCAGCCCCAAGCTGCCTACGAGTCCCAGCTTGTGAAAATCCAATTTCTGAGCATAGTCAATCACGCTCAGAATCGGATCAAGATTTAAATCCAGATTCATCGAGTCGACCAGGGAAAAAATCAGGCGGGAAAGCAAATCCAAATACCCGAAATGCCCCGCAACGGCCGAGAGAATGACGGCGAAGGGCACGAAAGAAAGAATGGAAGTATATGTTAAAGCGCTGGCACGCACCGGGATTTGATTGACGGGAAAACTCATCCCGGCCAAAACCAAAACTCTGATCAGCCGGGCCGGAAACTGGCGCGTCCAACGGATATTTTGATCGCCTCCAACGCTCTGGAGCCTCGCCAAAACGGCAAGCCCGAGGCTCGAAACTTTTTTGACAATGGGCGTCAAATAGGCATTTACGAAGTCCAGCGTCTTGGATTTACTAGTTTTATCGATCAAGCTTTGGCCCAAGAAGACTGTCGCCGACAGACATGGTATCGTGCTCAGGATTCACTCATTGAAAATAGTCAAAACCCAATGCCTTGCGCTATGTTCGGCGCTTACCATACTTTGCGTATTCGGTTTCAATCGGTCCTTGCTTGCCTCAGATTTCTCCGGTGGTTCGGATACGGCCTCTCTCGCAGCGGACGGTTCCGCATTATATAAGGACGTTTCCACCGACCAAAGCCGCCTGGCGCACCGCGCCATGCGACAAGCCTATTCCGGAAATCCCAAACACGCTCGCAAAACTTTAGACGCCCTGCGCGATCTGGAGACGGCCAAACGCCTGCCGCCCTTGAGCTATTTGTTGTCCATGGCCATCGACGTGATGCGCTATCAAAACGGTGATTTCGAGGACGAGGACGAGGAAAAAACCATTCTCAAATCCATCGAGGGCGCCGCCGAGCAAGGCGCGTTCCTCTGCAAACAAACGTTGGAGAAAACGCCGCAGCATCCCACCTATTTACTGATTCTCGGAGGCATTCGCGGTTTTCAGGCCACCTTAAAAATCCACTCGAATCCCAGCCAAGCCATGAGCGACGGGTTCCAGGCCTTGAAGTTGCTTGAAAAGGCGCATGAACAAGATCCGCGAGTGCGTGACAGTTATCTCGGCACCGGAATTTTCAATTGCACCGCCGCCAATGCCCCCTTGTTCGTCAGGGCCAGTTTGAAAATCATCGGGCGCAGCGTGAACGTCAAAGCTGGCTTGGACGGGCTGCGCATCAGCGGATACCAGGGCCAGTACACGACCATCGCCAGCCAATTGTTCCTGATTCAATTCCTCTCTCCATATGACGATGAGCCACGCCGCGAAAAGCGGGAAATTTTTCGAAGCCTGGAATCCACCTTCCCCAAAAACGCATTTTTTTCTTTCATGAAAAGCGACGAAGCGTTGTGCTTTTACCCGGACAGTTTTTATTCACGGGCCAATCGCGTCGCCCTGGCCGCACGCATCAACGGATTCGCCATGCAGGATTTCACCACGCGTCGTTACGCCCAGTTGGCCCGTTACCAATACACTTTGCTCGATCCGAATCCCGAGAAACGCCTGATGCCCGATTCGACTTTTGAATTGCGGGATTACTCCTTTTATCCCGTGTTCGTGGAGGCGTTGCGGTTCCGGCGGCAAACCGAGGACACCTTGGGCGCCGGTGAAAAGCCCTCGGCCGAAGCCATGGCGCAGATGAAATCCTGGAAGGATTCGTGCCTGGCCTTGGTGGATGAAGCGCCCATGAATCCGACGCGAAAAAGATATTATCGCTGGCACGTCACCGACGCGTTACGGTGGCCAAGTCGGAGGGACCGGTCGCCCGGAGACAGGGCGGAACCGACCACGGCGCGGTGAAATGCCTTTAACAGGGTGTTGTGGAACTCCTCGGGGGCGCTGTGTCGGCACGGGTCGACGCGGCCCAGCGCAGGCTGGGCTTGAATTTATCGGGTCGGATATTCCACACGAAGAAAATCGTAGCTTTGCCGCCAGTCCACTCCCGATCCGGTTAAGCCGGGAAGCAACGCCGTCTCCAAAGCCGTCCTCTCCTGGATGGACAATTCCCGTTGGAATAAGGCCAACAACGAACCGGGTCTTTGCGCGACTTCGGGGGAAAACCAGCCGCGCACCTGGCTAGGTAAAAAATGGCGGCGTACGGTGTAATCGCGCGTCGTCAAGACCGGAGTTGGGATGCTTTTTTCCGTGGCGGTCCCGGTATCCGGCGGAGTCGCGGCCAAGTGATTCCGATCCTCCTTGCGCCCCGGCCATTCCCCAAGCAGCGCTTCCAAAGCACCAGCGGGTAAGGATGCGCGCCAAGCGCGTTCCAATCGCCGGATTCGCTCCGCGAAGATCGCGTCCGTGGTCTTCGGCAAGAGATCGATAAATCCCTGGGATCGGGCTGCGTTCAAGGAAGCGATGACCAGGCGGGCCTTCGATGCGGCGAATCGGGACATGGATTGAATCCATTCCGCCAGAAATGCTCCCGAAGAGAGCCCGTGTATGGATACGTTTTCCCAGCGAAGATCCAACCCCAACAATACGTCGAAGCGCGGAGGTTCGGAACCTTCAGCAAGTGACTTCGGAAGGACCTCCCAGGCCCCAGTCACCATTTGGGGCCGAGTTAATATTTCCATGTGGCGCGCCCAATCTTCCATGGCTTTGCGCCCAGCCTCATTTTCGCAGCGCGTCCAGACTCCGCCTACGGAACAAATCCGGCAGGCTTCCCAAGTCAAAAAACCGGTGCCGCCGCTCATGTCGAGAACCAGGCTGTCCCGTTGCGCTCCCGCCAATCGGAATATCTCCTGCCTCGCCAGCTTGAGGATTTCCCCGGTGCGATCCGCCGCCCGATCCAACCAGGCCGTGGACGCCTTCCCGTGACGTGACTTGGACGTTACGCTGGAATTTTTGGGATCCTCCGCCTCGTTACGGGTCCGTTCCGCCGCTTCCAATTGCGCTTCCCGGTTACGGGCGACTCTCGCCTTAACGGCCTCTTCATAACCCGTTTCGCCGGGCTGGTAAAAAACCTTGCCTTGTAGGGATCCCGGCAAGTATTGCTGGGCCACCCAATGGTCGCGGTAGGCATGTGGATAGAGATAGCCCTTGCCATGTCCGAAGTCGTCACCGTCGCGGCCGCCGTCCTTGAGGGGATTGGGCACTTCGTCCTGTTGCTCCGTGCGCACGGCTTCCAGGGCGTCGAAATAAGCCATGGCGCTGTTGCTTTTGGGCGCCGTCGCCAAGTACAGACAGGCTTGGGAAAGATGGAACTGCCCTTCCGGCAACCCCACGTAATCGTAAGCCTGCGCTGCGGCATAGACTACACCGAGGGCAGCCGGATCGGCCAAACCAACGTCCTCGCTGGCGAGAATGAGCATGCGCCGAAAAATGAAACGCGGATCTTCACCGGCATAGACCATTTTGGAAAGCCAATATAAGGATGCGTCCGGATCCGAACCGCGCACGGATTTGATGAACGCTGAGATGGTATCGTAATGGGAATCCCCATCCTTATCATATAGCACCGCGCGCCGCTGGATGCTTTCTTCAGCCTCGGCCAACCCGATTCGGATCACCCCGTCTTCCCCTTGCGGAGTGGTTTCCACGGCCAGCTCCAGGGCGTTCAGCGCGCTGCGCGCGTCCCCCGAAGCGATGGCCACGATATGATCCAGGGCTTCGCGGGCGATTTCCACTTTCCGTCCGCCATACCCGCGCTCACTGTCGACCAAGGTAGCCAGGACCACGCGGCGAACGTCGTCGGCCTCCAAACGCTTCAACTGGAAAATCCGGGAACGGGAAACCAAGGCCTTGTTCACTTCGAAATACGGATTCTCGGTAGTCGCGCCAATCAGGATTAAAGTGCCGTTCTCAACATGCGGCAGCAAAGCGTCCTGTTGGGCTTTGTTGAACCGATGTACCTCGTCGACGAAAAGAATGGTTCGCTGGCCTGCCTCCTGCCGCACAACTCGCGCCGTTTCAATGGACTCGCGAATATCCTTTACGCCCGCCAAGACGGCGTTGATGGCCAAAAACCGGGCCCGGGTTGAATTGGCAATGATTTGCGCCAAGGTGGTTTTTCCCGTGCCGGGGGGGCCGTACAACAAAATGGATCCCAATTGATCGGCCTGGATGGCCCGGCGAAGCAATCGCCCAGGACCGATAATATGCTCCTGCCCGATGAATTCATCCAGAGTGCGGGGCCGCATCCGCGCGGCTAAGGGAGAGTCCTTTTCGAGGGGCTTGATGCCATCAGAATTTTTGGATTCCCGCGCAGTCATCTGCGGATAAAAATAGCTAATAAGCTTCGACGGCAAAGGAACGGGCCCGTTAAGAAAAAAGTGGAGCAAAGGACCATGCCCGCGACAGCCTTTGTCCCAGATCCCGTATATTGTAAATTTCTGATATGGACGAAAAAATCAAAGTCAGGAGCGCCATATCCGTGAAACCTCGTCGATGCGCATGCTTATGGACATGGGCCTATTCGCTCCTCCTGATTTTTACCGCGTCCGCATCCGGACAGGCTTTAAGCAAGGCCGAAAAAATTGAGACCAAACTCCGCGAAGAAATCATCAAGACCACCAAGGACATCCATGTTCCCATCCTAAAAGCCGCGGACTTGAAAGCTCAAATCGAGGACACCAATCTGGTGCTCATCGATGTACGCGATCCCAAGGAGCAGGTCGTATCCATGCTGCCGCATGCCCTCACCACCTACCAGTTCGCGCAAAGGTTCAAACACGGAATCCCTCCGGCGAAACGCATCGTAGTGTATTGCACCATCGGTTACCGTAGCGGAAAATACGCTGAGCAATTGGCGAAGCAAAATATCGTTGCAATGAATCTGGAAGGCGGAATTTTGGCCTGGACCTTCGTGGGTGGAGTTCTTTATAGCTACGGAAATAACGACGCGTTGACGAAAACCAACCGGGTGCATGTGTACGATAAGGCCTGGAATCTGGTTCATCCCGATTATGTGGGAGTTTGGTAAGTAACCCCGTACAAACTTTAGCTCAGGCCATTCTCGCCAACATCTCCGCCGTAATTCGATATTGCAAAGGGCGTCCTTCCCGCCAGGCCCGAAACTCTTCCAGGCAATAATCCGCCAGACGCAACACTTCATTCCCTTGCGACCCCGCGATATGCGTGCTGAGCACGGCATTGTCCAAACCATAGAAGGGCGAATCCGTCGCCGGAGGCTCGGGATAAGTGACGTCCAAAAGCGCCGTCAAATCCGGACGCGCCGATAAAACTTCCGCCAATTCATTTTCCCTCACGGTGGCGCCCCGTCCCGTATTGATGAACGTCGCCCCCGGGAGCATGCGGGAAAACAGTTCTTTCCCCAATAAATTTTTGGTCTCCGGCAAATCCGGCATATGATTGCTGACTACCTGGGAGAATGCGAATGCCTCATCCAGTCCGACCTTGCGGAGGCATAAATCGGCGGCGGCGGATTCGGACAGGAACGGATCATAAACCGCCACATCGAGGCCCAAGGGACGTAACCCCTCAGTTACTGCGCGAGCGACACTTCCGCAACCCAGCAAGGCGACGATAGCGCCCGCGACGCCGGGCGCATCGACATTAAGCATTCTCCCGCGGTTAACCTCCCGCTTCGCTTCCCTCACGTTCCGAAAGTAGCCCTTCAAGGCCAAAATAATTTGCGAGACCGTAAATTGGGCGACGGGAATCGCATTCGCCGCCCATCCGCTGACGACCAAAATATTTTTTTCCAGCAACGGTTTTGCGAAAGCCCGTATCGATCCGGCCGCGTAGAAAAAGGCCCGTAATTTCGGTAGTCCGCACAGTGCTTGGGCAAAATCCTCGTCCATGCCCCAAGTGGAGAACACCGCTTCCGTCTCCAGAAGCGAATCCCACAATCCGGCGAAGTTTTGAGAACTAACGTATTCCGGATGCAACACCGTTTCCAGAGCCAAGCGTTCCCTTCTTCCCTGCCCGTATACCCGATTGAGTTGCCAGAAGTCGTTTCCGCACATGGCCGCGTGCGGGCGTTCGACCATAGCCGTCGCCGAGCCCGTTTGGGATAAACGCGCCGTGGAGCGGACATATTGAAGAGGTAGCGGAAAATCGGGTTGGGAACCATTCGCATCATTAATCATCGATTCATCGATCCTCCTGCCCGTGAACCCATTGATTATGGCAATTCCAACTTCGCATGTCGATGGACACAATCCATTCAACGCGGTGTTTAACGGACATTACGGACATTACGGACATTGCGATCATAACGGCCCAGGCGATACCGGAGCATGACGCGCAGAGCCCTGAGCCCATATTTGATGGGATTCAGATAGGAAACCTCATCGCCGTAATGCGTGGGAATCGCTTTTTCCGCGATGCGCAAGCCTGCGGCCCTTGCACTGGCGATGGCTTCCAGGTCGAAATCGAAGTATCCGCTGAGGGCGGTGAAGGGAATGGTCTCCAGCGCGCGGCGGCTGTAAATGAGAAACCCGGAATGGTAATCCGTCATGGACAAACCGAAGCATAGGTTTTCCAACGCGGTTAAAATCCGCCCGGCGGCTATTTTATAGAGCGGCATTCCGCCCGCACGCGCCGTTCCCGCTTTATGTCGGGACCCTTGCAGCAAATCGATGCCGTCCGCTTGCATGACAGCCAGGAATTCGGGCAATTTCTCCGGTGGATATTGGCCGTCGGCATGGATGCAGGCCGCGTAGTCGCATCCGGAGGCACGACTCATCTCCAATCCCAAGCGAACCGTGGGACCGTATCCTTGATTGGCCACAGCATGATGAACGCGGAGTTTCGGGTAGGCGGCGCGCAAGGCATCGGCCGTTTCCAGGGTACCATCCCGACTCCCGTCGTTGATGACGAACACGGCAAGAATGCACGGCCACAGCTCCTCCGGAATCCGCTGCATCACACCGGGCAAGGTAGCAGCGGCATTGTAAGCCGGAATGAAAATGGCCAGAGTGGGACTATCCACGGGTTTCGCCACCCCATCTGGGAAGACCGGACAAGCCTTTTCGAAAGGTCCGTGGATTATAATTCAAATCGCGGCGCGCGTCGTCACAGGGGAAATCGGCCGACTCCAAAAATCCCGTAAATGTCTGATAGGTGAATGCGTTTGCTTTTCCGGTCACGAAGGACGACAAGGCGGAAGCCCAAACGCCCAGTCGGCAGATGGAACTCGGAACTCCCATCACCACTTTCGGAATCCGCATATGCTCCAGGATCATTCCGGCCATCTCCTTTAAGGACATAGACTCTCCGCCGGTTAAATCATAAATCCGATCGATGGCCAAGGGATTTCCGGCCGCAGAAATGAAGGCTTGAATTAAGTCTTCCACATGCACGGGACTTTTCCGGGCTGCTCCCCGGCACGGCAAAAAAGCCATCCTGCCACGTTGCAGATATTCGACAAAACGCATGAACTCGACCCCGCCATCCTCGCAATAGGCCAGGGAAGGACGCAATATCGTAAATGGAATTCCGCACTCGCGCACGGCCGTTTCCGCTTTCCGTTTGGATTCGGAATACGCGTTCTCGCGTTTGTAATGTACGGAAATGGATGAGACATGGATGAACTGAGTAACACCCGCGTTACGTGCCGCTTTCAGGGCGTTCCGGGTGCCTTCCAAATTAACCTTCGCAAACAAGTGCGGATTTCTTGGAGCAAGCAGAATCGCTGCTAAATGAAAAATCCTTTCCGCCCCATGAAATGCATTTGCAAGCGATTCGAAACGCGTCACGTCGGCGGGGACGAATTCCACTCCCGCCCGCAGCAATTCTTGCAATTGGTCACTGACCCCAGCGCCACCATTGATCGCGGGATCATCGGGCAAGTGCAGGACGCGCACCTTTTTACCTTGCGCCAAAAGCGTCCGGGCCAGGCGACGCCCCATACTCCCCGTGCCACCCGTGATCACTTGCATCGATGCGCCCTCGTAATCGCTTCTCCAGGCAAAATAGGAAGTTCCCGCCATCGCGTTAATTGCATGAAAATGGGCGTTAATTCCCGCCCGGCATATTTTTCGATAGAAACGGCACAACTAACCCATCGATAGAGGGTGTCCCGGCGCTGCCTTGGTTGTTAACTTTCTCCTTTTCCTACCGGGTGTCCGGTCGTAAGGTTGCCGTTATGAATGAAGATCTGGATATCACGACCATGAAAACCGTTCCCTTGGGAAGAAAGCTTACGGCCAACGGCTATGATGCGGAACGGAAATCCGTGTCCCCTGCGGAACCAAACAACAATATTGACCTGGCGTCGGCCCCCGGAAACGATTCTGATCCCAACGAAGTAAATCCATTTGCGGCAGCGAATTCCAACGCCAGCGCCGAATCCATCCAAACCTCCTGGACCGAAACCACTAACCTTCCCAACGGCGCCGAACGCGAAAAATTCTTTGAACCTCCCCAAGACCCAGGGCCAGTTGCCGATCCGTCCTTGTTCGCCAATGGCATTCCCATGGATCCTTTTTCCGGCGATCCCTTTCTCGGACGGATGGTAGGCAATTGCCGCATCCTGGAAAAAATCAACGAGGGCGGTAGCGCCTTGATTTACAGGGCCCACAACGTGACGTTCAATCTGGATCGCGTCATTAAAATCCTGCGCCCGACCCTGGCGGAAGATCAGGAAAACTTCCAGCGGTTCAAGCAGGAGGCGCAGTTGACCGCGCGCTTGGATCATCCCAATATCCTCCGCGTTTTCGATACGGGCGAGATTGGCCGTCAATTTTATATCGAGATGGAATACGTGGACGGTAAAAGCCTGCGCACCTACATGTCCGAACATGTGCGCATCCGCGAGTCCGACATCCTGGCCATTGCGTCGCAAATCGCCGGAGCGCTGGAATACGCGCATACTGTTCCCATCAAAACCGCTGAAGGCCATATCATACGCGGTATCCTGCACCGGGACATCAAACCCGAAAACATCATGGTCACATCCGGCGGTTTGGTCAAGCTGATGGACTTCGGCGCCGCCAAGGCCATGAGCCTGAATTCGCGCACCTTACAAGGCACGGTGATCGGCACGCCGCATTATATGTCCCCGGAACAGGTGAACGGCGAAGCACTCGACGCCCGCAGCGATTTTTTCTCGCTGGGGGTTTTGCTGTATGAATTGTGCACCGGGCGGCGGCCTTTCGAGGCGGATAACTTGGCCGCCTTGCTTTGGAAAATCGACGAGTGCAAATTCGAACGCGTCCGAAAATTGCGTCCCGCCATCTCGCCGTTGACTGAAGAAGTCATCGAACGGCTTTTAGCTAAAAATCCGGAGCATCGTCCCCATACCGGCGCCGAGATCCAGGAAACCTTGCAAACCGGCATCCAGGTGCTGAAAACCTGGGGAGCCGGCAGGAACATGCGCATCCCGGTCGCTTGGAGGCGCTTGTTCCCGACGATTGCCCTGGCCTGCTCGCTGCTGGCGCTGGCGCTTTCCGGAATCACCTTTTGGCGCAGCTATCGCCTGTTCAATTCCGCGCCACACTTGCAGTCCTATTTCTCCACTTTGCTGGGTAAAGCCATGGAAGCGGAAATCGCTAAGGATTATGCGCAGGCGCTTTCCACTTATGATTTGCTGCCCCCGCCCGAAAAGGGCGGCGATCGCGCAGCCTATCTCGAAGCCCAGTTGCGCATGTCCGCCATTTATTTCAAACATAAGGATCAGTTGACCAAGGCCCGCTCCATCCTGGAACAATTGCGGCGTAGCTACGACGACCCGGCCATCGATGCGTATCTGGGCCAACTTTATTATTCGCAAGCCCTGTATTTGGAGGCCAAGGAAAGATTGGACGCGTTCTTCGCCTCGACCCGTCCGACGGTTTTGCGGAGTTCCGCGTTTTTCAACCCGCATGAATTCCAACGCGATGCCCTGTATGCGTACGCCAATGCCTTGGACGCGCAATACACCTACATCGAGCAAAAGCCTGAACTGGTGGACGCGGCCGTCTCGGCCTGGGAAAAGTTCGTGAAGTTTTCCGAATGCGCCTCGGACTATGACGACAAACGTTGCCGCTTCGCTGAAAAACGATTGCCCGAATTGAGCGCCTTGCGGAAGAAATCTTAGTCCCGACGGGAAGAGTTAGTACACTTGATCGGCATGGAAGCCCAATCCGTTTGGAGATGGATAAAACCATGGGCCGCCCTGCTTTTCCTGGCCATGGTGATTTCGCTCGGGAATCGGAACATCGCAGGCCTTCCCCCTCTCGGAAAATTTTTGAATCCCTTCCTCGGTTTTTGGCAAAACGCCGAACCCGGCGTCCCCCACGACGCCAAATTGCGCCTGCCGGGCCTCATTGAACCCGTCGCCATATCTTTTGACCGCCGGGGAGTCCCGCATATTTTCGCCCAGAACGCGCATGACTTGTACTTCGCCCAAGGTTACGTGACGGCAAGGGATCGGCTTTGGCAAATGGAGGCGGAGGCCATGGCGGCGGCGGGGCGACTGGCGGAAATCCTCGGGCCCGACTTGCTCGAACACGATCGGTTCCAGCGGCGCATGGGGATACCGCGCGCGGCCGAAAAGGCGTTGGAATTATTTCGCCAGGACGGTGAATCCTATGACGCCGCAGAGGCTTATGCGCAAGGCGTGAATGCCTATATCGACGGTTTATCACCGGGGCGATGGCCCTTGGAATACAAACTCCTGGATTATGCGCCGTCGCGCTGGACTCCATTGAATACGGCCCTGATCATCAAACACATGCAGTGGACTTTGTCGGCCGGCGGCAACGATTTGGCGCTCAGCAATACCTTGGCGAAATTTGGCCCGGAATTCCTGCAGCGCTTTTTCCCATCCAGACGCGAAGGCGTTCCGCCCGTCATACCCGCAGGAACCCCTTGGCATTTTCCTAAGCCGTCTCAGCCCGTGGATACCGGCACTCCCGCCCCGTCGGCAGTGATGCCGTCGCTTCCGGAACCGCTACCCAAGTTGGCTCCAGACCCTAGGCCGGGATACGATCAGGAACGAAAACCCGACCCCGGCAACGGCAGTAATAATTTCGTGATCAGCGCGGCTAGGACACATACCGGTTACCCCCTGTTGGCCAACGATCCGCATCTGAATCTCAGCCTCCCCTCGGTTTGGTATGAAACCCAGTTGACCGATCCCGACTTTTCGGCCTATGGCGTGGCGCTTCCCGGAACCCCATCATTATTGATTGGATTCAACCGGAAAATCGCCTGGGGCATGACCAACGGCCAGGACGATGTGTTCGATTGGTACCGTCTGACCTTCAGGGACAGCACGCTTTCGGATTATTTGCAAGGAGGCAAATGGAAACCCGTGCGCCGGCAAATTGAAGTGCTCCACGTGCGCGGCGCCCCCGACGTGATCGATACCGTCATCTATACCCAATATGGTCCGGTGCCCTTGAAGAGCGGCGAGCGTCCCTGGAATAATAATGAACCCGCGCTGCATGCCTTGCGTTGGTTGGCCTTGGACCCATCGGACGAAATATTGGCCACCTTGCGGGTAACCCGTTCCCAGGACTTCCAGGAGTTCTCGGACGCGCTGAAAACATTCCATTGTCCGGCTCAAAATTTTGCCTTCGCCTCCACGAACGGGGATATCGCCATGTTGCATCACGGCTTGTTGCCCCGCAAATGGGCAGGCCAAGGCCGCATTCCCCTCGAGGGCTCGCAACCCGGCAACGATTGGTCGGGATGGCTCGCCCGGGAGGAAGAGCCGAGCGTCCTGAATCCGCCCCAAGGATGGCTCGCGTCAGCCAATCAAAACCCGACCGACTCGACTTATCCCTATTACCTGGGTGCAGACTTCCTCAATAGCGCGCGCGCGGAACGCCTGGGACAATTGCTCGCCTCCTCCGACTCGGTGGATGTGGATCGCGCCTTCGGATTCATGCTCGACGATTATGATCTGCATGCTGCGCGCACCCTCCCAATGCTCTTGCGTCACCTGGGCCGGCCAACGCTCTCGCCCCGTGACAGCGCCGCCCTCCATGCCTTGTCCCATTGGGATTATCGGTGCCGGTCGAATCGGATAGCGCCGGTATTGTTCGATCGATGGTGGCGCGCGCTTTATCATTCGGTTTGGCAGGATGAGTTCGGCGGCGACGGGGAGCATTACCAATGGCCTTCGAAAGAGGAAACCTGGCGGTTGATGACCGTGGATCCCGCGTCGGATTGGTTCGACGACATCACGACGCCGGAAAAGGAAACTCTGCATATCCTGGTCGCCCGCGCGTTTGTCGAGGCGTGCGCCGCGAGCCAAGCGGGACCCAGCCTTGATCAAATCAAATTACGGCAAAGCGATGAAGTGACGAGGCGATCCGTCGCCCCGGATTCCGAAATCGGGTGGTCCGATACTTTTGTGAAGTGGTCCCGGTATCGCCCCGTTGAGATTCGCCACCTGGCCAACCTGCCGGCCTTGAGCCGCATGAACATTTCGACGGGCGGATGCGCGGAATGCGTCAATGCCTTGAAATCGCAGCACGGGCCCTCCTGGCGCATGGTTGTCGCGATGGATAGGAAACCCCGCGGTTACGGTATTTACCCGGGTGGGCAAAGCGGCAATCCCGGCTCCCGGCACTACGACGATTTTATAGACGATTGGGCCGCGGGCCGACATTACGCCTTGAGCTTCATGGAGTCGCCCTCCGGCAGTGGGGAGTCGGGATACCATTTGTTGCTGAGGGGCAAGTAAATGCAACTTATCGTGATGTTTATCACAACCTTTTTGGGTGGATGGATTTTTCCATGGTGGTGGCCGGCGGTTCCCGCTTATGTCCTGGGTTTTTGGCGCAGCCGCACAGGTACCACCGCCTTCCTGATGGGGTTTTTCGGCACTGCCGGTTCCTGGGCGATGCTTGCCGGATGGCTCAATGCCCGAAATCACGGACTCCTAGCGATGCGCATCGCGGACCTGATGAAACTACCAGCCCCTTGGCTGCTGCTAGTGCTGACGGGAGCGACAGGGGGCCTGATAGGCGCGCTTTCCGGTTGGTCAGGCCATGCGATGGGAAAATGGTTCAGGGGAATTAACCCTAAACCCATTCCTTAATACACCACGCCCGTATCTAGACCTTCACCGCGTTCGCTACTAGGACGACTTTCTTGCTCGAATTTTTCAAGCCTAGCGCCAGGCTTCCCAGCAGCACCAGAATCAATCCCGATATTTGCGCCCATCCGACCTTTTCACGCACCAGATACGCGGCAAGTACGTAGGTGGAAACGGGTCCCACGCTGCTGACCACGGCCGTGCGCCCAGGACCCACAGCCCGCATTCCATAACTGAACAAATAAACCGGCAGGACGGTGGAGAAAACGGCGATCAACAATGCCAGTCCATATACCGGTAAGGGCTGGATCATGTCCTTGACCCGACCGCTGATCAGGAATTGCACCGAAACCGCAACACCGGAAGCGGCCATACAGTATGCCGACATACGCTGCGGACCGATGCGTGCGACCATGCGGCCATGCCCGATCAAAAATAAGGCGTAACACAACGCGCTCAACAGGATAAGGGCTCCTCCCTTGGCTATTTCCGCCGAATTGCCGCCGGAAGCTTCGGTACTGAACGAAAGCGCAATCCCGGCGTAGGACAACACCAGGGGCAGAACCATGGAACGCTGCACGCGCTGTCGGAAGATCCACGCCGAAAGCAGTACGACCAGACTCGGGTATACGTAAAGCACCATGCGTTCCATGCCGGCGGACACATATTGCAGTCCCAACATATCGAACGCGCTGGCCAGATAGTATCCCAATAAACCCAGCCCGAACAAAGTGAAAAAATCCTTGCGGGTCAAAGGCGCCTGGGCGCCCGCCTTCCCCATCCACGCGGGTAAGTTGGCGGTGATCAAAAAAAGCGGCAACGAAAATCCCATACGCAACGCCATCAACGGCATGGCCCCGATTCCGTATGCGTAACACATTTTGATGAAAACGGATTTGGCCGAGAAAAGAATGGCGGAAGCCACCACAGCCAAATATCCCAATCGAGTATCCCGACTTCCGAAATGCGCGGGCATAACGCCCCTCCTTATGGTTTGGATCGAGGGTTTGGATCGAGCGCCGTCCAGGAGAGGTCAAAAAAAAGACCCACTCCAGAGGAGCGGGCCTGTTTTCGATCCGAAATGGTTTCGAATCAGTCGCAGCCGCTCATGGCCTCAAATCGAATAATCGCCAGCCAACGTACCTTGCGTTTAGCAAGGGTGACGTCGGCTTTGCGGATCATGGCTTTAGCGAGCCCATGCCCGGAATGGCCAAGCGCAGCGGAAGACGCGACGGAGCGATTTTTCAAAATGATAGGGTGAGCGGAAGAAGACATATTCCAAGTATATGCTAAAGAAAAAAACTGTCAAGGGGTAGAATCGAAATCGGGGTTCAGGATATCGTGCGACGCTCTGGGTCGATCTGCCGAATGCAAAAAGTCGGAAGCATTGCGGCGCGCCAACTCCAATAGTTTTTCGTTACCTGAAAAGCGCGTCTCCATGGCGGCTCGCAAGGGATGACCCTGAGGGATGGAATCCAATTCCATTCCCGGCCCCCCTTCGGCCTCCGGCGCGGACAACAAGACGCTGGCGCCATCGCAAAAATCCAACCGCCATCGTTCCTCCCCAAGCAGATAGGCAGCCAAAGGCAGGAAACGCCGGTCTTCGGAAATAGGCAGCATCGCTTGGGTGAAGCCGTAACGCCGGCGGTACTCCGGAAAATATTCAGGCCGGTCCACCGCCTGGAGGAAGTCGCGGTAAAAATCGCCCGTACGCAATATCATCCGGCCGTCGATGAAGGCGGGCTTTTCGGGAAAAGTCCGGAAATCCAAATAACCACCGTAGCGCAAGTCGTTAAAAAGGTTGCCCGATACCGGATGCCTTAACATGAATTCGGATGCCCCGCTGGGCAACCGGAACGGCGTGATCAGGGAGCCCGGAATTTCATAATCCCAGGCAGACCGAATCTTCCCGCCCCAAAATGCCAAAAGGCCCGCCGTCGTCGTTAGGGCAAGTGAGCGGAGTATCCAATGCAAGCGGGAGGTTCCGTACTCCGTCACGCACAGGTTACGTCCAGCCGCCATCAATCCGGCGAGATAAGTCAGCGGAAGATTGCGCTGGGCCACCAAGCCCAGACCCAAAAAAGCGGCAAATAGCAGCCCATGCCCAAGATTACGCCCCTTTTTAATGGAACGGGCCCGAGCGCTTTCAAAAGTAAAGAGCACCCCTAGGCAAAAGACCGCGAAGGGCAGGGCTTGCCTGGGATCGTCCCGCAGCAAATCGAGGAACGGGCGGTTCTCGGCGATTTGGGAGGAGAAAATATTTCCCGCTCCCGGAGTGATCCGTTGGAATAATTGCAAGGGTAACCAGAATCCATCCGATCCGTAGGGCGTCAGGAATCCGGTCGCCCAGACGGCGACGGTTCCCAAGGCTGCGGAAAGCACCGTAACTCGTCGGTTACCGGAGAAAATCTCTCCGACGACCAAAGTGGTCACCAACACCCCGCCGAGGGGATACAGACCTTGGACATTTGCCATGATCACCTGGGCTGTGAGGATGAGCCACCAAGGGTTTTTCAAGCGACCCTGTAAATGCGACTGCAAAGCGAAATACTGCAAGCCCAACCCGCAAAGCGTAACCGCCAATGGCCGGACATCCAGGAAGAAGCGAATCGGGTACAACCCGAGCACGGCGAAAGCCAACAAAAGGTACGGCACTGCGCCCGAGGCACGAGGAACACTAGCAGTCGAAGCGCGGAATCCGGAATTTTTTCCAGGGACAGCCCCCGGATCCGTTCCGGTAACTGAACTCGGCCAACCGTTGGGAATCAAGACCAAAAAAATTCCCGCCCCAATCAGCAGGCATTTTCCGGCCACCAGGGCTTTGGCGCCCCCTAGATTCCAAGTCGCCCATGCCAGTAACTGGAAGCCCCAGTGCAAGTTCGTCCATTGGGTACCGAGCGATGAAAGACAAAACGGGTCGTTGCGGAGAAAGGCATGCCGCGCCCACATCCATTTGGCCGCCGCGAGATGCCACCAAATATCGGTATCCGTAAGCGGGTACCACAGGCAGGCGAGAATCCAACCCAGCAGGATCCACGGCGCGCACCATCGGAAAACCTTATCCATCCAAGACATCGAGCGTCAACCTTTGCCACGGGAAAAAACCATGGTCAGAATCTACTTGCGACCCTTTGAATAGTCATTCCGAATAGCCATCCCCACGCGGCTGGAGGATTGGATGGTACTAGTTATATTTGACCGGACCAGAATCGGATCATCGGTTTGATCCCGTACTCGGCGCATCAACGTCTTCAGGGAGCGCGCATGTCGAGAATTTCCTTTTTCCAAGAAAACCCTCCGTCCCAGGAATTCAACCGCGCCCGTTCGGCCGTGAATCGCCTAACGCCGGGCATTGCAGCCATTGGTCTCGCCGCCGGATTGATTTTGACCGGGTGCCAAGTCGCGGAAAAATCCAATTCGGAACCCGTCGTCACCACGGTGAATCCGAACTACAATCGGCTGCACTCGCATGTCTTGGTGCGCCGCGTCAAGACGCCGACGGAAGGTTTCCTGGATTTCGCCGCCTATTCCAAAAACGTTATGCTCGCTGATCCGCAATGGCATGCCGTCCATCCGACTTCGAAAATTTCCCTCGCTGCAGTAAGCTTTGGCGGAAAATTGCAAGAGGTGAAACCACTCCTGGACTTCACTCCGCTCACCGATGCGGAAAAAAATCAGCCACTGGCATGGGGCCCGGTCCTGGAACACTTGCTGAAATGGAATTTCGACAAAGCTTCGAAATTGGCCAATGATTATTCTACCATCACCGGCGAAAAATGGGGCGACACCTCCGACGTGTCCCAACCTTTCCAGGAATTTTCCGCCGTTTACATCCATTCCAAGGGGAGTATCAAGGAGGTCTGGGTAGAGGTGGAATTCAAACCCTGGCTCAATTCCTTCATGGACGGGATCCTCGATCAGGATCGCGACGGATACCCGGAAGCGGTCGGCCGCTTGGACCCCCATTTGTTCACATCCGAAATGGCCGAAGAAATCGCCGGAGATTATGCCTCCAAAATTCTCACGGAACCGCAAGTCATCGATTGGGCCCGCAACCTGGCCTCCCGTTGGTATCCGTCCTACAATACGGATCTTTTGGAATTGAAACCCGGAATGCCCTGGCCTTACGAGGAAAGCACGGAAGCGGCAAAAAAAGAAATGACGGGACTTTGGATCAACAATCCGTTGTTCATCCTCAAGGGACATCCCTTCGACGATACCCTTTTCAACGTCTTCGAAGTGGACGGCATGGGAGGGGCAAAGACCCCGGCCCAGAAAAAACAGGAAGGCACGCCCGTCGCGCGCGGCCTGGATAAAGGGCTCACCGATCGTTTGACGACCATCACATCGGCCTTGGACGGCGAAGTGAAAGCCTATGGCAACGGCAAATGGCCGGAATGGATCAAACGCCTGGCCCCGTTCCAGCAGGAGGTCCAACGCTTCGCCGGGACTGAGCCCAAGGAAATTCTCGGGATCATGGCGCCGGACAAAGTCCTGGTTTTCCGCCGCGAATTGGATTACCTCGTCGCGCCGGACATCGATGCCTCGACCTCCACGCAACATCCGCTCCAGGCCATCGCCGGTTTCAAGGATTATCTCGCCCAGCAAGGCATCGACTTTCTTTTCATTCCCATTCCCACCAAGCTCGACCTCTATCCCGAGACCGTGGCTCCGGGCGCGGACTCCTTGCCCGGGCATATCGCGCAGCCGAACGTGCGCAAGCTGATGCGCGATCTCGCCGATGCGCGCGTCGAAACCCTGGATTTGTTGACGCCGTTTCTGAAAATCAAGGCATCCAGCGAAGATGGTAAACGGGTTTTGTACCAAAAGCAGGATACGCATTGGACGACGGTAGGCTTGGAATGCGCCGCGCAAGTGGTGGCGGATCGGATCAAGCTTTATTCCTGGTTCGACGCCGCCTTTAAGGATAAGCGCGATTATCATGTGCATGACAGCGTTTTCGAGAGCCTCGGGGATATCCAGGCCCGGCTTACCGACGCGAAGAAAGCCCAGGTGGCTCCCGAACATGTTCTTGGCCATCAAGTGTTGGACAATGCCGGGCAATTCTACGAAGACACCGATTCTTCCTCGGTGCTCATTCTCGGCGACAGTTATACCGGCGTGTTCCAAAGCGTCGGCTGCCGTCACGCTGGAGTTACCGCGCACATAGCGCGTAACCTGGGCGCGCCTGTGGATTTGATCATGGGTTGGGGGGGCGGCCCGGAGGCCCCGTCCAAACTGAAAAAGCGCGGCGGCGATTACCTCAAGAACAAACGCTTGGTGGTGTGGATGATGTCCGCGCGGGATATTTTCGTCTACCCCGGGGATTGGACCGTGAAGTGAGGATTTCGAAACGGCTGGCATGGCCGGCCTGGGCCGGACTACTCACGGTCTTGTTGTCTATTTTCCAGCCGGGATGCCGTATCGAAAAACCCGATCCGGCGGCGCAAGTATTGTCCATTCTGCATAAACATCCGGCGGATTTTCTGGATCAACTTTCCGCATTGGACGCGCTGTCTTCGCGGGAAGCCGGAATTCCAACCGTGTCGCTGCCCGAGGAATTATTTCCAATAGCGAAAAAGTTGAAGCCGTTGCTTGCATCCGCCCGCACCGACTCCGCTCGTGCTGTATTGCTCACCGCATGGGTATTCGATACGCTCGGCGTGCGTCCCGATCTGGAATCCAATAATCTGGAAGGATCACTGCCGTCTCAAGTCCTGCTTCGGAAACGTGGTTCGTGCGTCGGTATCAGCCTTCTTTTTCTGGCGCTGGGCCGGGTATTGGATATACCCGTTAAACCGGTTTTTCTTCCCGGGCACCTCTTCGTGCGCTTCCGTTCCGGTAATTTCGCGCGGAACATCGAAACTCTGCGGCCCGGGATTATCCGTACGGATTCATTTTACCGGGACACATTTCATCTTGCCCAAAGGCGGTGGTACGATTTATCCGATCGAGAACCCGTCCAAGCTCTGGCGGCCCTAACCTTCAACCTCGCGAATTTCCATGCCGGCCGGAGTCAATGGGATTTCGCATTGGTGGAATATTCTTCCGCGGAATCTCTTTTACCGGGTTATCCCGACGCCGTCGGGAGCCAAGGTGCGGCGTTATTTGCTTTGGGACGCACTCCGGAAGCCGAAGCGAAGTTAAGGGCAGCCCTCGACGGAGACTCACTGTGCAAACCCGCGTGGCGGAACCTTGCCCAACTGTACCGGAAAAACGGAGACAGTACCAATTACCATTGGGCCGAATCCCGGTCGCCGTGAGATGACCCCGGCCTGACAGGTCGGGACGAATTGACCTAAAGTTTATCCGCCCACAGGGCCCAATAGCGGGTCCGTTTATCCTTGAAATATCCGTCCTCCACCGCGCCATTCCAATTCTTTTCCAAATTGGTAAGCACCAGGTAATTGACATCGCCAACCGTGAAGGACTTCACGTTTCCACCGACCTTGGAGCCCTGCTCATCCTTGATTTCCTCCCGGGCGAAGCGGGGATTATAATGGCCGACGAGGATTACCGAATCCGCGTAGGAGCCCTGCACGACCTTGATCACCTTATAGCGCATGATATAGGCGTAGTTGTAAATATCATTGGCCGGATACTCTCCCGGAATATCGTCCAACTTCGCGGTGATCACCAATTCCCCATCGACGGGAGGCTTGGCCGGCAGCGCCGACTGCGGAATCGATTGTTTAGCCGCGCCCTCGTCTTTCTTCGAACAAGCACAAGCGCCCAGGACAGCCAGGGCCAGAAAAAATTTTCGCATGATCCCCCCCTTCATCACCTGGCATAAGATACCACTCGGGACCCGATGCATCCACTCGGGAGAGGCAAAAAATACCTTGCACCCGGACTTTCCCGATGGAACGGTTCCGCCCAGCCATGAGCCGCCGCCCCGGAAACGTCTCAAGACTCCGATTGACCGGGCCACCGGCCGGAAGTAGATTTTGGGAGACGACAGGGATGAGCGTCATCCCCCAGCTCCTTCTAATCCAAGGTGCGGAGGGCCGGTGTTGCATTCCCCTAAATCCGACGCCGCCCCCCAGGGCACCGAGATCTCGGTTCCGCGCCGGATATTCCAGGCTTACGCAAAACATGCGTGGCCCTTCACATCATCAGTAAGGGGTTCCCATGAAAAAGACCCTGCACGTTTACGTTTGCAGCACCTATCGCGACCTTGTCAGTGAACGCAATGCCCTTGCGTCCGCGCTGGAGGAGTTGTCGCTCCAATATCCGGAATTCTATTACACTTGCGCGCGCTCCATTCAGCCGCTGGACATGTGCAAATCCGAAATTCACCGCAATGAGCATGTCCTCCTTATCCTGGGACACTTGCAAGGCGTGATCGCACCGGGATTGGATATTGCCCAAGGCGAAGCCGAATATCGGGAAGCCCATTCCGAAGGAATACCCGTTTCCGTTTACTTACGCGACGGCCGCTCCGGAATGCATCCGGCGCATTTTGAAAGGGATCCGATACGGGCGGCGCAGCTTAAGACATTCAAGGAAGAAGTCAGCGCTGCCCATCCCAGCCGCACATTTTCGGATTTACCCGGGTTAGTCAAAACCGTGACCGAGGATTTGGCCGCTTTGATCGAAGCGGCGGGACTGGAAACGGGCCGCGGCGCCAAAGGAAGTCGCGGAAAACCGCGCTACGTCACACAGAAGTTACCCATGCAGACCGGCGGATCAGCTAAGCCGGAAGAAGCCGCGTTGGCCGAGCATCAAACGCGCACCATCCCGGTATTGCAAAAGGCGCTGGCCACCCCGTTCCGCAGGCGCGCGCCCCAAGGACGCATCGGCAAAACCCTCGTGGTTACCGCGGCGCTCATCATTTTAGTCGGCTTGGCCCTGGCCCGAATGCACAAATTTCCGATCGTAAAGGCAACGCTGGCGGCCAATGCCGCGTCCGTGCCCGGCGAATCGCGATCAGCGGAGCAATCCCTGCTCGGTTCCAATGCCCCGGAATTACCCTCCGATCCCGGCCTTCCGGAAGCCGAGTCCCCATCGCTGGCGCCGGATGGCATGCGCTCATCAAGCACCCTGAACGGCAAATCCGGAGCTGCGTCCTTTCCAACCGTCAAAGCGCATAAAGCCACGGCCACGGTGGTCTTAATGGATGACACCGATCCCACCAAACTTTTCCTGCGCAAGGCCCTGGATGGATCTCCGGACGAACAATTCCAAGTCGGCGCCATGTACGAAACCGGCAAGGACGTGCCCCGTAACGATTCGCTGGCGTTGCGCTGGTACCGCAAGGCGGCGGAAAAGGGATTGGCGGAAGCGCAGTACAAGGTTGCGCAAATGTATCGCATTGGAAAAGGCGTCAGCAGATCCTCGTTTCAATCCGCGCGTTGGTTCCAGGCTGCGGCGGAACAAGGGCTGGCAAAAGCCCAGGTTAAAATCGGTCAAATGTATCAGTCCGGAAAAGGCGTATCCCGCAATCAAACCACCGCCTTCAAATGGTTCCTGAAAGCGGCTGATCAAAAGGATCCGGAAGCCGAAAAAATTCTGGCCGAGCTGAAAGAAAATTAACTGGCCTTATTGCTTACGGGACCTAAGGCCAGTCGCTGATTAGGATGCATGCGGGTGTGGCTACTTCCAAACCCTCGCCTAACAAAACCGGTCGACCCGATTCGACGTCGATTCTGAAAGTCGCCACGGCATCCGATTTTTGGTTGGCCACCAGTAGGAAAGTTCCCGACGGATCGAACGCGAAGTGGCGCGGGAACCTACCGCAAGCGGGCACATGACCGCGCAATTTAAGCGAAACCGTGTCCCTGTCGAACTCGAACCAAGCCAAGCTGTCATGCCCGCGGTTGGAAAGGTACAGGAATTTTCCCGACGGATGCCAAGCCAATCCCGATGGATAATTTTCCGCGGATATCACGTCCTCAGGCAAGCTGGACAATGATTGGGAAAGCCTCCATTGACCGTCGTCACCGAGCCTCCAAACGGTCAGGAGCGATTTTAATTCGTGGAGGACGAACAACGCCTCGCCGCTCGGATGGAAAATAAATTGACGGGGTCCGGAGCCGGCCGGCATGTCCAAGGTTGTCCCGTCGGAGCGGATTTCCCCCGAATCAGGATCGAAGGCGTGCTGGGTGATTTGGTCCAAACCTAAATCAGCGACCCAAATATTTTTATTCCCTGGATCGGTACCGATGCAATGAGGATGCGGACCTGCCTGTCGTCCCGTTCCCGTTCCCAATCCATGCGGCGTTTTACAGCTCACTTGGGGCCCGATTTTTCCATCCCCTTGCACGGCAAAAGTCGCAATACCCCCACCCCCATAATTCGCGACCAGCAGGATTTTTCCGGTGCGATCCAAGGCCAAGTGGCAAGGAGATCCTCCCGAGGTGGAACGCTGGTTTAAAAATCCCACGTCGCCATCCGCTCCTATGGCGAAAGCGCTGACCGATCCGTCCGGTTGGCCGTAATACGCGCTTACCTCGTTGACGGCATACAGATTTTTTCGATCGGGAGAGAGCGCCAGATAAGAGGGATTGACGACTCCGGGATGGCTGCGGATCAAACGTAACTCCCCTGTTACGCCATCCATGTCGTAGACGGAAATCCCCTTGCCGCCGTTGGAAGTGTAACTGCCTACATAGACCTTATACCGATGCACGGATTCCCCCTCCCCGCGTCCAAACCGGAAAGTTTCGGCGGTGTGATTGAGTATCCATCTTTTACTTGGTCAAATCCACGATGCGCCCATCCTCGGTTTTCACCGGGCCGTAGTATTCCGGATCCTTATCCATTTCGTCCCGAATTGCCAAGAAGCAATTCGTGATTTGCCGTTCCAAATGCTTTTCGTCGCGCGTTTCCCAGTATCCGCCTTCATCCTGGATCAGGAACTCGCTTAACTTCTTTTTCACCTGCTCGAACAAGCTGATCATTTTCTTATGGACGTCTATCGGAGCGAACTGGGTTTTACAATGGTCGCTGAAGAACCCCTCCGGAGTGATGTTGAAAATCATGGGCTCACAGAATTCATGGGGGTGGATTTCAAAATAGGCCACATTATTTTCACGCGATTCCAGATCGGAAATCATCCATCCGAATTCCCTGGAGATGAGCGCCGCATAGATATAAAATTCCTTGGTCCGTATTTTTGGATTCACCCTGCCGCGAAAATGGATGGTTATTCCCATATTTTCCCTCCGGGATATTTGCGCCGTCCCAGTTGATTTTCCCATATTTTTGGACGAATTTCCAACTTCTCGGTAAGGGCCCGGGGCGAGGTCCGCGGCTGGCTAGGCGAAGTTGGTTAAAATCGGGGTAACCTGCAGGTTGCGGCATAAATCCTATCTTTCCCCCCCATGCCCAAGCCGACCCGAAGTCCGGAATTATTAGCCCCTGTTGGGAATATGGATATGTGCCGGGCCGCGGTCCATAATGGCGCGGACGCGATTTATGTCGGCTATCCCGGATTCAACGCCCGTGGGCGCACGGTCGATCACGATTGGGAATCCCTGGCGGATATGGTGGCGTTCTGCCGCAGCCATGGCGTGAAGGTTTTCCTGGCCTTGAACGTGTTGATATTCGAAAAAGAATTGCCCACCCTTTTGGATTCACTGCCCAAAGCCCTGGCATTGGGCGCGGACGCGTTCATCGTCCAAGACTTGGGATTGGCGCGAATGCTCAAATTCCTTTGCCCGGAACAAGTTCTTCATGCCTCCACCCAAATGACGGTCACCAATCATGAGGCGATAGCCTTGACACGGGATTTGGACCTGGCCCGTTATGTTTTGGGGCGCGAAGTGTCCGTAGCGGAAATGGCCATAATTCGCGCGGCAACCGAAAAAGAGCTGGAAGTATTCGTGCATGGCGCGCTATGCGTAGCCTATTCCGGCCAATGCCTGACCAGCGAAGGCTTCGGCGGACGCTCGGCCAATCGCGGACAATGCGCCCAATCCTGCCGCATGGAATACGATTTAATCGTCGATGACCAGGTCCGGGATTTACAGGGTGGCCGCCATCTGGTTTCTCCCAAGGATTTATGCGGATTGGAGGACTTGCCGAAGTTGATTGAACTGGGCATCGATTCCTTCAAGATCGAAGGCCGATTGAAAACTCCGCAGTATGTGGCGGCATCCGCAGCGGCATACAGCCGGGCCATTCACGAACAGGAAAATGGGGAATCGCATCCGAATCCCTCTGCGCGGGACTTAGCGAGGGATGAATTGCAAATCACCTACTCGCGCGGGTTCTTCAATGGGTGGCTCGGTGGCGTCGATCACCAGAAATTGGTGGACGGCCGGTTCGGGTCGCATCGGGGATTGGAAATCGGCACGGTGTTGCGGAAAACCGCGGATGGCCTCCGGGTTGATTCCGGTCGCGATATTATTCCCGGCGACGGACTTTTATTCGTCGCCTACGGCGGCCACGAATCGTTTTGGGGTGGCCGGGTGTTCAGTGCACGGCGCCTCGGCGCCGACGAATGGGAGCTCAGCTTCGACAACCAATTTCCAACGTCCGCAATTCCTGATGGCGCTACGATATACCTCAATGACTCCCCCACCCTGGAACGTCGGATTACACGGAGCTATACCGATAAATCCCTGTGGAAAACACTTCCCCTGGGTTTAACGGCTCACGGCAAGGACGGCGAACCCTTGAACTTGGTTTACACTGACAGAGAGAATCGCGTGGAAGTCCTATCCCAAGCGCTTCTCCAGGCGGCCCGGAATCCCGCCACGGCCCTCACGTCCGATCGATTGATGCTCGAAGCCGGCGCCCTGAGCGGCTCGGGCTATGCGCTGTCGTCCTCTGATTTCCAGGTGGATCCAGGTCTTTTCCTGTCCGATCGGGAAATCCGAAAAATGCGCCAAGCGGCGGTCGCAACTCTGCAAGCGCGACGCACGCTGGCCAAGCCCCGCGCCCAGCGAACGCCCGAGGACGCGCTCGCCTGGTTGGCCATGCAACAAGGGCTAACGTTGGATTCCGCGCCTGGAATGGACACGCCGCCAACCCTGAATGTCTTAATCCGGGAACGGGATTCCCTCGCCCACCTGGAAGGCCTGCCTATCGGCACCGTCTATCTGGACTTTGAACATGGCAAGGATTATAAACCCGCGGTGGCGGCCGTCCGCGCGATGGGTTTCCAGGCCGGAATCGCCACCACTCGCATTCTGAAGCCTTCCGAGTATCACAACCTCAAGGTCATTTGCGCGTTACGTCCGGATTCCGTGCTCGTGCGCAATCTTGGGGCCCTGCATTATCTGCAAGGACAAGGTCTTCGCCTATGCGGGGATTTCAGCCTCAATGCCGCCAATTCCCTGACGGCCCGTTACCTATTGGACAAAGGCTTGGAGTCCCTGTGCCCGGCCTATGATCTTAATCAATGGCAATTGTGGGATCTGCTCGACGGCCTCGGCGCGTCTGGCGTGAGCGCGCCCGGGGCGGGCGGGCCCGGGGCGGGCGGGCCCGGGGCGGGTGCCATGGAAATCACGGTGCACCAATACCTGCCCAGCTTCCATATGGAACATTGCGTATTCGCTGCCTTCCTAAGCACAGGTTCCACCTACCACGATTGCGGAAAGCCCTGCGAAAGCCATCGTGTGGAATTGCGCGACCATACGGGAGCGCGTCACCCGCTCAAAGCGGATCAAGAATGCCGCAACACCATGTTCAACGGCAAGCCGCAAAGCGCTGCGAGGCTTGTGCCCGGCCTTCTTGCGCGCGGAGTCCGGCGTTTCCGATTGGAAGCGCTTTACGAGGACAGGGAAACCCTGCGTACGAAAATCCTGGCCTATGCGGGTTTGCTGAAAGGAGAAAACGATTCAGATGCCGTTCTGGACCAGATGGGCGTGGTGGAAAAGTACGGCGTGATGGAAGGCCAATTGCGCAGCACCATTCAACATGTGAACCGGAAAAAAACTTAGACCGGAAAACTTAGGCCGGATGCACGGCGATAAATGACCACCTGGTTGACCCGGCAAGACGAGGCCTCGCGCCTACCCTGAACCAGGTTCATTTCTCCATCTTGTCGAGATTGAGCATGACGCCGTTCGAGTTTCCCAGCATATAGGTCGGAAGAGTTCCGTTCCATTTCGCGATCCATTCGAGCTGGATGATTTTCGGGTTGGAGGAAATCGCCTGCCCTTTGATTTTCAAGGCCTCGGATTCTCCCTGCGCCTTCTGAATCGCGATGTTTTTTTCGATGGACGACTGCTTGAGTTGCTCTTCCTTTTGTTTAGTCACTTCCACTAGACGCAACGCTTCTTGTTCCGCGAGCTTCTTGTTGTTGATGGCCTTCTCGTATTCCTCATTGTAAAACACTTCCCGAATGTCCACTTGCTCGAGGATGATATGGTACAGGCCCAACTCCGCTCCCAGTTTTTTAAAAACCGCATCTTGAATTCCCTGGCGCTTGCTGGAGTAAACTTCAATCGGCGTATAGTCGCTCACAGTTAAAGCCAAAGCCGATTTGGTTTTGGCCCGGATGATGTTTTGCTCGATCCATATGTAACGGCTTTCGCCGTGGCCGTCGCTTTCGGAAACGTTCTGATAAATCCAAGGCGCGTAATCCGGATCGATGCGCCAGGAGATGGAAAGATCGAGGCCCATCTTGATTCCATCCTTGGTAGGCGTCCAAACCGCGTCCTCGCCTTTGACCTGGCCCTCGTCCTTTTTGTTCGAAAAGGTGTACACCCACACGGTACGATCCATGGTGAATACGCTGTTCCACGGAGCGACGAAATGCCAACCAGTTTTCAGCGGTTCCGGCGATAAGCCGCGCGGGGTGATCAGCACGCCGACATCCTGGGCGCCTATTTTGGTGATAACCCCGACCAGGACGAAAACCAAAATGGAGAGCAAGCCGACGGGAACGCCGATGGGCAAGCGCACGCGATATTGGGCGACTTTGGAGGCAATGGCGGCGAACGAATAAACGATGCCGAGTACGGCGATGAATTTGATCAGTTCCAACATTAGGGCTCCTTAAATTTGAACTACTCGTTTTTCAATTTAATGAAAACAGCGGAGGTATAATCATCGACAGGAGCGGTTTTCAAATCGGCGAAGGGGGCATAAACGTCTTCCTCCCCGGCTCCGGAATTTTCGCGCCGGTAGGCGATGGTCAACTTAAGCCTGGCCAAGGGAATCAAGGAATTCGGAGACATGACGAATAATTTTTCCTTGGCGAAATCGAAAGTCATGATCTTGACGCATTCCCTTCCGTCCTCGGGAATATCCTCTCCCAATCCATTCCGTGAGAGCTCAGCGAAAGTCACGGCCCGGCCTCCCTGGGAATAGCCCAGCACGGCTTTGATGCCGTATTTATGGACCGAATCCAGGATTTCCTCGTTGATATCGGCGATATCCGTCGGGGCATCCCCCTCAAAGGCCAATTTAAAACTCAACGGCGAAGCCGAAATAATTCCGTTACTTGGGGTCATGCCGGTCTCCCTTTGCGCTGATCTTCCTCATTAAATTTCAGCAGACGGCCTATTTCCGATAAGACCGCTTTTGCCTCCCGCCAATCCCACGAATGGCACAGTAACAAAGAGGTTACGGGGATAAAGCAAATCCCGCCTACGACAGACGACGATTTCATGAAATTCGAATCCTTTGAGAAGCACCCATGGGACAAAAATAGTAGCGCGGCCTGAATCTGGCTTTTGGCATCGGGACTGGATTGCAGTAGGATCGAAACAAGACGCCAAACAAAAACCCCCGCAAGACTACGGGGGCGGCTTTTAGTCCCAGTTCAATGCGCCGCCGGTTTGGTATTCGGTGACGCGGGTTTCGAAGAAATTCTTTTCCTTTTTCAGGTCCAAAATTTCACTCATCCACGGGAATGGGTTGCTCGCGCCATAGACCTTGGGCAAACCGATTTTCTCCAAACGGCGATCGGCGACGTATTGGACATAATCCTCGAACATGCCGGCATTCAACCCCAAGATTCCCCGGGGCATGGTGTCCTTGGCGTAGGCGATTTCCAATTCCACCGCCTTGCGAATCAATTCAACCGATTTTTCCTTCACGGCCGGGGTCCACAAATCCGGGTTTTCGATTTTAATCTGGTTGATCACGTCGATGCCGAAATTCATGTGCATGGTTTCGTCGCGCAGGATGTATTGGAATTGCTCACCGGAACCGGGCAGACGGTTTTGCCTTTGGAAAGAGAGCATCATGACGAAGCCGCTGTAAAAGAAAATGCCTTCCATGATCACGTAGTAACCGATCAGGTTTTCCAGAAATGTTTGCGCGCCCTGAAAGCTTTCGGTTTCGAAGTCGGGACGGAGCATTTCGCGGGTCAGAGAAATTTCGAACGCATCCTTGCCGTGAATGGAATTCACTTCGTGGTACATGTTGAAAATTTCCGCTTCGTCCAATCCCAACGATTCGATGATGTATTGGTAGGCATGCGTATGCAAAGCCTCCTCGAAGGACTGGCGCAGCATGTATTGGCGGCATTCCGGATTGGTGATATGCCGATACGCGGCCAGTACGATATTGTTCGCGACCAGGGAATCGGCCGTGGAGAAGAAACCCATGTTGCGCTTGACGATACGGCGTTCGTCGTCCGTCAACTCGTTCGATTTCCACAATTCAATGTCGCGGGACATATTGATTTCCTGCGGCATCCAATGGTTGGCGCAAGCGTCCAAATATTTTTGCCAGGCCCATTGATATTTGATGGGAACCAATTGATTCAGATCGGCGCGGCAATTGATAATGCGCTTTTCGTCCACCTTGACGCGCGCGGTGGATTCTCCGAACAAGGACTCCAGCTTGGCCGTGCCGTTCAGCGAGGCTGCGGCCACGCGCAAAGCCGCTTGGGCGGCAGTTTCCCGCGCCGGACCGGCGCCATTCAGCCGGAGTTGCGGAATACCGGACGCGGTTTTCAGAGGCTCTGCCGCAGGCGTCGCGTCCGCTGCGGGCGGTGCGGGCGCGCGCGCCGGATCTGCAGGGGCTTGCGCGGTGACCGTAGTGGTCCCAACATTTCCGAAAACTGAAGGACCGGGGGCCGACTCTTTTTCATCATCCCAAGTTATTGACATGCTTCGCACTCCTCGCCATTTAAAATTGAACAAGCGGCTTTAGCTGCCGCCGATTCCGCCGCGCGATCCAAGTTGGAACCGCCATTATCCATTGGTTCCTTCACGATGCTGTTCTTGATGGCCTTTCCAGCCACTTGATCGACCGCCGACTTTCCGCTGGGCGCGCCGTCCGTGGGTCCGGCCAACACATCCACCGGAGACACCGCGTTCACGCCCCGGGTTTTATCCAAGGTCGATTTCTCGGCATTGGTCGCACCGAGCGAACGCAAATAGTAGGTCGTCTTGAGGCCGGCCTGCCAGGCCAGCTTATACATGGTGTCCAGCTTCTTGCCGCTGGGTTGGGCCATGTACAAGTTCAGCGATTGGCCCATGTCGATCCACTTTTGCCGTTTCATGGCGCAAGCGATCAACCATTTCGGTTCGATGTCGAAAGCGGTCAGGAATATTCTTTTCACTTCATCCGGGATGCGCTTGATTTCCGCCAGCTCGCCGTCGAAATATTTAAGGTCGTCCACCATGGCCTTGTCCCACAAGCCGAGCTTCTTGAGCTTCTCAACCAGGTAGGTGTTGATGATGGTGAACTCACCCGACAAATTGCTCTTCACGTAGAGGTTTTTGTAGGTGGGTTCGATGGATTGCGAAACGCCGATGATATTGGAAATCGTCGCCGTAGGAGCGATGGCCATGCAATTGGAATTGCGCATGCCCCAGAGCTTGATATGCTCGCGCACGGGCGCCCAATCCTTGTTGCAACGCGTGTCCATCATAACCGGTTCACCGCGCTCAGCCGCCATGATTTCCACGGTGTCGATGGGCAATAGGCCCTTGGACCAGGATGATCCCTGGTAAGAAGGATAGGTACCGCGCTCCTTGGCCAGTTTGGACGAGGCCAGGATGGAATAGTAGGAGATGATTTCCATGGATTTGTCGGCAAATTCCACCGCGGCGTCGGAAGAGTAGGCGATGCCGAGCTCATACAGCGCATCCTGGAAGCCCATGATGCCGAGGCCCACGGGACGATGGCGCAAGTTGGAGTTCCGGGCTTGGACCACGGGGTAATAATTCAAATCAATGACGTTATCCAACATGCGCATGGCGATGATGACGGTTTCTTCCATCATCTTTTCGTCCAAGCGGCCGTTGACGATATGGTTGAGAAGGTTGATGGATCCCAGGTTGCACACGGCGATTTCCGCTTCGCTGGTGTTGAGCAGGATTTCCGTGCACAGGTTGGACGAATGCACCACGCCGGCATGCCGTTGGGGCGAGCGCACGTTGGATGGATCCTTGAAGGTCATCCACGGATGTCCGGTTTCGAACACCATGGTCAACATCTTGCGCCACAGGGTCACGGCGTTCATTTTTTTGAAGGTCTTGATGCGGCCTTGGCGCGCTTCCTCTTCGTAATGCTTATAGCGCTTCTCGAATGCCTGGCCGTACAAATCGTGCAGGTCCGGAACTTCATTGGGGCTGAACAAAGTCCATTCCCCATCCTGGTTGACGCGCTTCATGAATAAATCCGGAATCCAATTAGCCGAGTTCATGTCATGCGTCCGCCGGCGATCATCGCCCGTGTTCTTACGCAATTCCAGGAATTCCTCGATGTCCATGTGCCACGTTTCCAGATAGGCGCACATCGCGCCCTTGCGGCGACCGCCCTGGTTCACGGCCACGGCGGTGTCGTTGGCTACCTTCAGGAAGGGAATTACGCCCTGGCTTTTGCCGTTGGTACCCTTGATATGGGCGCCCAGGCCACGCACGTTGGACCAATCATTGCCCAAACCGCCGGCGAATTTCGACAACATGGCGTCGTCGCGAATGGCGCCGAAAATACCGTTGAGATCGTCCGGCACCGTGGTCAAGTAACAGGATGACATTTGCGAATGCAAAGTACCGGAATTGAACAGGGTCGGCGTCGAGCTGGTGAACCGGAACGAGGACAGTACTTCGTAGAACTCGATGGCGCGGCCTTCACGATCCACCTCATTCAGCGCCAAACCCATGGCGACGCGCATCCAAAAGGCCTGCAACAATTCGATGGTGCGGCCCTCGGCCAGATGCACGAAATAGCGGTCCACCAGGGTTTTCAAACCCAGATAGGTGATACCCAGATCCCTGTCGGGTTTGAGCGCCTTGCCCATGCGGTCGAGATCGAATTCAAGCAGGCGTTTATCCAATAATTGTTCGCTAACGCCCAAGTTTACATATTCACCGAAATAGGTCGCGTAGCGTAATTTCATTTGCGCCTGGGTCAGGCGTTCGCCCAAAACCTCGTCGCGAATATCGTCCATCAGAATGCGGGCGGTCACGAAACTCCAAGCCGGATCCTCTTCAATATGCTGGCACGCCACCATGACCATGGCCTTGGATACGTCCTTTTCCGGAATGCCCGGATAAAGATTCGCCAACGCTTCCTTCAGGATGCGATCTTCCGGAACCACATCGGTATACCCGACGCATGCTTCCTGGATTACGGTGGTGAGCCTGTTGCGATTGAGGGGAACGACCTTTCCCTGCGCATCGGTTACGGTATAATCAATCGCCGGTGCCGGTGCGGAAACCGGAGGGACTCCGGATTTCGACGCCTCGCGCAAGCGCGCGCGCTCCTCGCGGTACAGCACATAGCGTTTCGCCACTTCGGGACGGCCGACGCGCATCAAGGCCAGCTCCACTTGATCCTGGATATCTTCGATGTGCCAGGTGCCGCCATTGGGACGGCGTTTTGCCAGCGCTCCGAAAACCAAATCTGCGATGCGTTGCACTTCCTCCATGATCCGGGCGGTCGGAGCGTCCAAACCTTCCTGGGCAAGGAAAGCTTTGGTGATCGCGGTGACGATTTTCTCGGCCTTAAAACTGACCACACTGCCATTACGGCGTTCCACCATGTATTTGGTCGGAACCAATCCCGTCGTAACCGTGCCCACTACATCTGCAGTACGCACCGCCTCCTTTTCCGTTATCGTCATGCTCATCGCAACCCTCACCTTCTTGCTCGCTGCCTAAACGCCCGTCGTCTGTCCCGTTTTTTATCCCTGTCCAAATTCATTCGCTGAAGAGGACACTTTGCCGTCGCCGTCCTAACGTTCCGACTTTGTCTCGGGTCCGTCCTTCATGAGGTTTGGATCCCGAGGTTAAAGCCAACCCCAAACCGGCAAAATTGGTATTGGTGCAAAGGATAGTGTTTTTAAAATCACCGAGCAACAAAATATTGACATTTTTTCAAGTTGGACCACAATATATTGTATTCCAAGGAAAAACAAGGACTTAGCCTGACCGGGGAAAAATCCGACTAAATGGGCATTGGGGAGTGGAAAAGTGTAGCTTAAAGATCGGCTTTTTTTGGGGGGGTTTCTTTTCAACAATATTCACATATAAAGAAACCAGAATGGTTTAGCCGACGTCCAATCGGGAATCGGTTTTCGGGCCGGAAAAAAATCTTCTCCATAATTTATCCACACCACCGGTTTCCAGTCCTTGAGCCGGGCTTCGGAAAAAGTCAGGGACCCATTTTTGTACTTTTCCCAGTATGCATGGTTTCGGCTTTCACCAAACTCCTTTGTATCTCCATTTAAATCAATGGTTTACTAAACGGCCAACAAGTCCTAAGCTCGTTGCTGCGGGTTTGGGGCTCATGTTCGGCGCCTTAGGCTTGACGGGATGCGAAGAAGGCAAGCCCCGCGTGTACCAGGAGGTGGCCTTTAAACCGCTGCCCGCTCCCATGGCGGGACCGATGGCCGGAGGTCCGCTGGGAATGCCTTCAATGAATACCAGCCCCGTGGACATTCAGGTAACCTGGACGTTACCTGACACCTGGATGGTCAAGGATTCCGCCAACGGCATGCGCATCGGAAGCTTCGGAATCCCCGATGCGGGCTTGGCCAATACCGGGGAGTTAGACCCGAACGCCGTGGATGTTTCCGTGGTCCAATTGGCCGGCAACGCCGGCGGATTGGAAGCCAACATCGCCCGCTGGATGGGACAAGTCGGTCTCAAGGGCGCGCTCGAGGATATCAGCCTGATCATCAAGGCGGCTCCGCGCTTCGTGACGCAGACCGGCCAGCACGGGATGTTCGTGGATTTGACCGACAAGCTATCCGGAGATATGACGCAGAGCAAGTCCGTATTCGGCGCCATCATCGCGACGGAAAATTACACCGTATTCGTAAAGGCCATGGGCCAAAGGTCCCGCGTCGTGACCAGCAAGGCTCAAGTCAAAGAGTTCTCCAAATCCATCCGCATCAAAGGCCCCCAGGCATGAGCGCTTCACCGTCCTGGCGCCAGAAGGCGGCGCGCCATCCCGTCACCAAGGCCATCTTGCATCCTGCCATCACTTTGGTCTCGCTCTTAATCTTATTCGCCCTGATATTTTTCGGGACTCTGTACCAGGCGAACCATGGTCTGTACGAGGCGCAGCTCCGTTTCTTCGGATACGGCATCGTGCCCATCGGGGGCTTTTTCCCTTTGCCGACGGCGAGCGTAGTCATGTGGATTTTGTCGGTGCAATTGACGCTGACCATGGCCCTGGTGCTCCGCTGGAAATGGTCACTGGCCGGTTTGTGGATAGTCCATAGCGGCATCATGACCCTGCTGGTGGGCGGCTTCATCACCCAGATTCTGGCGGTGGAATCGCAACTTACCTTGGCCGAGGGCGAAACCGGAAATTTCACGACGGCGTACCATGAATACGAAGTGGCCTTCTGGGAAAGCCATGGAGACACGAACCAGGTCTTCGCGTGGGAAGACGTCAACCTGCGTCCGGGCGCCGAATTGGAGATCCCTCCTTATCAATGCAGGATTCGAATCCTTAACTATTACCAGAACAGCGACGCCTTCACGACCAAGGCGACCAACGGCCCCAAGTTTTTAAATGCCTCCAATATCGGAATGCTGGAGCAACGCAAGCCGGAAAAGGAAGTGACCCAAAACGCCCCCGGCGTGACCTTTACCCTACTGGAAAAAGGCAAGGGCGATCGCGAAGTTCTGCTTTACGCCCAGGAGTTGCAACCCCTGATCCTCACTCTGGACGGCCGCAAAGTGAACGTACAATTACGCCTGAAACATTATCCCTTGGACTTCTCTCTCAAGCTGACCCAGTTCATCAAAACCGTTCATCCCGGCACGGATATCCCGAGCAGCTTCGAGAGCTACGCGGACCTGACCGATCAGGGTGCGACTCGGCCCGTAAAAATCTGGATGAACAATCCTTTACGTACCAAGGGCTATACCTTCTTCCAGGCATCTTACGCCCAGCCCGCCGGGGCGGCGCAGAAGTCAACCTTCGCCGTGGTCACCAATCCCGGGCGCGTGATGCCGTATATCTCCAGCCTGGTCGTATTCGGAGGGCTGCTCATGCACTTCCTGATCAAACTGGTTCCCTTTATCCGACGCGGGGCCGCAACATGAACGCTAGATTCACAGCCTCACTCAAATCTTCGTTTACCGCATCGTACCGGATCCTCCCCATCTGCCTAGCCTTCACGGCGCTCCTTGCCGCCCAAACCCCGCAGGGCGCTAAATCCGGCCCCATGCAAGATCAACGTTTCGACTCCCTTTTCGAGGCTTCGCACGACGGTGCGCGCCCGCCACAAGGTAACGGAGGAGTTACCTCGGAACCCCACGGTGGGAGGATGCCTTCCATGCTGCCCGCCATCGGGGCCGTTCCCCCGGCGTCGGTAAAATCGGTGTCGGCCATGGAAACGGTTCCGATCATGCAGGACGGCCGTTTGAAGCCCATGATCACCTATGCGCGCCACATGCTTTTGCAATTTTCGGGAAAGACATCGTACGCAAGTCAATCCGCCGTGGAAGTCATGGCGCATATCCTTTTCACGCCTGAGCTCACGGGCGAGTACAAGATTTTCCTGATCAATAATCCCGAGGTGGCCGAGGCCATCGGCATCGCGCCGGAAAAAACCCGCCAGTATACTTTCCGCCAACTGGAAAAGGCCTTGCCGAAAATCCAGGAGCTGGCCGAGAAAGCCAACGCCGTGGAGGACCCCAAACGGGATCTGATTCAGAAGGAGGTCTTGCGCATTTTCGGCAATGTGGTGGAGTTCGTGAATTTGACCCGGACCTTCACCTACGCCCTGCCCAGCGGGGCCTTCGCCGTTCAGGGCGTGGAGACGCGGGCCTCCCTGGGTTTCCCTGTGGACAAGACCGCCTATTCTTTCTGGGACCTGATGCTTGCCGCCCAGGCCATTGCGAAGATCCTTGAAGGCATCGGCAATCGCGACGAAGCCCACCGGACGCCTATCGAAAATGAAATCATCGCGCTTTCCCAAGCCATGTATTTCACATCCCAATCGCTGCACCCATCCCCGTTCCGCAATTTCCCTTCCCCCACTGCCGCAGCCGGCGGCGGCCCCGGTTGGATCAGCCCTGCCGAGGTTTTAACCAGCCCGGACCAATTGCAAGCCTTCCGGACCGAACTGACCGGGTGGAGTGACGCCGTCGTCGCCTATCGCAAAGGCGATCAAGCTGGATTCGACAAAGGCATTCAGTCCTATCTGGGCACCATGGAAAACCGCGCCTACGCCCAGCTTTCGGAAACCCATTTCTCCTTGGAAGCGATTTACCAGAAAGGCGAACCGTTTTTTTGGGCCCTGGTAGCCTATTGGGTTGCCCTGCTTGGTTGTTTCGGTTTTTTCCTGGGCCGCAAGCAGTGGATGTACCAGGCCGCGACCTGGATCTTTTTGGCCGGTTACGCCGTCCATGTCGCCGGAATCGTCGCCCGCATTTTGATCATGAAGCGACCGCCGGTCACCTCTTTGTACGAGACCTTCCCGTTCGTCGCGGCAGTGTCTATCCTGGCCGCGTTGATCATGGAACGAATCAATGTTTCACGTAAGTCCACGGGTCAGGGCATCGGACTCTTGTGCGCCTCCTTGTTGGGAATGATCCTGCTTTCCATCGCAAACCGTTACGCGGCTGATGGCGATACCATGAAAATGCTGGTCGCGGTCCTCAATAGCAATTTCTGGCTTTCCACCCATGTCGTTTGCGTCACCATCGGATATTCGGCCTGCCTACTGGCCGGCGCCATCGGCCATGTCTGGCTGATTCGCGCGATTTTCCCGGGGGATGCGTCCAAACCGGAACGCCTCAAGGAAATCGCCAAAATGGTGTATGGAACCTTGTGTTTCGGACTGTTGTTCTCTTTTATTGGAACGGTGTTGGGGGGCATTTGGGCCGATCAAAGCTGGGGCCGCTTTTGGGGCTGGGACCCGAAGGAAAACGGGGCATTGCTCATCGTCATCTGGTGCATCATTCTTCTGCATGCGAAGCAATGGGGATATATCCGCAATCCGGGCTTGGCCCTGGGCTCGGTATTCGGAGCCATCGTGGTCAGCTTGGCCTGGTTCGGCGTGAATCTTCTGAATGTCGGCTTGCATTCCTACGGATTCACCAACGGCGCCGCCACCAAGCTGTTCAGCTATATCGGAGGGGAATTGGCCTTTATGCTGGTGACCGGGATTGGACTGGCATTAGGCTGGGGGGGCTGGGGGAAAAAGCCTTCCGTCACTTAGGCGTTACAGTAACCCGCAAGGTACGTCCATCCAGGCCCCAGGCGGTGGAGCCTCCCTGCGGATACAACCAGTTCCATCCCATTCCCCGTTCCATTTCCATTCCAAAAAAGGCGGTATTATTTTCCCATTTAGCCTTCGCCTCCGGAAAAAATCGGATGGCCTGAGCCGGGTCAAAACGCATTTTAAAAAAGCGGGGATGGTAAATGTCGGCGTGCGCCAGGTTGGCCGACGCGTTCGACGTGTTCACGTTGTAGGTGACCAGCCAATCGCCATGCGCTGACAGGCTGGGATGGGCTTTGGCATTGTAAGTATAGACCGGCACCGTCGTATCCCATTCCGGAGCCTTGTAAACGTTGATGGCGGCGCCGAAAGGTCCGTGCGGACTGTCCCCCACGCGCACGAAAATGTCGGGCGACAGCTGGGAGGAAACCAGCAAGTACTTGCCTTGCAATGATCCTCCGGAAACGGGAGTGACGCTCAACTCGGGGCCGCCCAGTCCGAGTGATGCGGTCTTGGAAATGTCCGGATTCCATCCCGAGCCGTCCCAATAGGCCCATTTCGTGAAGTCCTCGAAATCGTCGGGTAACACGCGCGCTACGACCAGAGCGTTGCGCCCATAAACATAAACGTAGCCGTCCGGATTGGGCGCGCCGGCTTCCGGCGTGTTGGGCATGATGCCGCAGCCGAAATAAAAGGTGCGTCCACCGCCGCTGAAATAAAGCGGCGTGTCCATTTGGACGGCCTTGGAGATGTCCGGCTCACCGTCCACGCCGATGGGAATTTTTATCAACGCGACGCCCACCTCTTTGAAATTGAAACCCGCGGCGCCAGCCGCATTGTCGGTGAGAATCAGGGCCAAATCGTAGACGAAGCCATGATGATAAAAACCGTCTTGCAGCCAATACCAGGAATGGGCCAAACCCGCGACTGAAGGCACGCTGGGCGTGAACGCCGAAATGGCCGCGCCCTTGGAGTCCTTGCCCCAAAGGAAATGCATGCTGTCGGCGACCGGAATTCCGCCGCTGAGGACGGCCAGGGAATTGTGAATCATCACCGAATTTTTTCGGGCATTGGTTTGGGAATCCACCTGCCCAATGAAGGTATCGCTGAAAACGAAAAGGTTTTTGTTGCCCGCCGCATGATCGGGGCCTTCATATCCATTCAAGGGGATGGCGAAAATCCCATCCGCGCCGGTCCATCCTTGACGCCGATTGAAAAGCGCGGTCCAATCCTCCGCTTTGGAGACTCCGGGTTGTTGCAACGATTGGGCAATCGTAGCGACTACTCCCAGGCCTAAAGCCATCACTGATATTGCCAATCGCCTGAACACGTTTGTCTATTCTCCTATCGTTCGCCTCGATAGGCGCACTTTTGAATATACTTGTCGCGGAGTGGCGCCACGCGCGGAAAACGAGGGCGTGGAGATTGGGCACTATAATTCTGGCATCCCGAGGGATTCGCGGCGGTGTGGGGGTTGGTTTACCAAAGGGCGGCGATAAACTCGTCCAGTTTCCGCCTGTCCCGATCTGTTTCCAATTCGAAGGCAAGCCCCACGTAGGCGAAAAGCCCATCCTCATCGATGCTCATTCCCCGTACACGGCACGGAATACGTTGCCCATTTTCACCCGCACCCAGCATTAAATCTCCGCGCGACTCCTTTGTGAAGGCATCACGAAGTTGCGTACCCGGAAACGAAGAACCATCTTCGGTAAGGAGGAAAAATTTTCCGCCTTTTGAATCCAGCGAATCCAAAAGTCCGTCAAAGCAGCGACTTCCCAAGTAAAACCGCACCGGGCAGAAGGTGCTGATTTCCTCGACATATTGGGCGGAACGGTATTGGACATCCATGGTGATGTTATCCATTCTAGGCATGGCGAGAATCCGTGCCTAGAATAATCATCTGCTGGCTGGATAAGGGCTTTGGCTTGTCAGGAGTACTTGGGGATTTTCATGAACCGCCGGAAGACGGTTTGCGGATTTTCGATCTTTTCACCCAAGCGGAACCCGCTGTCGGGAAACAGCGCCCGGCATACGCTAACGCATACACACCGCGTCCACCGGCTGGCTTGCGCCTCCGCCTGTGGGCTCCTAAACGGAAATCTCCGTCAGGGAGCGAGCCTTGGATTGCAGCATGGAAACATGGCCTTGGAGGTACTCGTCCACCTGGCGCGCGCATTCGCGGCCTTCGGAAATCGCCCACACCACCAAGGACTGCCCGCGACGCATATCGCCCGCAGCATAAACGCCCTCGACATTGGTGCGGTATTTGGCGTCGGCTTTGATATTTCCGCGCTCGTCTTTTTCCACCCCGAGTTGGTCGACGAAATTCTTCGTGTCCGGGAACAGGAAACCCATGGCCAGGAGAACCAAATCCGCCTGCATGAAGAATTCCGATCCGGAAACCTCCTGAGGTTTGCCCGAGGACCAGTCCAGGCGCACGCAATTGATGCCCTTCAGATTGCCCTTATCGTCCTTGACGAACTCCTTGGATTGCACCGACCAATCACGCGTGCAGCCTTCCGCCTGGGACGACGAGGTGCTCAGCATGCGCGGACCCGGATGCGTGGGCCAAGGCGTTTCCGCCGTGCGCGCTCCCGGAGGCTTGGGCAAAAGTTCAATCTGGGTGACCGATGCCGCGCCGTGCCGGATGGAAGTGCCTACGCAGTCGGAGCCCGTATCACCGCCGCCGATGACCACCACGTGCTTCTCGGTCGCCATCAAGACTTCGCCCTCGGGAATGACATCGCCCGCGACGCGCTTGTTGTTCTGAGTTAAAAAAGTCATGGCGAATTGCACGCCTTTGACATCGCGCCCGGTGATGGGAAGATCGCGTGGAATGGTCGACCCGCCCGCTAAAACGATGGCGTCGAATTTCTGTTTCAGATCGGAAACCGGCACGTTCACGCCCACGTTGGCCTTGGTGATGAACTTCACGCCTTCATTTTCCATCAACTCGACGCGGCGCTGGATATGGTCCTTGCCCAGTTTGAAATCCGGGATGCCGTAACGCAACAACCCGCCGATGCGGTCGGCGCGCTCGTACACGGTCACGCTATGTCCTGCCTTATTCAATTGATCGGCTGCGGCCAAACCGGCCGGCCCGGAGCCCACCACGGCCACGCTTTTCCCCGTGCGGATGGGAGGTGGCGAGGGTTGGATCCAACCCTGCGCATACGCGTAGTCGATGATGGAGACTTCGATATTCTTTATGGTGACCGGCGGTTTGTTGATCCCGAGCACGCAGGCGGATTCGCACGGCGCGGGGCATATGCGTCCGGTGAACTCCGGGAAATTGTTGGTGGATAATAGTGTCTGGAGCGCTGCTTCCCATTTGGCGTTGTATACCTGATCGTTGAAATCCGGAATGATATTGCCGAGCGGACAACCCGTATGGCAAAAGGGAACGCCGCAATCCATGCAGCGCGCGCCTTGTTGTTCCATCTCTTCCTTGGTCATGGGCACCACGAACTCCTGATAGTTCTTGATGCGTTCCTCCGGAGCGAGATACTTCGGGATCTTGCGTTCGAATTCCTTGAAGCCGGTAATCTTTCCCATCTTAATTCTTCCCTTTAACCACTTGACCCGCAGCGGCGGGCGAAATCAAATCATCGGCTACGGCGCCGGAAGCACCGGGCGCGCCCGCGCCCTTGCCCGGAGCCATGTGTCCCGCATCCTTTTCGACGGCCAAATCCGCCATCGCGCGCTTATAATCGCGCGGCATCACCTTGATGAATTTGCCCACCGAAGTTTTCCAGTCGGCCAACAAATCCTTCGCCGTCGCGCTTCCGGTATATTCCAAGTGACGTTCGATCATGCCCCGCAAGGCGATGGCTTCCTCGGCCTGGGTGATTTCTTCCAAGTCGACCATTTCCTTGTTGATGCGCGAAGCGTTCTTACCCTGGGGATCCCAGACGTAGGCCACGCCGCCGCTCATGCCGGCCGCGAAGTTCTTTCCGATCTCGCCCAATACGATAGCGGTCCCGCCGGTCATATATTCGCAACCGTGATCGCCGCATGTTTCCACCACAACCTTGGCTCCGGAGTTGCGCACGCAGAAGCGTTCGCCGGCCATGCCCAAGACATAGGCTTCGCCGCTGGTCGCGCCGTAGAAGGAAACGTTACCGATAATCACGTTTTCGCGGGCCACGAATTTGGAATTGCGCGGAGGATACAGGATGAGCTTCGCGCCCGAAAGTCCCTTGCCGAAATAGTCGTTGGCCTCGCCTTCCAATTCGAAAGTCAGGCCCTTGGCGCCGAAAGCGCCGAAGCTCTGGCCCGCCGAGCCCTTGAGCTTGATGTAAATGGTGTCTTCCAACAGGCCGTCCGCGCCGTAGCGGCGCGAGATATTGGACGACAAGATGGTGCCCACCGTACGGTTCACGTTGCGGATGGTGAATTCTGCCTTGACCTTCTTGCCTTCTTCCAGGGCGGGTTTGGCCGCCTCCATCAACTTCCAATCGAGCGCCTTCTCCAAGCCATGATCCTGGCTTTCGCAGCAGAAGGTTCCGATGCCTTTATGGGTGTCGGACATGTTGTAAAGCAGCTTGTTCAAATCCATCTGCTTGGCTTTCCAATGCTTTACGTCGCGCTTGGGCGCCAGCTTGTCCACGCGGCCCACCATTTCGTTCACGGTGCGGAAGCCGAGCATGGCCATATGCTCGCGCAGATCCTGGGCCAGGAAGCGATAGTAGTTCACCACATGATCCGCTTCGCCGTTGAAGAGCTTGCGCAAATCCGGATCCTGCGTAGCCACGCCCACCGGGCAGGTGTTCAAATGGCACTTGCGCATCATGATGCAACCGAGCACCACGAGGCCGGCCGTCGCGACGCCCCATTCTTCCGCGCCTAGCAAGGCGGCGATGGCGATATCGCGGCCGGTGCGTAATTGGCCGTCGGTTTGCAGGACCACGCGGCTGCGTAATCCATTTTTCATCAATACCTGATGCGCTTCGGAGAGGCCGAGTTCCCAGGGCAGGCCGGCATGTTTGATGGACGTCAAGGGCGAAGCCCCGGTGCCGCCGTCATAGCCGGAAATGAGAATCACGTCGGAATGCGCCTTCGCGACGCCCGCGGCCACCGTGCCCACGCCGACTTCGGCCACGAGCTTCACGGAAATGCGCGCCTTGTCGTTGCTGTTCTTCAGATCGTAGATCAGCTGGGCCAAATCCTCGATGGAATAGATGTCATGGTGCGGCGGCGGCGAAATCAACCCTACTCCCGCCGTCGAATGACGCGTCTTGGCGATGAATTTGTCGACCTTCCAGCCCGGCAATTGTCCGCCCTCGCCGGGCTTCGCACCTTGCGCCATCTTAATTTGTAATTCATCGGCGTTGACCAGATAATGCGAAGTGACGCCGAAACGGCCCGAGGCCACCTGCTTGATGGACGACCGCATGCTGTCGCCGTTGGGCAGCGGAATGAATCGCGACGGGTCTTCCCCGCCTTCGCCGGTATTGCTGCGCCCGCCGATGCGGTTCATGGCGATGGCCAAAGTGGTATGCGCTTCCCAGCTGATCGATCCGAAGGACATGGCCCCCGAGGCGAAACGTTTCAGGATGGATTCCACCGGCTCCACATAGTCGATGGGAATCGGGCTCAAGCCGTTGAATTCCAAAAGGCCGCGGATGGTGTACAAGTTCTTGGATTGATCATCCACGAGCTTGGTGAATTCCTTGTAAACCTTATAATCATTGGTGCGCGAGCTATGCTGCAACTTATGGATGCTGTCCGGATTGAACAGATGCCGTTCGCCGCGCTGACGCCATTGATATTGGCCGCCCACCTCCAGTTCCGTCCCGTCCTCGTCCGGCATTTCCGGATAGGCGAAACGGTGCCGAAGCAAAGTTTCCTCTTCCACGGTTCCCAGGTCCACGCCGCCCAGGCGCGATACGGTTCCCGTGAAATATTCGTCGACCACGTCCACCGATAGCCCCACGGCTTCGAAAATCTGCGCGCCGATATAGGACTGGATGGTCGAAATTCCCATTTTGGAAATGACCTTGAGCAGCCCTTTATTGATGGACTTGATGTACAGCTGCTGCGCCTTTTCCGGCGTCAACCCTTCCTTCAAAAGACGGCGGCGGCGCATGTCTTCAATGGTTTCAATGGCCAGATAGGGATTGATGGCGCTGGCGCCGTAGCCCAACAGCAAGGCGAAATGATGGATTTCGCGGGCCTCGCCGGTTTCGATGATGATGCCGCATTGGGACCGAGTGCCTTCACGGATCAAATGATGATGCACCGCGGCCACGGCCAGCAGGGACGGCACCGCAGCATGGCCGGAGTCGATGGGCTTGTCCGACAGGACAATGACGTTATAGCCTTCCTGGATGGCCTCGGAGGCTTGGCGGCGGATGCGTTCCAGGGCCTTGCCCAAACGGTTCTCCCCCGACGAAGCCTTGAAGACGATGGGAATGGTGCGGGCTTGGAAATGATTGCGATCGACCCAGCGCAGGCGCTCCAAATCGTCGTTGGTCAAAACCGGCTGCGGCAGCTCGATGACGTTGCAATGCTTTTCCGTCTCATCGAGCAGGTTGTCTTCCTTACCCACGAAGGAGGTCAGCGACATGACCATTTCCTCACGGTCCTTGTCGATGGGCGGATTGGTCACCTGCGCGAATAATTGATGAAAATAATCGAACAGGTTGCGGGACTTGTCGGACAGGACGGCCAACGGCGCGTCATTGCCCATGGACCCCAGCGCCTCTTCCCCGCTGTTGACCATCGGAGCCATGAGGATGCGCAGATCTTCCAGGGAATAGCCGAAGGTCTTCTGGCGCTTCATCACCGTTTCGGTATCCGGCTGGCGGATTTCGCGGGGCGGTTTCAAGCTGCTGATTTCGATTTTGTTCTTGGCCAGCCACTCGGCGTACGGCCGGCGCGAGCAGATGCGATGCTTGATTTCCTCGTCGGGAATGATGCGTCCCTCTTCCAAGGAAACGACGAACATGCGGCCCGGTTGTAGGCGGCCCTTGAGTATGATGCTGTCGGTCGGAAAATCCAAGACGCCGGCTTCGGAGGCCATCACCAGGATATCGTCGTCGGTCAGTTGGTAACGCGAGGGGCGTAGGCCGTTGCGGTCCAGAGTAGCGCCGATGATTTGTCCGTCCGTGAAGGCCACCGAGGCGGGACCGTCCCACGGTTCCATCAAGGTTCCATGGTACTCGTAGAACGCCTTTTTCTCCGCGCTCATCTCCGGATCTTTTTCCCAGGCTTCGGGAATCAGCATCATCATCACATGCGGAAGCGAGCGACCCGACATGAGGAGCAACTCGACGACATTGTCCAGCTTGGCGGAATCCGACCCGCGCTCATCGATGATGGGAAGCAACTTTTTGATTTCTTCCGGGCTGAACAGCTTGGACTTGAGCAGGGACTCGCGCGACTTCATCCAATTTTCATTGCCGCGCAAGGTGTTGATTTCGCCGTTGTGAGCGATGTAACGGAACGGATGGGCCAACGGCCAGGTCGGGAAAGTGTTGGTCGAAAAACGGCTGTGGACCAATGCCAGCGCGGACTCGAAGCTTTCGTCGGAAAGATCCGGGAAATAGTTCATCACCTGGGGCGAAAGGAACAGGCCTTTGTAGACGATGGTCTTGTAGGACAGCGATCCCACGTAAAAATATTCGCTGCCCGCCAATTTGCTGTCGCGGATCATGCGCTCGGCGTACTTGCGGATGACGTAGAGCTTCCGTTCGAAAGCTTCGGCGTCCTTGGCATTCTTGCCGCGCTTGATGAACACTTGGAAATGCGCCGGCTCGGTACGCTTGACCGATTCGCCCAGCTCGGAATTATTGGTATCAACCAAACGCCAGCCCAAAATTTGTTGGCCGCTTTCTTCAGCGCAACGGGCGAACAATTTTTGGATTTCCTTACGCTGGGCTTCCACCTTGGGCAGGAAAACCTGGCCCACGCCATAGTCGCCGGGACCGGGCAAAGCAATGCCTAAGTCGGCGCACTTTTTCAGGAAAAATCCGTGCGGAAGCTGGGTGATGATACCCGCACCGTCACCGGAATTCTTCTCGGCCCCTGAGGCTCCGCGATGCTCCAGATTGACCAGGAGCTGAATACCCTTGGCCACGATATCATGGGATTTTTTCCCCTTTACATGGACGACAAAGCCCACGCCGCAGGCATCATGCTCGAAAAGGCTGTTATATAAGCCTTCGTGTTCGGGAAATCCAGGAGCCTTCATGATTCTTTTCCTACTTTAAGCCAATTGATATAACAACCAATAAATCAAGAACTTACGAATTTAGAACGGAAAAAGGCCGCCCCGCCTGCAAGCGGGTTTCAGGAATTCACGATTCCGATGCCCTAGACTTGCGTTGAATGCGCTGGACGACTTGCTTCAGCCATTGATCGGAAAAATAAGAAGATTTCCGGAATAGTCACCTTTTTTTTCCCATGCGCCTAGCCCCATTTTTCCAAACTTACAATGACGATAAATAACTCCGAATGGACTCCATTCCGCCCATCCACGCCTCGTCGGGACCGAGGAGCAAGCGCTTCACATCGACGCTCCAGACCTCCCAAGCGCCCAGCTCGACCTCATGCTCCAACTGCTTCGCGCCCCATCCGGAATAGCCCAGGAACAGCCGAAGTGATTTCGGATCCAGTTCGACGATGTCTTTCAGTTCGTCCCAATACCCGCCCAAATACACCTTCGGGGCGACTTGGAAAGAACCGGCTACGGGAGTATCGGTGACTTGAAGGATTTGCAACTCCTCCGGTTGCACGGGCCCCCCAATGTAAATACGCTGCCGCTTAGACGCTTCACCGGCCCAGGCCGGAGCCTTGTCGAAGATTTCCGACAACGGCATATGGGAAGGACGATTCAGAACCAAGCCATACGATCCTTCCGATCCATGCTGACAGACGAGCACGGCCGTCGCATTGAAATTCGGATCGGACATGTTGCGCGCCAGCAAGACCACTCCCGGGCGCAGCCGGGAGACGTGCTCCGCGACCGAAAAGGAGTCATCCGTATCAGGAGAATCGACCATTTTTCCAATATAGATTTTTAAGGTTTTGACCGCTGGATGGGAACCCCTGCATCCGGCCCGGCGCCCCACCTCTCCAAGAGCCCAAGAAACCCATTGGGTTTTTTTGTAATCCTCTGACTTTTCAATGAATTAACCCGTATGAATTCCCTTAAGCTCCGGCATTGCCAACCGATATAGTCCAAAGGGAGCAAAATCAAACATGGAAAAGCAAGCGCATGTACTCGACGGAAAAATCTTTGGACTGGGGATGAGTAATGCATCTCGTGTCAGGAAAGAAATTCGTTCCTGTAAACACCCGGGGTGCAACAAGAAATTCGAAGGTTCGCCGACCTCGTTGTATTGCCTGGATCATCGCACCCGGAAAAGCCGCGCCGAACGGTTTATCCCCAAGGAAGCGCCCAAGCCGGAAGACAGCAACCTGGTCATCGAACCGGATGCCATCCAGCCCATCCATAAATCCATGTTTTGTTCTTTACCCGATTGCGGACGCGAGTACAGCTTTACGATTTATCCCGACCACAATATTTATCCCATGTACTGCGAACTTCACCGCACCGAATACAAGCGCCGGCACTTCCAGAAAATGCTCTCGGCCGGACACAAGCCGGATAATCAGTTGCCGCAATTTGCCAAGTGGTCGGACTACGAAATGCAATTCGAGGAATACGCCTTGAATCAGCCTCATGTCGTGCCCTTCCCACCCAAGAAACCTCGCGGTCAAATCCACTAGTAGAAGTTGTAAAAGGGTAAGTTAAGCGGACCCCAAGTCCGCTTTTTTGCGTTGTCCACATCCTGCGATGATTCTCAGGATTGAAAAAATTTCCAGCAACTAACACGCAAATTTCAAAAGATTCCGTATTTTCAACTTTTCTGGGGTTGAATCGACTCCGTGTGGTACTTGGACCAACCGGCGATGGAGGTTACTATTTACTCGGCCTGAACACATAACAGCTTCGGCTGTGCTTAGGCATCCCATGGAACACGGAAAAGGTCCCTGAGAGATCATTAAATATTCTAAAGAATCAATCATTAAGCTACATTTTGCTCGAAACTTTTTCGGATGCCGATACCCCCGAGGACATTGACCGGGTAAAACATCTGGAGCCACTTAAAAATTTGGGAATACGTTAAGATGCCTTCAATCCTCATTTATGCCATGTTTGGACTTTACGCCATGGCCTCCATCGGCCTGTTCACCTACGGCATCAACTGTTATTGGCTGCTGGCGCTTTTCCTGAAAAACAAACGCAAGGAAGGCGTTCACGATAAGCGGAAACTCCGTCGTTTCTATGCCGAAGGCGGCGAAGCGAAACTGCCTTTCATCACGACCCAATTGCCGGTATACAACGAACGTAACGTGATTGAGCGCCTCATCCGTTCCGTATGCGCCATGGAATATCCCCAGGGCCGCCACGAAATCCAGGTGCTGGACGATTCCACCGATGGCTCCGAACAAATTTCCATTACGTTGGTGGAGGAGATGCGCGCCAAGGGCCACGATATCGTTATCATCCATCGCACCAACCGCCATGACTATAAGGCCGGCGCGTTGAACGAAGGGATGCAGGTTTGCAAAGGCGATTATATCGCGATATTCGACGCCGACTTCGTGCCCCCGACGGATTACTTGATGCGTTGCGCCCCGTTCTTGGCCATGGATGAAGGCATCGGCCTGGTTCAGGCGCGTTGGGGCCACTTGAACTCCCAAGAGTCCTCGCTCACTTTGGCTCAAAGCATCGGCATCGACGGACACTTCGTGATTGAACAATCCGCCCGTTCGTGGGGCCGCCTGTTCATGAACTTTAATGGCACGGCCGGAATCTGGCGCAAGTCCGCCATTGAAACCTCAGGCGGTTGGCAAGGCGATACCCTCACCGAGGACATGGATCTTTCTTACCGCGCCCAATTGCACGGTTGGCGCATGAAATTCCTCTACGACGTGGTTGTTCCGGCTGAATTGCCCTCGGACATCAACGCGTTTAAGTCCCAGCAATTCCGTTGGGCCAAGGGTTCCATCCAAACGGCGATGAAGCTGTTGCCGCAAGTGTTGAAGTCCGACGTGGCGCTCAAGGTGAAGGTGCAAAGCATTTTGCATACCACGCATTACATGATTCACCCGCTGATGTTGATTACCGCCTTGTTGGCCTTGCCGCTTTTGTACTGGTTCCCGTTTAAAGTCGGGACCAGCGCGTTTACAGGATTGTGCGTTTTGATTTTGATCTCGTCGCTCGCGCCCTCCATTTTGTACCTGGTCGCGCAACGGGTTTCGCGCAAAAACTGGAAAAGCCGCATCCTTTCCCTGCCGACGTTGATGGCTTTGGGTGTGGGCGTGGCGTTGAACAATACCCGGGCGGTTTTGTCGGCCCTCTCCGGCCAAAAAGGCGCGTTCATCCGTACTCCGAAAGCCGGCGATAAGATGGTGCTCCTGTATAAATCGAAATTCCCCTTCGCATCCGTCCTGGAACTGGCCATGGGCGTTTATTGCTTCATCGGCTTCGTGCACTATACTAGCGCCGAAAAGTACCTAGTTGGTCCTTTCCTGGGCCTATACGCCGTCGGATTTACCGTCGTCGGCTCCATGTCGTTGACGCACTATTTGCGGAAGCTTTACCTGCTTCAGTTCACTCCGGCTCTGCAAGTCCAAGAAGCTTAATCCGATAGCTTCGCTTAGTCCGACAGCTTAAAAAAGGCCTTCGCCCCTGAGCGAAGGCCCCGAATCCCCTTCGTTTAAGAATCCCCCTCAGTTAATCGACCCACCCTGGCGAAATCCGGCATCCCACCCGGAGAGGGTGGCTTAAGGAAGGCGTTTGCTAGATTTATAGTATGTCGAGGCTGCTTTACCCCTTGCTGGTAGACCTGCGCGGAAAGTCCGTGCTTGTGGCGGGGGGCGGACGCGTCGCGGCACGCAAATTGACGGAATTATTGCACTGTGGCGCGGACGTGACCGTGGTAGCGCCTAGCCCGATTGCGGCGGTATCCAGGTTGGGCCGGGCCATACGCTTGGAGCAAAGAGCCTTTCAACCCGGCGACGTGGCCGGCAGATACCTGGTATTCGCCTGCACGGACGACTCCGCGATAAACCTCGAAATTTCAGAATCTTGCCGCGCGGCCAACATCCTGTGCAACGTCGCCGACGCCTCGGAATCCGGATCCTTCCACGTTCCCGGCGTGTTACGTCACGGCGATGTGACGGTAACCGTCAGCACCGGCGGTTCGGCCCCGGGGCTCACGCGCCATTTGAAAAGGGTGCTGTCGGACGCGCTTGGTGGAGAAACCGCGGTGCTGGCCGCCCTGCTCGCCGAGTTCCGTACGCGGCTCCGCAGCCGGGCCGGAGCCGATGCCGTCCAACTATTGGAATCCCTACCCTATCGGCACTGGTTGGCGCGGATCAAGGATGGGGACAAGGCCGGCGTCCTGACGGAGATGGAGGATTTATTGTCGGAGGCCGATCGGCTTGTGATTAACGATCGAACCGACTCTCCAGCCATCGTTCATCCCGTGGTTTTGGCTGGCGCCGGACCCGGTCACCCGCAATTGCTTACCGTGCTCGCGGCCGAAGCGCTGCGTCGGGCCGAGGTCATCGTCCATGATCGATTGATTCCCGAAGAGATCCTCCACATCGCACCGGAAAGTTGCTTATTAATCCCTGCCGGAAAGCGCGGACATTTTGAATCCGCGCGCCAGGAGGACATCGAGGCGGAATTGATCCGCTACGCGCTGGAGGGACGGCGCGTCGTGCGGTTAAAAGGCGGCGACCCTTTTATATTCGGGCGCGGCTGGGAAGAAATTCTGGCGTTGGAAGCGCGCGGGTTGCCTTGGACGGTTATTCCCGGAGTCAGTTCGGCCACCGCAGCGCCGGCTTGGGCCGGCATTCCGCTGACCCACCGCGGTCTCGCCCGATCCTTCGCGGTCATGTCCGGCATGGCCTACGCGGAAACCAATACCGAAATACCCAGGGCCGACACCGTCGTATTGCTCATGGGCCTGCAACGCCTGGCTGAAATCGTACCGGCGTTTTTGAGCCAAGGGTGGTCGCCGGAAACACCCGTGGCCGCGATCCAGAACGGAACGCGTCCGGACCAACGCGTTTGCCGATCGAATTTGCTGGATATCGCCGCGGATACGGCCCGTCTGGGATTTGATTCTCCTACCCTGCTCGTGGTCGGGGCGGTAGCGGGCTTGGTACCGGCATGAAGTTGGCGCGTCCCTATGGCAAATGGGATGATTGCCCTGTAGGCGGAAGACAACAACTCCCGTCGCAATTTGACCTGTGAATGCGCATGCGTATGCGAAGTAAAATAAGGAACGCAAAAAATGGGTAAAGTCGTGCTCACCTTGGTCTCGAAGGACAATGACATGTGCTATTTGCAGGCCTTGGCCTCCAGTCCGTCCTATTCCGCCGTGACCAGTTTTCACTGCCAAAGTAAAACCCTGGTCGAATTCGGGAAACGCATCAAAGGCTTCCCCAAATCCACCAACGAAACGGAGGAGTATTCCATCGGCGCTGGAAAGGGCAAGGCGGAATTTTCCTTTCAAGTTTACGGCAGCCTGGACAACTGCGAACTCTGGGTGCGCATCAAAGGATTGCAGGGGGAGTTGGAGCAAAACGCGGAAGCGTACTTTCCCATCGATTATCTCGACAATACCGCCATCGAAGCCTTCAGCCGCGACCTGATCAAATTGGGAACCGGGCACACCAAGGTCGCGGAATTGAAAAACAAATTCGAAAAAGACAAAGCCTAACCGCCTGCGGCGGCATCATCCAACTATCCGGCGGAGCCATTTCATGCAAAAGCCCCAGGGCACGTTCTACATCACCACGCCCATCTATTACGTGAACGACACGCCCCATATCGGGCATGCCTACACATCCATCCTCGCGGACGTCCTCACGCGCTTCCATAAGCTCGCGGGCGACGAAACTTTTTTCCTGACCGGGACGGACGAGCACGGCCAAAAAGTGCAACAAGCCGCAGACAAGCGCGGCGTCACCCCCAAGGAGCATTGCGACGCCTACTCCGTGCGGTTCCGCGAGGCTTGGACCCAATTGAACGTCGGCTTCGACAAGTTCATCCGCACCACGGATCCGGAGCATATCCGTTACGTGCAGGACATGCTCACCATCATGTGGGATAAAGGCCTCATTTACGAAAAAGAATATGAAGGCTGGTACTCGGTCGGCGAAGAGCGGTTCTTCACGGAAAAAGAATTGGTGGACGGCAAGGACCCGGTAAGCGGTCGACCCGTCGAGAAAATCCGCGAGAAGAATTATTTCTTCAAGATGTCGTCCTATCAGGACTGGTTGATCCAATATATCGAGGATCACCCCGATTTCATCCTGCCGGAATTTCGCCGCAACGAGGTAATGGGCTTTTTGCGCCAGCCGTTGAACGATTTATGTATCAGCCGTCCCAAGTCCCGCCTGGCTTGGGGCATCACTTTGCCGTTCGATGCGGACTATGTCGCCTATGTGTGGGTCGACGCGTTGTTCAATTACCGTAGCGCCGTGGCCGGACAGGAATTCCCCGGAGGCAAAAGCGTGTGGCCGGCGGATTTCCATCTACTCGGCAAGGACATCCTAACCACCCATGCGGTGTATTGGCCCACCTTGCTCAAAGCCGTCGACGCCCCGATGCCGCGCCATTTGTTAGCGCATGGCTGGTGGCTTTTCGATAATGCCCGCATGAGCAAGACCACCGGCAATGTGGTTAATCCCCTGGCGATGAAGGACATTTACGGCGTCGACGCGTTCCGTTATTTCCTAATCCGGGAAATGGTGCTCGGACAAGACGCCTCGTTCAGCGAAGCCGCCCTGGTGCAAAGATTGAATTCGGATTTGGCCAACGATGTTGGAAACGGCCTTTCCCGCATTCTTAAGTTGGCTGCCACCGGCTTGGGCTCGCGCCTGACGCCCATCACTGCGCAGGGGCCAGGCGGGCCGAACATTTTTGCGGCTACGGGGGACGCCCCATTAATCGGGGACGACGAAATACACCTGCACCGCACGGCGGAAGCAACGGTGTCCTCGGCCCTGGAAAAAGTCCGGCAATTGAAGCTGTCCTTCGCCGTGGAGGACGTCCTGCAATTGATTCGTGCCGTGAACCGCTATCTGGAAATCAAAGCGCCATGGAAGCTGGCCAAAGAAGGCGAAGCGGGCAAGGCGCGGCTCAACGCGGTTTTATATCATGCCGCGGAAGCGCTCCGGATTGGATTCACTTTGTTGCATCCCGTCATGCCGGCCAAGATGGAAGAGGCCTTGGCCGCGTTGGGAATCGGCAGCGCGCGTGACTCTTCCCTGAACTGGGGAGCCTGGGCCGCAGAAGGTCCATTATCCTCCGGCATCAGCCTGTTTCCGCGTGTGGAAACGGCTGCAAAAACTGGCGACAAAACGGGCGGTGATGGAACCGTGTCCCCTTCGGGCCAAAGCCCAGGTAACAAGGGCGTTACCTCCGCGCCCAAGGCCGATCCCTTTTCCCTGGTTCATCTCAAGGTCGCGCAGGTGGAGTCCGTCGCGGATCATCCCAATGCCGACGCCTTATATGTATTGGAATTGCGGATAGGCGAGGAAACCCGGACCGTCTGCGCGGGATTGAAAAAGCATTTGGCAAAGGATGAGTTGCAGGGCCGTAAAGTGGTCATGGTCTACAACCTTAAACCCGCCAACCTCCGGGGCGTGGAAAGCCGGGGCATGATTTTGGCCGCCCAGGACGCGGCCGGAAAACTTTGGCCGGCCGATCCCGGGGACGCCCAATCCGGAGCGGACGTTACTGCGGAAGGCATTGCGCCGCAACCTAAAATGGATTTGACCCTGAAGGAATTTGAGAAGGCCCCCCTGCGGGTCAAATCCGGCACGGTATGGTACCGCGAACATCAATTGCGGACGTCTCAGGGCGTCGTTCTGGCAAAAGCGGAGGATGCCGCGGAGGTCCGATGAAATATGGCTTGGAGCCTCCAATTCCCAGGTCCCCAAGGCATGTATTCCCGAAGTCACGCATCTCCCAGGTTACCGCCCTCCCCCTTCGGGTGTGGGAAACAGGGTGGTTTAGTTAGATTTGTTGGGTCAAATGAAATTCGCCCTTAGCAGAAACGGTTCCCACGGATGAGTAGTGATTTAACCCCGGAATCCAATTCCGGTTCGGACTCCTTGTCTGGCCCGGACCGTTCCCTACCTGAACTGCCCTCTTCCTCGCCGTACGCCAGCCAACCTTCCGTCCGCATCATAGAGCCCCAGCCTCCACTCCCCGACGTCACTATGGAAAGTTTCTCGCCGGCCTTGCAGGACGTCATTCGCGCCAATGGTTGGAGCGATCTCATGCTGGTCCAGAAAAAGGCCACGCCCTATATTTTGAACGCGCAGGACATCATCGTCCAATCCAAAACCGGATCCGGAAAAACCGGCGCCTTCGTGCTTCCGCTGCTGCAAGTGATCGAAAAGAGCCACAACCGCCCGCAAGTGCTCATCATGACGCCCACGCGGGAACTGGCCCTCCAGGTGTACGAGGAAACCGTAAAGTTCGGCGCGCCCATGGGCATCAGTTCCGTAGCCGTATACGGCGGTGTGGCGTATGGCCCGCAATTGGACGCGTTCAAACGCGGCGTGCATATCGTCGTCGGCACTCCCGGCCGCCTGCTGGACCATATCATCAACGGAAACCTGAATCTCAAGTCCATCCGCGATCTGGTTCTCGACGAAGCGGATGAACTCCTGTCCATGGGTTTTTATCCCGATATGAAGCGCATCCACGGCCTGTTGCCGAAGGATCGGTGCACCTACCTGTTCTCCGCGACCATGCCCGTCAACGTCAAACGCTTGGCGCAAGAGTTCATGCGCGGCCCCAAGTTCCTCAGCCTGTGCCCGACCGATATTTCCGTGTCCAACATGGAGCATGTGTATTACGTGGTCGATCCGGTCGAGAAGGACAAGACCTTGTTGCGCCTCATCGAAGAGGAAAATCCCGAGTCTGCCATCATTTTTTGCAATACGCGCCGGGACACGGGCTACATCCACGAGTACCTGCGCGCGCGCGGCCTCATGGTGGGCCAGATTTCCGGTGACATCAACCAGAAGCAACGCCAAAAGGTCATGAAGGATCTGAAAGAAAACGCCATCCGCTTCCTCGTGGCCACGGACATCGCCGCCCGCGGCATCGATATCCAAGGCCTGTCACATGTTTTCATGTACGACCATCCGGATGATCCGGAAGTGTACGTTCACCGCGCCGGCCGCACCGCCCGCGCCGGGGCTTCGGGCCAGGCCATTTCCGTCGTCGGCATGGTGGAAGAAATCGCCTTGCGCAATACGGCCGCCAAGTTCGACATCCCCTTCGTCAAAAAAACCTTGAAGACCGAAAAGGAATTGCAAACCATCATCGGGGAGCGGACGACCGTTTATCTGGAACAGGAATTCCGTTCCCTCAAACAGCAGGACCGGCAGGGCGCATCGCGCATGGTCCCATTGCTGGAAGCCTTGATCAATTCCGAAGAGGAAAAGCAAGTCTTGGGCATGATGTTGCATAAATTTTATTGGAGCCGGTTTACCGGTCTCAGCGAACCGCTCCCGAGAGCGGATGAAGAAGGCGCCGACACGCCCTCTGTTTAGATCCACGGTAAGTTAAACACCCATTGGAAAACCTCAGCGACGGGGTTTTTCCGAATTACTTGGGCAACGACTCCGCCTTCGCTTTCAGTTCCGCATCCGCGAGCTTGGAGCCAGCATTACCGCAATGTGGATCAATGGCCAAGGCCTTACGATAATGCTTGGCGGCGTTGATATAGTTCCCTTGCGAGAGTTCAAAATCTCCCAAATGTGACTCTTCCGAGCAATCTTGTTTGCATCCCGCCAAGCCGGCCGCCAAGACGCCCGCCAGCAATCCCAATTCGATTAAACGCTTCAGCATTTTCTGCCCCCGGTAATATTCATTCTGGAAAGGTAATCACCGCGCCGGGTCATTCCCCGCCCCATGGATCTTGGAGGCCCCCGGAGTCACTGAGCCCTCCGGCACAACGGGTAATAGGGTATAATTTTGTAAATTATCGAAAAGCGAATCTCACATTCGCAAGGATATCTGTATGAGCATTAAGATCAAAACGGAAAAAGAAATCGGGCTGATGCGCGAGTCTTGTCTGCTCGCCGCCGAGATTTTGGCGCGGGCCGAGGAAATCGTGAAACCCGGCGTTACCACGAATGAAATCGACAAATTCGTCCATGACTATACCGTTAAAAAGGGCGCTTATCCGTCGCCGCTGAACTACCATGGTTTCCCCAAATCCGTCTGCACGTCGGTCAACAACGTCGTGTGCCACGGCATTCCCGACAAATATGCGTTGAAGGATGGCGACATTCTGAACATCGATGTCACCTGCACCTTGCATGGATATCACGGAGATACATCGAAAACAGTTTTAATCGGTCAGGCTTCCAGCAAAATCAAAAAACTGGTGGACGTGACGTATCGTTGCCTGGAAGAGGGCGTAGCCGTCGCCTATCCCGGAAATTATTTCGGCGATATCGGCGTTGCCATCCAGGACTTGGCGGATGAACACGGATACGGCGTGGTACGCGAATTCTGCGGCCATGGCATCGGGCGCGGGTTTCACGAGGACCCCATGGTCCTGCATTACCGGACCGGAAGCCGGGGCCAACGAATTACGGAGGGGATGGTCTTCACCATCGAGCCGATGATTAATGAAGGCAGTCCCGACGTTTTCGTAGCCGAAGACGGTTGGACGGTTTTTACGCGGGACGGAAAGCTTTCGGCCCAGTTCGAACACACCGTCGCCATGACACGGAACGGTCCCGAAGTACTGACCAAGTTTTGGTGAGCCTGGGAATCAGACCTCAGTAACTCATTCGCCGGACTCGGCGTCGTCCTCTTCGTCCTCGACGGTGGGAAAGGAAATGCCGCTGGCATCGCCCCCCTTCTCCTCGATTTTCCGCTTCAGCCGGTACAGTTCGTCCAAGCGCACATGGAACCCCTTGGCATCGTCGTCGGTAATGCCTTGCAGGATGAGGAATTCGCAAACCTCGATGGCCAAATCCAGGTTCTTCTGGTTTTGATAAAAGGTGATGAGCGCCTTGGTTTGCATCGCGATGAATTTCGGATTATATCCGTACTGCTTGATGGTTTTGCGCAAGAAAGCCAGGGAGAACTGACTGAGCAGCTCCTTGTCCATTTTGGACTTGGATTCCTTGATTTTAAAAGTCAATAGATCGAGGAACTCATGCGCGACTTCGACCTTTTCGAAAAACGGGGCCGGGCCATTTTGATAGGCCGTAAATTCATTCAACACGCCCAGATTGTCGTCGCGTAAGCCGGAGAGGAAGCGCTCCAGGATTAGATCTTTGTCCAAAGCGGCATCTTGCGCCATTGATTTTCGCCCTCCAGGTTTCCAATTACTGAAAATAGAAATCCAAACCCCGTCGCATGGATGTGACGTCACATGGCGGTTTCCGTGAAGGCAGCATACCCGGAAGCGGGTTAAGCACCGGTAAAGTTCAGCTTGCGGAAAAAAATCATACTACAAAACCCCTAAATCACGGCTCCTGAGTTTCATCGACTTGCCGCCCTTCCGAATCGCCTGATACCGCTGGGCCGGCCACGCCTGCTGCCGCGACCGGTCCCGCAGCCGCCGCAGATGCCAGTAATCCCGGCGCAATGGCCTGTAAGGCGGCTAACATTTCATGGGCATTGGCGAACCGCTCCCCGCGCTTGGGCCGCAAGCTCTTGGCGATGAATTCGTTCCATGCGGGGGGAACCAACGGACTGTGGTCGGATGCCATGCCCGTAAACATGTCGGAGCTTTCCTTGGCGCGGGTTTGAAATATCCGCTCGGGACGCTCCACCTTAACGGGAAGGAATCCCAAGGTCAGTTCCAGCAGCACGCACCCGAAGGAAAACAAATCCGCCCGGCCGTCAACGGCGTCGCCGCGCGCTTGTTCCGGTGAAACATAGAGAGGAGATCCGAGAATGAAAGCTTTCTCTTCGGCGTACTCGGTGTGATACACCGCCGCCAAACCGAAATCGGCCACCATCAGCTTGCGGGTTTTTTCGATCCACATCAGGTTTTCCGGCTTGATGTCGCGATGGATCACGCCCTCGTCATGCGCAAAGGCCAGCACTTCCAAAGTCTGCCGCGAGACGAGGATCAGTTCCTCCATGCTGGGTAGGCGTTTCCGCGTGAGGGGATGTTTCTTTTTTTGTTTCAGCCACGCCGACAGGTTGATGCCGTCGATCAATTGCATCACGAAGTACATGAATTCCGGCTGCTCGCCGAAATCGAAAATGGTGATGATATTCGGGTGGAGCAGATTGGCGACCACCTCGGCTTCCTGCCTGAACCGCTCGGAGGTGAAAAGTTTGTTCAAACGGTTGCGGAAAACCACCTTGACCGCAACGGGTCGGCTTAATGTATTTTGAAATCCACGGTAGACCACTCCCATGCTGCCCACGCCAATTTTCTGCAGGAGGGTAATCGCTCCCAAGGTGTGGCCCGTCAAATCCGGTAAGGCGCGCTGGGAATTCATAGGCCATTGAAGTATAGCATAGAACACCATGCCCTCCCCAAAGGGTTTTTCCAAACCATTTGGGGAAATCTCGACTCCGGAGAACCCGGTTCGGGAAAGGTTGGCCATGCTCGCAGGGTGGCACGAATTCCGATAAAAGGCTAAAATAAAAGGGTCAAATGAATCAGGACTCCAAAAATTTCACCCGGGCGGACGCCGAGGTTCTGGTTCGGCTATGGAACCTGTTTTATAACCGCACCGTCGCCTATTCGCCCGAACATCCCGCCGCCCAGGAAACCATTCCGAAGGTCTACGAAGCGTTGCAAAAATGCATCGGCCAGGATGATACCCTTTCGCTACTTTTTCAGGAATTCGGATTCTACATCGGGCATGTGGATTTGGTTTATCAACCCAACAATCGGAAAATCGCCGACCACTTGCGTCGATTCGGGATCGAGTCGATAACCGTCTCAAAGCCGCTGTCTTTCGCATCTTTCGCGCGTTTTATGGAAGCCAGTTCCCTGACGCACGCCGATCCCCAGCGTTTTTTAGCGTACTTGGCGCATCACGGAGCCGTCAACTTCAATGTGAACAACGTGACCCTGCAAACCGTACACGACGGCGAATCCGTCGTTACGCAAGGTTCACGCAGCGCGGTTTCGCCCAGGGACGGCGACGCTCCGAGCCATGGCGGCGGCGACGGAAAGCGTGAACGCAGCGCCTTCGACGATGCGGCTATGCGCGTGGTGCTCGGTCATTTGACCGCGCAGGAAATGAACGCCAACCTCAGTCTGCTGAAAGTCCTGGAATCGCCGTCGGCCCTGCCGGAAGCCATCATCAAGGCTTCGACGGCAAACCCCGGCCAGGAAGCCCAGGCGCTACGGCAAAGCCTTCTCAACGTCGTGGGCGCATTCCGCGCTGAGGCCGGTCAGAATGTCCCCATCGAAGATTTGCTGGCGGGCATGTACAACATGCGATCGGAATTGCTGAAGGCCGTGAAGGCCCAGCAGGGATTGGCACAGCAACTCTCGCCTTCCGGACCCGGCCGTCCCGGCACAGTGGGCTCTGCGGGTACAATCGGCGCGGGCGGCATGGCGGAAGCGGCCGACGATATTTTCGTGCAAACCGCCTGCCAACTGGTTTTCGCGGAATACCAAAAGTGCAAGGGCAACCCCAAGCGCATGGCCCAGGTCATCCAGCGCATCGTGCCCGATCGCGTGCATTTACAGCGCGTCTTGGGTCTTTTCCGGGCCGAATTGGTCAAGCACGGAATCCCTTTGATTGAATTCTTCAACCTGTTGGCGGAATTGAATTCCATACTCGGCGCAAACCAGAGTTACCAGGAATTCCTCAGCGCCGGGCAAAGCCTGGGCATCAGCCATGAAGAATTGCTCCGTGAGTTGCAGGAAAATCCTAAGCAGGCCGCGCAGCTTATTGTCCTGGCCAGCGAAGCGCGCAAATTGAACCGCGACGGCACCGGAGAGGAAATGATCCAATCCCTGGTCGATTACGTGGAGCGCACCGGCGACGCTATCAGCGGACGCATCGAGGCCAACCCCAAGGAGGCGGTCCGACTCAGCAATATGCTCCACCAGATGGAAGCGGAGGTCAACCGCGAGCTGAACGGGAAAGACATCTCCGAAGGCGTGCGGGCCATGGGCCAGCAGAAACTGCGCATGCGCATGCAGAACTCCATCAAGGATCTCAAGGGAAAAGCCGCGCTGGCTCAATTGAGCGACGCATCGGTCACGGAGGCGGAAAAAGTCCATTTCCTCCTGGAGATGTTCGCGGATGAGAAGGAGATGGACGAAGTCATGGGGCAGGTCCATGAATCGTTGGACACCCGGAATCTGGCCCGGGACGTCGGCGACCAGATCATGCAAAAGGTCAAGCAGGAAATCGCTTCGCGCCGGGAAAAACTTCTTTCCAAGGAATTGCCGCAGGGGGTTTACGCCAAAGCCGTGCTCGACTTTTTCGTCAAATCCGAAATCAGTCGCGCGCTCCGGTACGATCTCCCCTTCAGCGTCATTCTCGTCTCTTTCCAGGGGCTGCCCGAAAACAAGGCCGGGGTGGAAATGCATGGCGACGCATTACGCGGGCTTCAAAACGTTCTCATCGGCGACCTACGGAAATTCATGCGGGATTCGGACTTCGTCGGCTATCTATCCTTCAACCGTTTCCTGGTGGTGCTGCCCATGACCAAGGTCGAGGCGGTCCCATCCATCCTAAAAAAATTCCAGGAAAGCCTGAACCGGCAGGTCGCCCTGCCCAACGGTACGCGCCTCATGATAAAGCCCCACTGCGGCATGGCGGGCTATGACAAGGAAAACCTGAATACTTACCAGAAGATTTACGCGGAACTGGTCAAGAGCTGGCAAGCCTCCGGCTGAGACATGAGACGCCCGGGTTCACGGCCATAGGCCCTCATGGAAAACGCATCCATCCTCATCGTAGATGACGAAAAAATCACGGCCTTCTATTTGAAGGACATACTCGCCGCGGCCAATTACGACGTTCAGATCGCGCAGAACGGCGAGGATGCGCTGGAGAAGCTTTCCCGCAAACGGTTCAACCTGGTCATTACCGATTTGGTCATGCCCGGGATCGACGGATTCGCCCTGGTCCGCCGGATTAAACAATTACAGCCCAGCATTCCGGTATTCATCTTGACTGCTCACGGCTCGTACGATGTGGCCCGCAAAGCCCAGACCATCGGCGCGGACGATTACCTATTGAAGCCGGTCAATCCGGATCAACTGCACGCGGCTCTGGCGCGCACCCTGGAGAAGTCCCACAAGGGGACGGGAGGCTTCGCAAAACTTGGGGAATCGGCGTATGCATCACAGCACATCATCGGGGCATCCGAATCCATGGGTGAAATTTTCCGCTTGATTGAAAAAGCCCGGAACTCGCGCGGGCACGTGCTCATCCGCGGGGAAAGCGGGACCGGCAAGGAGTTGGTCGCGCGCGCCATTTACAGCAACGAGTCCACCCTCGCCCCCGGACCCAACGGGTTCGTCATCGTCAATTGCTGCGCGATCTCGGAAGGCTTGATAGAAAGCGAATTGTTCGGACATGCCCGCGGAGCCTTTTCCGGCGCGGTCTCGGACCGGGAAGGGCTGTTCGAAGTGGCGGAAGGCGGAACCATTTTCCTCGACGAGATCGGGGACATCCCGCTGCGCAGCCAGACCAAACTTTTACGCATCCTACAAGAAGGGGAGTTCCGGAGAGTCGGCGAGAACAAGGTCCGGCATGTCAACGTGCGGGTTATCGCGGCCACCAATCGAAACCTGGAAGAGGCCATCACGGCGGGCCATTTCCGGGAAGACCTTTATTATCGACTGAACGTCATCCCCATCCAATTGCCGACTTTGAGAGCCAGGATTACGGATATTCCCCTGCTCGTCCGGCACTTTCTCAACAAGCATCAAAAACGTTCCGCGATCAAAATCATCCTCGCCGACGATGCCCTGGAGGCGCTGATGCGCTATCCCTTTCCTGGCAATATCCGCGAGTTGGAAAACATCGTGCAACGGGCGATATCATTTGCGATAGGGCCGCAAATCACAAAATCGGAAATTGAAAATTATTTACGCAGTGTCGCGGAAACGCCGGGCCAACCCATCGTGGTTGCCTTGGATATGCAGACCTATCCCTCCCTGAAGGGACATCTCGGCAAAATCGAACGGGACTTTCTGGTGGCACGGCTGCAAGCCAGCGATTGGAGCGTTTCCGACGCCGCGAAGGGAATGGAGATTACGCGTACCGCGCTACACAATAAAATGAAAAAGTTAGGCATAAGAAGCAAAGAGCTTAAGGCGGCCGTATCCGCCCGCAAACAAGCCGAAGAACCCGGCGGGTCTTAAACCCGCAGCAGAATCAATGACATGATTTAAAGGCAGGTTTCCCGAATCTAAGGCACCCGGTCGGCCAATACCCAATCACCCGAACGAAATTATTGCTAAACGGCGGGCACCAATTCCGCGCGAGTCGATTGCTCTTCCAGCATGCGTTCAAGCTCCTCGATCGATGCAATCGGAAAACTGCGAGATCCCAGAAAGTCGAATAAATCCGCAAGCGTAACCTTACGGGGTCCCCGGCCGATTCGGAAGGAGCGCAATTGCTTGCGTTCAATCCATGCGATAACCGTCTTCGGGCTTACTTCGCAAATCTTGGCGATTTCGCCCGTGGTGACAAATCTTTTCTTGGACATCGATGGCCACTCCCTGCTGTGGTGTTCCAATTCCGGAAATGTTCCGGACGCCATGACACGATTAAGTTAGAAACGGAGGTCAAACCCCTCAAGAGACTGAATAAATAAGAGTAAATAAATTCTTTGAAAATGTTGCCGCCAGTCTTTTAATAATTGTAGGCAAGGATTTTTGTGGCACACGCTTTGCGTAATCCGGATTGCTACCTTTACGCGCATGTTCATAGATGAAAGCAAATTAGAGGTCCATGCGGGCAACGGCGGAAAAGGCATGGTTGCCTTTCGTCGGGAAAAGTACGTCCCCCTGGGCGGCCCCAGCGGCGGTAATGGCGGCCGCGGCGGACACATTATTTTATGCGCCTCCAACGACGTGCATACCTTGTACGATATCGGCAATAAGCGCATTTTCCGGGCCGATCACGGCGAGTCCGGCGCGCCCTCCCTCTGCACCGGCAAGAGCGGCGAGGACGTGATCATTCCCCTTCCCGTAGGAACCCTGGTGAAGGATTTGGTGTCCGGAGAACAATTGGCCGATCTCAAAACCAATGGCCAATTGTTTACGGTTGCGGAAGGCGGTAGGGGCGGAGTCGGTAATGCGGCCTTTAAAAGCAGCACCAACCGGGCCCCGCGGCAATCCACCCCCGGCGTACCCGGGCAGTCGCGAAAACTCGCGCTGGAATTGAAACTCGTCGCGGATTGCGGTCTCGTCGGTTTTCCCAATGCCGGGAAAAGCTCATTAATCCGTCGATTGTCGGCAGCCACGCCCAAGGTCGCGGATTACCCCTTTACCACTTTGAAGCCGGTACTGGGGTTGGTTGAAGTATCACCCGGAAAAAGTTTCGTTTTGGTCGACATCCCCGGCCTCATAGAAGGCGCCGCCGACGGCAAGGGGCTTGGCCATCAATTCCTGAGGCATATCGAACGAAGCTTTTGCCTCGCTTACGTGCTCGATATTTCGGGGGAAAACCCGTATGAACAATACCGCGTCTTGCGCCTGGAGATGGAAAAATTCCATCCGTTGTTATTGACAAAGCCCCGGCTCATCGTTTTCAATAAAATGGACTTGGGAGAGTTTCCGGAAGATCCTCGCTTCGCGGAGGAAGGCTGTTCCATCGTCCGGACCTCGGCTATAACCGGCGCCGGCATTGCCGAATTAAAGAAAGGGATGCAGGATTTGATCGGGGAAAAGGGAATTCGCCAGCAAGGTTGGTAAGGTCCCTGAAGCTTCTTTCCTAATCGTCCTGCTTTCCTAATCGTCCTTAAGTCCGCCTTCACGATGGAGGCGTAAATCATCGGCCAGGTTCCAAATGAAATCACTGGCGCTCTTGTCCCCGGCCAAATGGAACGCGTTGATCAAATTTCTCAGTACGCGCGCCACGACGGCTTCGGCCGGCATCTCCGCATGCAAAAGACGTTTGAAATCCGGCGCGTACTTACGTTCCAATTGGACCAACCGATCACCGTCCAAAATTTTTCCGCCGTCGAAACAATCGATGATGATTTCGCGCCCGGACTCGACCACCCGGGTGAGGAAATGCTCCGGAACGTCGCAACCCTTGATCGGCAACCCCAGTCGGTGCCCTACCAACATGAACAGGCACGCCAGACTGATGGGAATGCCACGCCGCAACCCGATGACCTGGACCAAATCGCTATTGCCGGGATTATAATAATCCGCGTCCGCTCCGCGAATGCCAAGGGTTTGGAACAGGAATCGCGCCAGGGAGCTGGGAAGTCTCGGTTCCCGACTCGCTAGGAACGCGTCGGCGAGACCGTCCAACAGGCCTTTTAATTCGGGATGCAGGTAACCGGTTACCGGTTTTTCAACCTTAGATAAGTGCCAAGACAAGGCCGACATGGCTGTTTCCAATTTGGTCATCTCATCGGGTAAGGTACGCCATTGGAGCCAGGCGCTCCGGAATCCACGTTGGGCCTGGTCGCTCAGGCCATCCTGTACGCGCTTGCGGACAGGCGCGGGAAGGCCGTCCAAATGGGCGCGGATGGTCGGTTCCCAAGCGATGAGGTTGGCCTGAAGCTTTTCCCAGACTCGATCCCGGATGGCGGGACTGTCGTCGTCCAATAATTTGAGGAGGGAAACAATTTGCTTGTCGTGAATCATGGTCCGCGCAAGCTAGAACGAAATGGTTTCAAGGTGCCGCTAATTTAAATAATCATCGGCCATGATGTATATTCAACTCCTAAATGGATAGGAATAATAACGGACGTCGTCTTTTCGTCGGAGACCTGCACGGTTGCTTACGCGAATTGGACTTGTTGCTGAATGAGTTCCGTTTCCGGCCCGGAGTCGATACATTGTTTTCGGTCGGCGACGTAATCGGTAAAGGCCCGGAAGTGGCCGGCACTTTGCGGCGGCTTCGTGAACTCAACGCCGGGGTTGTGTGCGGAAACCATGATCAACACGTTTTGACGGCCTGGCGGATGGCGCCGTCGGAGCGCAAACTTCACCACTCCGAATACTTGCGTTCACTGGGAAACGACGCCGAAGAGTGGTTGGCTTATATCGCCTCTTGGCCGACGTTTTTGGAAATGGATGATGTGATCCTGGTCCACGCCGGTCTGGAACCGGGCCAGGATGACCTGACGAAAATGCACCGGCGCATCCTGACTCGGATCCGCACTTGGGACGGCAAGGGCGAAGCCTTGCACACGCGCAACGATCCACCCTGGTTCGAATGCGTCCATCCCGTGAAAACCGTGGTGTTCGGACATTGGGCCGAACGCGGGCTCGTGGATTTGTCCCGGTTCAAAGGTCTGGATACCGGATGCGTGTACGGCCGGCTGCTTACGGGATGGTGTCCCGAGGAGAACCGGTTTCTGCAAGTGAAAGCGGAACGCGAATACGCTCCGATCCATTACGCGGCGGAATAGCCCGCCTTAAACGGACCTTAACGGACCTGAATACCCCTCAGTCAACTTCCCAGCGGCGGATGCTGTTGGTACCGTTGGGAACGTGGATGGGATGCCCGAATACGAAGATCACCACGTCGCCCTTGACGGCCAACTCCATGGTTTTCAGATGGTCGGCCACTTGTTTGAAGATGGTCTCGGCGCTGGGCACGGGCTTGATCAATAACGGCTGCACGGAATAATACAGGGTGCTGCGGTTGGCGATAGCGGGCAACGTGCAACCCACCGCAACCGGTAAGTTACCGCGATAGGTGGACAGGATGCGCGGAGTGGTGCCATGGATGCTGATGGCCGCGACGACTGCGGCCCCGCTTATGATGCTCAGGTACAATCCAGCTTCGCAAATATTGGCCAGTGATTCCGGATGCGTGATGCCGACGATCTCATCCTCGAGATTCCGTTCCGTCATGCGGATGGTTTTATCCATCATTTGGATGGCCTCGATGGGAAATTTACCGGTGGCGGTTTCGCCGGAAAGCATCAGCGCGTCGACGCGCGCGAGCGCAGCCGTAGAAACGTCCGTGACCTCGGCGCGGGTAGGCCGGGGTGAGGTCAACATCGATTCCAGCATCTGGGTCGCCACGATGGTGACTTTCCCCAATTCGCGCGCGAGGTGGATCACGTTGCGTTGCACGGTGGGAATCTGCTCCAGCTCCAACTCGACGCCCAAGTCGCCGCGCGCCACCATGACGCCTTCCGCGGAGGTTATAATGTCGCGCAGGTTCGTGACCGCCTGGGCGCTTTCCACCTTGGCAACCAAGGGCAGGTTATATCCCAGCTTGGCCATGAAGCGCTTTATGGACTTGACGTCCTCGCCGTTGCGGACGAAAGAGGCCGCAACCCAATCAAATCCGGACTTGCAAATGAAGCGCAGATCTTCCTTATCCTTGACCGACATTACGGGAAGGCCTAAATCCACGCCCGGTACGTTCAAGGATTTATTCGGCTTCAGTTCCCCGCCGCGCACGACGGCGCAGCGCACCCTTTTGCCGGAAACACTCAGCACGCGGATTTCCAATTTTCCGTCGTCGAGCAGGATTTTTTGCCCCTTGGAAACCAGTTCCGCCAGCGCCGGGAACGAAATCCCCACTTCACCATGGTCGGGACGTCCCGGCTTGGGCACCAGGAAAACTTCCCCGCCTTCAGGCAGCAAATATTCGCGCGCGTCGACGCGCACCTTAGGCCCCATCAAATCGGCCAGGACGGCGCAAGGGCGATCCAGCTTCTCCGATGCCGCGCGAATCATCGCCAAATAGCGGCCATGTTGTTGATTGTCCCCGTGGGAAAAATTGATCCGGAAGGCGTTGGCGCCCGCGCGCATAGCCTTTTCAAGCACGCCCGGAGCTTCAAGCGCCGGGCCCATGGTGGCAAGTATTTTTGATCTGCGTAGAGTCATGCCTGCAAAGATAGTTTTCCGTCTTCCCGTCGATGTATATTTTCCCGAATGGATCGCGATCTCCCATGACAAGTTGGCTAATTACCGGCGTCCTCACGGCTGTCTACGCGGGAATGATGTTGTTCTTTATCCGCGGCGCCGTGCGATTGGGACGGGTCCGCCACGCGCGCATCGATGCCGACGCGGACGCGGATGCGAAGGAATTCCCCGCTTGGGAAACCGCCGCAGGTGAGTCCGAAAAAAAACTAACGCCCGCCCTCGCGGTATCCGTCATAGTGCCTTTACGGAACGAGGAAAAACATGCGGCCGCGACCTTGGATTCCCTGGCCGGACAGGACTACCAAGGCATTTGGGAAGTTATTTGCGTCGATGACCGATCCGGGGATGCCACGGCGGAAATCATTCGGAAGCATTGCGAACGCGATCCACGATTCCGGATGGTTAACATCCCGGTTACCGCACCGACGGTGACCAGTCCCAAAAAGAGGGCCTTGGCCGCCGGATTCGCCGCGGCGCGGGGAGAAATCCTGATGACTACGGACGCGGATTGCCTGGCCCCCAAAGGGTGGATTCGGTCCATGGCCTTGCGCTTTGATGACGATATCGGAATCGTTCAGGGACCCAAACGAATTACCGGGGATGGCAGTCTGATTTCACGCTATCAGGAACATGAGGTCTTCGGCTTGGTGAGCATCGAGGCGGCGACATTCGCAATGGGCCGACCCATGATTGCCAGCGCGCCCTCGCTGGCGTATAGAAAAGAGCTCTACGAAAGCGTCGGTGGCTTCCAGGGGTTGGAAGAGACCGTCTCCGGCGACGACGACATGCTGGTCCGCAAAATGCAAAAGAACCCGAAATGGCGGGTCGCCTATAACCCTTCCGCCGCAGCCTGCGTGAGCACTTCCCCGGTCACGGATTGGAAAGCCTTGATCTTGCAGCGCGCGCGTTGGGCCAGCAATGGGGCGCATTACGATGAAAAGGGATTTGTGGCGTTGCTATCCGCCGTTTACGCCTTTTATTGGTGGCTCTTGATCAGCCCTTGTCTCGCGGCGTTGGGCTTCATTTCTTGGGGAACATTTTTTTTCGCGGCCGGGGCAAAACTTACGCTCAGCGCCGTGTTCCTGGGAATTACCTCACGGCGGTTGCGGCACCAGGGGATTTTTAGGGACTTGGTTTGGTGCGAAGCCTTGCATGTGCCCATCGTCCTGGTGGCCGTAATCCTGGGGCATCTCGGATTGTACCGCTGGAAATGACCTTGCGTATCATGCCTGGAAATTCCAGCGGCTTTGACGTATTTTGCTACCAGCTTTCACGATTTCCGATACCCGAATCCATGTGGCCTGAAATTAAGGCAATCCCAAGGCGAAGCAATGAATAAATCAAACTCGCTGCTCACAATCATCGCGGCGTTGGCCGCCCTTTGCTGCCTTACGGCTTCCCAATGCCAGTCCACGGTTGATTTTCCGCCCTATGTCGCGGAAATTTGCACCGACAAAATCGACAACAATGGCGACGGGCTCATCGACTGCAAGGATCCCACCTGCGTCACGAAACCCAGTTGCGCCTTGAAGGTCGTGATTAACGCCGTGCCGGCTACGATTTCTCAGGACACTCTCGTGGTATCCGGAGTTCAGCAGAACGCCACCGCCATTGCCGTTGATGTAACGCTTCCGGGCGTCGCAGGAACGGCCGCCATCACCGCCGACACCTGGGTATGCAAATTATCCACTTTGACCGCCAAATCGACTTACACCGTACGGGCCATCGCATCCGACGCGGAAGGCAACCGCGACACCGCGACCGCGACTTTCCAACGCGGGAATTAGGGGCCTAAATGCCCGCTTACCGCGGCTTCCACGCCGCGATTTTTTTTTCCGTCCGTTTCTTGCTCCGGCTTTCCGTAGCTTGGCTGGTAACAGCCAGCTGGGCGGCCACGTCCCATCCCGGAGAAAATCCGGCATCACCCGCGAGAGCGGCGACGCCATGTGGAGATTTGCTTGCGGCCCTGCACCCATCGACAAACGCGGATCCCGCGCCCTGGTTGGCTGCGGCGCGCTGTTTGCGACAACGGGATTCCGCGACAGGAAATACATTTGCTGATGACTCCTTGCTGCGGTCGCGCTTGCCGGAAAGCAAAGCCTGGTACCTGACCCATTTGGAACGCCTGCGCTTACAAGGCGACGCAGAACATGCCGCCGACATGGCGTACCTGACGGAACGGAGAGCGCCTGCGGATCCGGACCTGGAAAGAGAACTTGCGGAAGTTTATCCCATCCTTCCCGACCTGTTCCATGCCGCGCTGGCGCTGCTGCGGGCCGCTGATTTGGACACGGAACAAACCGCATCCACCGCCTCCCAAATCGACAATCTTCTGCGCCTGTCCGCATCCGACGCACCCGTCTCCCTCATCCTGGATTCCCTGGCGCGGACCTTCAGGCCCCAGCATCGACGACCGGAAGAGATTTTGGAAGCCCTGTGTTGGAACCACCGGGATTACCCTTGCGCGTTTGCATCCGCGACCCAATCCATGCGGATCCGGAAAACGGAATCGACCCGCGCCGATATCGCGCACGATTTGGATCGCGCCGACCGGTTCCACTCCGCCGGGTATTTCGACTATGCCGCCTCCATCTTGGAAACGGCGGGATGGCGAACCCAGCCGCCGCCTTGGCGCACCCGCATGCGCGGCCTATTCATTCAGATCCGCTACCAGATGCAGGATTGGCCCGCCATCGCGGAGGAGTCGGGTGAGTCGCCTTGGGACCGTCATCCGGATGTTACTCCGCCGGAGTTATTCGCGGCGGCTTCGGCGCAGCTGAAGATCGGAAATCCCTCGGCCGCAGCCCGTATCGCCGCACGGGTGGAGGAAGGCCCGGACGGAGCCTGGGCCTATCGCGCCAAGTTACTGCGCGCGCAGGCCCTATTGGCCCTCGGCCGTTCCGATGAGGCCGCCGATTTGTTGTCGCAAATGAAAAAAGATCCCGACCGCACCGAAGCCACCGGACCGATTTTATTCTGGCAGGGTTGCCTGGCCATCGAACGGGAAAAATACCCGGCTGCAGAATCGCTTTTCGTACTGGCCTCGGCCTATACCGGGAGCGAAGAGTCCCAGCGCGCCTTGGAGTATCGATTTTTCTTGGTTGCGGATACCACGGGACGAAGGTTTTTCTTTCCGGGTCTTCAGGAATCACCCCGATCCGCGCAGGATCGGCTGTTGCGCTTAGCGGAGGTCCCCGCCGCATCGGGGTTATGGGTTTTCGCCGGGATTGAAAAAGCCCAAATTCGTCTCACTCTGCACCAAACGGATAGCGCCTTGGCCGAATTCGAACGCGTGGCGGGTTCGGCCGGGGACAAACAAACCGCGATGCTGGCCAACGCCAAGGCTGCCTTCCTGAAAGAAAAACTGCCGGGAGGAAAACAGGCCGCCCTTGCCACATACGAAGGCCTCCTGATAAACTATCAACGGGGCGTGATCCCGGAATTTTCCCGGGGACGCATCCGCGCCTTGCAGTAAAGGCGGAGGCAGACCGGGATGAGTATTCGGTGGATTCGCAACGTAAACGTGGATGGTAAGGCAACCACCCTGGAGGTGCTGCTCGGCGATAAAAGCATCGCGGATAAATGCTACGTGCGGTTGAATCAGGAAGAGGAGCGCTGGTTCCGGCCGGAATCGGATAATCGCGAAGCCATCCTGCAACAGGGCATCGACATGCTGAAAAACCGGCTGCAGGGAAAGAATGTTTTAGGATCGAACGGTTCCGCATTCCCTTGGCATTGACACATCGCTTACCGGCTAAGGACTGCAGGGGCCCCCGACTGACGCAAGATCGGTCTCCCTTACGACCCGTGAATTAGGTACATTTCTTAAAGCCCATGAGCAGTTCAAAACGTCCCCGGTATTTTTGCATTCACGGACATTTTTACCAACCGCCCCGGGAAAACCCCCTCTTTGAGCAAGTCGAATTGCAGCCATCGGCGCTTCCGTCGCATGACTGGAATGAGCGCGTATTCGTGGAATGCTATGCTCCCAACGGCGCGTCGCGCATTCTGGACGGCCAAGGCCGCATCCAGGACATTACGAACAATTACGCCTTCATGAGTTTCAATATCGGACCGACGCTTTTTTCGTGGCTCGAAGATCGTCATCCCTATACCTATTCGCGCATCCTCGAAGCCGACCGGACCAGTTGCGAGCGCCTGGAAGGCCACGGCAACGCCATGGCCCAGGTTTACAACCACGTCATCATGCCCCTGGCCACCCCGGCCCAAAAGCGGCTCCAAATCAAATGGGGAATCGTGGATTTCGAACGTCGTTTCGGACGCAAACCCGAAGGCATGTGGCTGGCCGAAACCGGCATCAACATGGATACCGTGGTGGCGCTGATCCAGGAGGGCATCAAATTCACGGTCCTGGCGCCTACGCAGGCCCAACGCGTGCGCCCCCTTGACCAGGATGCCTGGACGGACGTCTCCAACAACAACATCGATTCGCGCCGCCCCTACCGCATCTTTCCGATTGCCGAAGACGGCACGCCGATTGAAAAGGGCTACCTGGACGTTTTTTTCTACGACGGCCCGTTGTCCCACGGTGTCGGCTTCGAACATTTGCTGACCAACGCCGGACATTTCGGCGAGCGCATCGCCCAAGGTTTCGACCCCGATGGCATTGAGGATTTGTTGGTATCGGTTTGCACGGACGGCGAAAGTTACGGGCATCACGAACCGTTCGGCGACATGTGCGCCGCCTATTTGAACCGGGATATCGCGCCCAGTTTGGACATGGTCCCGGTCAATTACTCCTGGTTCCTGGCCAAACATCCGCCCCACCATGAGGTACGCCTTAAAAACTCCCATGGCGACGGCACCGCCTGGTCTTGCGCCCACGGCGTGGGCCGATGGAAGGAGGACTGCGGCTGCTCCAACGGCGGCCAACGCGGCTGGAACCAAAAATGGCGCGGACCTTTCCGCAAGGCCATGGACATCCTGTATGCCCGGGCCGAGGGTTACACGGACGTTACGGGACCGGAAATTTTCAAGGATTGGGAGGCCGCCCAAAACACCGCCTTGCTGTCCTGGCAGCTGGACGCCAACGCGCGGAAAGCATGGTGGGATGAGCATCTCAAACCCGGCGCCGATTTGGAAACCGCATCCGCCACGGTGGAAATACTCCGCAATGCGCACTATGTGTTCACGAGTTGCGCCTGGTTCTTCGCTGACATCACCGGGATAGAAACCATCCAGAATCTGAAATACGCCATGCGCGCCTTGCAATTGCTGGAAGCGGCGGAAGGGGCGGGAAAGTCGGGAAGCTTGCGCGCGGATTTCCTGCAGGCCTTGTCGCTGGCGGTTTCCAACGTCGACGGTCGTACCGGTAACGCGATATTCACCGAGCTCGAAAAGGATACCCTTCCCTTGCATGCCTATTTGTCTTTAGGCCAATGGGTGGAGCAATTCACCGGCGAGTCGTTTCCTTTCGCGGAGAGCCCGGTATGGAAGGTTTTGGGACGAATCCAAAAAAAAATCGGTCCCTGGACCGTTCGGGAATTTCGATTCACCCATCTTGTGACCGCGAAACTCGAAACGACCTGGTTGATTACCCTAGGGGACGGATTCGACAGCGATGTTTTCGCCTTTTGCGCCGGGCATCCGGACGGACTCGACAACTGGTCGCCGCAGGGCGACCCGCATTCGGAGTCTCCGGAACAATGGCTGGAAGGATTAAATCCGCGCACGCTCGCGGCGCGAGAATTGCCGCCCGACATCAGGGAAAAAATGTCCATCCATCTCAAAAATGTTTTTTGGGAGGAATCGGAAGCGGAAGTGCGCATGCAGGAGTGGCGTCTCAGCGTCAAACAAAGGCAATACCACAGGCTGGGTTGGCCGTTGCCGCACAGTATTCTGCAAACCTTGCATATCATCGAAAATTTCAGATTGGTCGAAGCCCTCGTCGGTGGATTGAAGAAAAACAATATCGGCGAAATGAGTCGTGCCCTGAACATTGCGATGCGCTTGCGCGGCCACGGCGTAGTGGCCCATTTGGGACCTGCAAAACGCCAACTGCATAATTACCTCCTTGCCTTGGGGCGGAAACTTCTGGAAGGTCCCGAGAAACAGGATTTGAAGCCCTTTTTTATCCTTCTCGATCTGCTGGACAGCCTAAAATTGAATGCCGAACGCTACCGTATTGAAAATTTGGCCTTTCCGATTCTAAAAACCCTAAACTCCTGGCAGAGTGGCGCGGAGTTTACCATGAATTTCGACCCGTCCGACGCCATTTTATTATTGGATAGATTAAATTTTAACACTGAAGCGGCAAAAACCCATCTTGTGTCCATGAAAGCGGCGGACCCATGATTTCGGAAACCATCCTGATTTTGACCATCCTCGCGGCGGTGTTCATAACCGGCGCGTCGTTGGGTCAGTTGTTGCTGCGTATCCGGTTGGCGAAACTGGAGCGGATGAATCTGGAAATGGAACAAAAACGCATCGTGGATTTGAAAAAAGCCATCAACTCGCGCGCGATCATCATTGAACGCCGTCGACCCACGAAGTTCGAACAGGAAGTTCAGGACGAAATCGACGAGATCCTCGGAGACATCGAGAATTCCTGATTTTCGGATGAAACCTTCCGGTTTCCCCCCACCCATTTTATTCCCCTACCGCATAGCTTACGTAGCCGGTATGTTACTCTGAATATTGCCCTTTAGGAGCATGCATGATCCCCATCCTGACCTTGGCCGAGATGAAGGAAATCGAACGTCGCACGACGAAGGACTCCGGACTCACCGAATACGACATGATCCTGAGCGCGGGCGAAGCCGTGTTCGAAACCATCAAGAACGTTTTGGAACAGAACGAAGCGGAACAGGATTTCGAACAAGGCAGGATGGACGAAGACGTGGACGAGGCACCCGTAGAACCGAAATCCCCCGTGGACCGGAGCGAGGAAAATCTGGCCTTCGTCTGCGGTCCGGGCCATAACGGCGCGGATGGATTAGCCGCCGCCTTGCTGGCGACGCAAGCGGGATATTCGGTCGTTGTATACCAATTCATTTCCGACCGCGGTTTTTCTTCAGAGACCGAAAAGCTCCACCAGCAATTGGCCGA
>JADGQO010000108.1 GCA_017881725.1 Fibrobacteria bacterium
GACATCAGGGAAAGTTAGCTCCGAAGCTTCGTTTGAATTGCCGCGCAGCCTTCCCAGGCCATTTGCGAAACCGCAATGCGGAGCATGCCCGCGGTTTCCCGGCTGGCGTATGTTGGGCGATGTGGGCTATCTTATTTATTTGGGGGCGATCTTTTCCTTTTCTTTTCGAAACTTGACTAAAGAGATTGGCCTTGTTATGCAGATTTTATTTATTATACATGTATCAATATTTTTTCATTTTAAATTTTGTATCCAATTCCAATTGAATAAACGTCGAGTGAATACGATATTTGTCCATTCAAAATTATTTTGTGGATAATATTTATTCCTAAATTTGCCATGATAAATGTATCAATCCAAACTCTTTTATTTGAATACGAGCCAGCTCCATTTTCAATATAATTAATATAATTTTTATAGAAACAAGGGGTTTCAATTTTTGCACCTAAAAAATATTCAATCGGCGTGGTTCGGATAAGATAATCGGCTCCAACATTTGCTGATACGTTGAATTCGTTTTGGTATATATATCCAATAAAGAACCCGTAATTAAATTGGTAAAATTCCTTGGAATAATTATTTGTAATACCTATTTGGTTCGAATATTTTTTTCCATTTATATATGGGTATCCAAAATAATCATAATCTAAATATGAAGACAGCTTATACATTGCGTATAACGAGCTTGGATAAGCCGAATTTATAAAAATATTAATAAACAAAAAATAAATTATTTTATTCACTTTAAAATGACCCAACCGGGACATCGTTTCCCGTCACTTTTTATATTCCTCTTTTTCATTTACGATTCCTTTATTCCCAGTTCCGCATAACGCTTTTATTATCCATTTGCCGAAATCACTCATCCCTGGATTCGTACGGGATTGATACTGGCTGATGGAATATCCCGACGTAAATACGGTGTGATTGCTGAACGTGCTTTCCATCACTTTCGTGAATTTAAAATTCGATTCTGGTTTTTCCAATATGCAGATTGCTAGGGGTGTTTTGGTGTGAATTCTTGGATCTTGGTTGGCTATTGGAATAGCCGGAAATGGATTTGACGGTGGTTGATTTTTTGTTGGAGGCAGGGGATTTGGATCGTTTTATGGAGGAGCTTTTCGCATTGGGGATACCGGAGCCGAATAGAGAGTACTGTGTGGGGTGGCTTCGTACTTATTTTCGTTTCTGTTCGCCCAGAGGGTTGGAGATTTCAGGGGAAGGTTCCATTGCGCTTTTCTTGGATTCCATGGTTCAATCCGGAAGAACCGAGTTTATGATCAATCAGGCCCGGATGTCGATTCATGTATTTCTTCGCTTAGGGCAAAAAAATATTTCCGCGGGCTTTCAACCCCTATCCCATTTGACTCCAAATCCGGTTCCAAATCAGAAGGCAATTTCATCGTTAAAAACTCCGTTGTCCAATAGGGTGGAGTATCAAAGATCCGAATGCCAACGACCGGCCTTTGTCGCACAAAGTATCAATGAGGATTGGAGATTCGCATTGGAAAATGTGATTCAGGAAATCACGTTTAGGCATTACTCTTCGAAAACCCTGAAGGCCTACCGGCATTGGACGCGTTTGTTTGCCGAGCATTTTGGCGGTTTACCGGCGGGAATAATTGAGGTTAAACATGCCCGGGAATTCCTTTCCGAATTAGGCCGGGGCGGGTGTTCGGCCGCCACGCAAAACCAGGCATTCAGCGCCTTGCAGTTTATGTTTGTCAATGTTTGGAAACGGGATTTTTCGGGAATGGCGGTGACTCATCGGGCCACGCGCCGGACCGCGTTGCCGGAAGCATTGTTGCGCGACGAAGTAAAAGTCATACTTGCCGGGTTGAATCCGCCGTACCGCCTCCTCGCCCAAATCCTATATGGTTGCGGCTTTCGAATCAGTGAGGCCTTGACCTTGCGGGTTCGCGACGTCGACCTCCGCTCTGGAACCTTGCGCACATTAAATGCAAAGGGCAACAAATGTAGGGTGGTGCCCTTGCCGAAAAAACTGGCGCCGCTGTTGGAAGCACATTTGCTCGCGGTACGCGCGAAATTCGAAGAGGATTTGAAGACCGGGTTTGCGGGTGTTTTTTTGCCGGACGCATTGGAGCGTAAGCTTCCCGGCGCTGCGCGTGATTGGTCCTGGCAATGGGTGTTCCCCGCAATGAAGTGGACCGTTTCCGAAAAGGACGGGCTCCGTCGCCGATTTCATTTGCACGAAACCGCCGTGCAGAAGGAAGTCAAGCGCGCCTCGATTAAGGCTGGAATTACCAAGCACGTGACCCCGCATACCTTTCGCCATAGTTTCGCGACGGAATTGCTGCGCATGGGTTACGATATCCGCACCGTGCAAGATTTATTGGGGCATGCCGACGTGACGACGACCATGATTTACACGCACACGCTAAACGCGTCATCGGGAAGGGTGATCAGTCCCTTGGACATTTGAGTTTCCCAAATCCGGTCAGGCTCGCTTGCGGATCACAGGGGCATCAGCGCGGATCGACGCGGGCTCCGTGGTCCCGGTAGGCGCGAGCTCCCGTGGCCTCCTCGGGCCTGCAGTCGCAAGTAGGCACGGGCCCCCGTGGCTTCCACGGGCCTGCGGCCTAATGCCTCCGCTTTCCGAAAGCCCCGGGGCCAGGCGATGCGCCGATGGGCTTCGATATTCCAATTGCCTCAAAGAGGTCTTGGAATCCTTAGCGCTTCGGAGCGGTCTCCAGGGTCGGCTCGTCATGCTTTTTCTCGCCCATGCCCCAGGCCTCCTTGCGGCGCTCCCAGGTGTAGTAGAAGATCGGCACGACGATGAGAGTGAGGATGGTGTTGAATCCCAGGCCCCAGAATATGCCCCAGGCCATGGGCGCCCACCATAGGGAGGATTCCGATTTGGTTTCGAAGGCGAAGTTGAGGAAGTCCAAACCTTTGCCGGTGGCCATGGGCAGCAGTCCCAGCATGGCCGTCACGGCGGTTAGGATCACCGGACGCAAACGCGTGGCCCCGCCTTCGATTACTGCCTCGCGCAAGGGCATGCCTTGCCGGCGCAAATGGTTGATGAAGTCGATGAGCACGATGCCGTTCTTGGCCACCACGCCCGCCAAAGCGATAATGCCGATGCCGGACATCATGATGGCGAAGGTGACGTGCATGATGAGCAGGCCCCAGAACACGCCGCCCAGGGAAAGCAGGATGCCGATCAACACCAGGAACGGTTGCAGCACGGAATTGAACTGCGCCACCATGACGAGGAACACCAGTGAGACGGCGATGAAGAAAGCCTTCTTCAGGAAGTTGGTCGTGTTCTCCTGCTCCTTGTTGCTCGAACCGGTTTGGATGGTATAGCCCGGCGGCGTGTGGAACGAGGTCGCGATTTTCAAAGCGGCGGCCTTGGCCACGGATTCGTCTTTTACGCCCGGAGCCAAATCGGCCCACACTTGCACGGTGCGCTTACCGTCGAGATGGCGGATGTTGGCGAGCGACGCGCCTTGGGTCACGCGCGCCATGGACGACAGCGGAACGATGTCCTTCTCATGCGGCACGGTCACCTGATCGAGGCCGGAGAACGCTTCGCGCGTTTTCGGGTTCAGACGGATCATGATGTTGTATTCGTCCTTGCCCACGCGGTATTTCGCCGCTTCGATGCCGTGGAAGGAACCACGCACGGCCATCGCCACGTCGGCGGTGGTGACGCCCATGGCCATGGCTTGCTCGCGATCGATGTCCACGCGCAGCTCGGGACGCACGGGGTCGTAGTCCCAGTCGATGTTGACCAGGTTGGGGATGTCGGTGAGTTTTTGTTTCAGGGTCTCGCCGATTTGCGAGCACACCGCGAAGTCGTTGCCCACCACGTCGAAGGACACGGGATGTCCTTGCGGCGGTCCCTGTTGCTGCTTCTTGACGCTCACCTTCCAGCCGGGAAGAATGCCGTTCATGTTTTTCTGCATCCAATCCATGGACTTCCACGAGCTGACCTTCCGCTCGCTGTAGTCCGCGAAGGCCACGTCCACGTAGGCATGATGCGATTCCGGGCTGCGCGCGCCGCCGCCGAAGTCGGTCTTGCTGAAGCCCACCACGCCGGAGTAGCTGTCCACGTCCGCGCTGTCCTTGGGCATGGTGAAAAGTTTTTTCTCGACCACCTTGAGGGCGGAATCCGTTTGTTCGATTTCGATGCCCAGGGGTCCGGTCACTTCCACCGCCGCCACCAGCGGGTCGATATTGGGGAAGAACACCACGCCGGTTCCCAACTTGCCGTAAGCGATGATGCCGCCGATCACGAACAGGAGGCAGAACACAATCGTCGCCCAGGTATGGCCCAGCACGCGTTTGATGAAACCCCGGTAGGCGTCCTTCACTTTTTCGAAGCGTTCGTTGCCGCTTTCATCCAGCCCCTTGGATTTTTTTGACATGAACAAGGAGGCGAACACCGGATTGAATACGAATGCCACGAACAGCGATCCGGTCAGGGTCACCGAGACCGTGATGGGGAGATACTTGAAGAACTGGCCCATCATACCGGGCATCATGAGGAGCGGAAGGAAGGCGAACACCGTCGTCAGCGTCGCGGTGGCCACGGGGAGCATCACTTCCTTGGTGCCGTCGATGGCCGCCTGGGATTTCGACTTGCCCATTTGCAGATGCCGGTAAATGTTTTCCACCACCACGATGCCGTCGTCCACGAGCATGCCCAGGGAGATGACGAGCGAGAAGAGCACGACCATGTTGAGCGTGACGCCGGAATAATCGAGCACGAGGAATCCCATCATCATGGAGAAGGGAATGGCCGTGGAGATGAAGAAGGAGTTGCGCATCCCCAGGAAGAAGGACAGCGTGAGGAACACCAGCAGCACGCCGGTGAGAATATGATTGACCAATTCCTTGAACATGCGGCGGATGGCGATGGATTGATCGAGCGTGTAATCGACCTGCGTGCCTTTGGGCCAAGTGGGCTTGAGGGCTTCGACGGTTTTCTTGGCTTCATCGACCAAGTCCACGATATTGGATCCGGTGCGTTTGGTCACGGAGATGGCCAGGGAGTTTTTGCCGTTCAAGCGGAAAATGGTATTGCGCTCGCGGGCATAGCCGAAATGCACATCGGCCACGTCGCGGACGCGGACCAAACTCGTGCCCGAACCGCGGATGACCAGGTCGGCGAATTCATCGGGATTGGTGAGCTCGCCCGTGAGTTGGATGGAGTAGCGGTTGCCGCCTGCGTTCAAGGTGCCGCCGGGGATGTTGCGATGTTGGTTCTGGACCGTCTTCATCAAATCGTTGAGGCTCACGCCGTACTGGCGCAGGCGCGCGGGATCGGCGTCGATGGCCACTTCCTTTTCCTGCTTGCCCGTGACCTTGGCGTCGAGCACGCCGGGGATCAACTTCATCTTGTCCTTCAAGTCCTCGACGATTTGATCGAGCTGCTCGGAAGCGTATTCGCCCGACAGGGACACGACGAAAATCGGGATGTTGGAGAAGTTCATCTCCTGGACGTTCGGTTCCTTGGCATCGGTGGGGAGATCGCTCTTGGCCTCGTCCACCTTGTCCTTGGTGCGGCGCAGGGCGGTCTCCACTTTTACATCCGCATTGAACTCCACGGTAACCATGGAGATACCCTCGACGGAAGAGCTGGTGACCTTCTTCAAGCCGTCCAGGCCTTCCAACTTGTCCTCGATTTTCTCGGTGACCAGTTTTTCGATGTCTTCCGGCGACGCGCCCGGGTAAACCACGCTGATATAGATGAGCGGGATTTTGATTTCCGGGAACGATTCCAACGGCAAGCTGCGGAAAGACATGTATCCGGCGATGAGCAGGATGAAGGCCATCACCAAAACGGTGACGGGATTTTTTACGGCGAACTTTGTCATGATACGGCTCCCGCCTTCTTCAATTTTTCAATTTGCGTGATGCAATTTCGTTCATTGCGATTTCATTCATTGCGATTTGGTTTTCGAATTCCGTTCCACCGGTTTCGGCTAGTAAACGACTTTGGTCCCGGTCGATACCTGGAATCCGCCCACCGTGATCAACATGTCCCCGGCCGACAAGCCGCTGCTGACCAGCACCGAGTCACCGGAGGACGGGCCCAGCTTCACGGGGACTTGCAGAGCCTTGCCGTCTCTCGCGATCATGGCCATGGTCCCTTCCTGCAAACGCAGTACGGCATTGGACGCGACCACCACGGCCTGATCGTACTTCTTGCGCAGGATGCGCGCGCGGCCGACCATGCCCGGGCGCAACAGCCCGCCGGCATTGGGGATTTCGATGCGCGCCATGATGGTGCGGTTATGCGCTTCCACCGCGCGGTCGATGCTGGTCAGGCGGCCGGTATAGACTTTGGCCGTGTCCTGCATCAAGGTGAACTGCGCCAATTGGCCTTCCTTAAATTCGCGGGCTTCGCTTTCCGGAATGGAGACCACGGCCTCCAAGCGGTCGACGCTCGCGATGCGTACCGTGGGCACGCCCGGCGCCACGGTCTGGTAGCGTTCGATGAAGCGCGAGACCAGGACGCCGTTGAACGGCGATTGGCAGCGGCTGTCTTCGAAGGCGCGTTGCGATTGTAACACGGACACGCGCGCGGTTTGGAAATCCAACTCCGCCTTGTCCAAAACGGCCTTCCCGACGAAACCCTTTTCCACGTTGACCTTCTGGCGATCGAGCTCGCCCTTGGCCAATTCCAAAGCGGACCTCGCCTGCAACAGCATGGCCTGGTATTTGGCACTTTCGATGTCGCACAAGCCCTGGCCGGCCTTCACGGCCTTGCCCACTTCGTCGATGTTCGCGACGCGCCCGCCCATGGCGGCGGTCAACACCGCGTCCTGCGATCCGCGCAGGTCGGCGCTATACACGCCCCAGTCCTCGAAGGGATGGGTCTTCACCGCCACGGCCACCACGCGGATGCCGACGCTGTCGGCGGAGGCGGACTTCCCGCTCTCGGCGGCCTTCCCGGCCTCGGCGGAATTGGCGGCCGAAGTTGCGGCGGACTTGTTGGCGGCGGATTTATCCGCTTCGCCTTTTTTCTGGCAGGCCGTCAGCGCCAAGACGGCGGCAAGGCCCAAGTTTAACGAAACCTTAACGCGGGAATTCATGGAGCCTCCTCATTGACTAGACCTTTGCCCAGGGCCAAACGCAAAGCGGCCCGGGAACGAATGCTTTGGTAACGCGCGCTGAGCACGCCCAGGGACGCCTCGCGCAGGGATTGTTCGGCATCGAGCAAATCCGTGAGCTGGCCCTTGCCGGCGCGGAAGTCTTCGGCGATCATGGCGCGGGCGGCGTCGGCGGCCTGCACGGCCTGTTCGGCGGCGGCGAGCGCGGTATCGGCGGCCTTATATTCGCGGTAGTCGCTTTCGATTTCCACCTGCATCATTTTGCGCGCCTGGCGGGCCGTCAAACCCAAAGAGCGCGCCTCGGATTCCACTTGCTTCGCCTGCGAGGACAAACCCAGGCCGTCGAAGAGCGGCACGTGCAATCCCACGCCGATGGACCAATCCTGGTTGTTGCCGATATCGTCGTACTGCTTCAGCTTGAAGGCCGTGACGCCCCATTTCCCTTGCGCTGCCAGGGACGGGAGGTATTGCATGCGGATGTATTTGGCCTGCCCCATCAGACTCTGGCGGTTCAATTCCAAGGCCCGCAAATCCGGCCGCCCGTCCAGGACCGAGGCGATGGCCTGGCTGTCGGGCATGGCGGTGTAGGCGGGCAGATCCAGCTTGGCGGTGGTATCCAGTTCCAGGGTAGCATCCACGTTACGTCCCAGGATGCGGTTCAAGGCCATGCGGGCCGTTTCGGCGTCGCGTTCGGCCCGGATGCGCTGGGGCTCCAGGAATTTCAGGGCGGTGGTGGCCCGAAGGACGTTGGCGCGGAGGCCCGCGCCCATTTTGAAATTACTTTCCAGGAAAGCCTGCGTCTCCTGCGCGCGGCTAACCGACGCTTCCAGGGTGGCGAGGCGTGCCCGCGAGGTGACCACGTTATAGTAAGCGTCCAATACGTTCAGTTGGATTTGCTGCAGGCTGCGGCTGCGGTCGGCGTCGTTGGCCCGCTCCTGGATGCCC
>JADGQO010000109.1 GCA_017881725.1 Fibrobacteria bacterium
ACGCTACCCATCCATGCCCTAAGGGCCCGTTAAGAAATAACTGAATCAGTTCGCCACCCATCTGTAGGCCACCTTGGCCCGGCGGGCCGGGGCGGCCCGGCGGGCCAAGGTGGCCCGATCGTCAATCACAAAACCATCGAAATAGCGGTACTCGCTCCTCAGGATTTACTCAGGCCAATCTGACCCACATCTGGGGGCTCCTTTGCTCCACTTATTTCTTAACGGGCCCTAACAGGGTGTTGAAAAAGGCGATTTGCGTATCATGCATGTTACCTATGATAATCGAAATCGGACCGATTTCTCCAGTTCGAACCCGTTTTCAGGGTATCGAAAAGACTTTTTCAACACCCTGCTAAGTATATTTCCTTGGCATGAACGGAAATTCCCCGCGCGATAATTCGGACCTGCCTCGACCCGACCCCGAGTCTCTCGGACCCGAGCCTCTCGGACCCGAGGCGTCCGCAGCAAACGGTCCGACTCATAAAATCGGACCTTGGACCCGGCTTTCCAGCCGGGACATTTATGAAAACCCCTGGATTAAAGTCCGCGAGGACCAGGTCCTCCGCCCGGACGGAAAACCGGGGATTTACGGCTTGGTCCATTTCAAAAACCTTGCCGTCGGCGTAGTGGCCTTGGACGCACAAGGACGTATCGTCCTAGTCGGCCAACATCGTTATCCCTTCGATGCCTACTCCTGGGAAATTCCCGAGGGCGGAGTTTTGATTGGGACGGAAACGGCCGAACAAGGCGCGCAACGCGAATTGCTGGAAGAAACCGGGTTCAGCGCCGACCGTTGGGATTACCTTGGACGCATGGAACTTTCCAATTCCGCCACGGACGAGACGGCGCATTTTTTCCTGGCTCGGGACTTGAAGAGCGGTCAGCCCAATCCGGACGGCACCGAGGAGCTGACGGTGCGGCTCATGGATTTCAAGGCTGCCTATCAGGAGGCGATGGAAGGCGTTTTGACGGAATCCCTGACAGTCGTGGCCTTGGCGCGGGCAAAATATTTTTTGGAACGGGAAGCCTTACGCGGGCATGGACAACCTCAGGCCGAAAAGCCGCGAGGCGACGAACCCCGGGGCGAATAGCCTAAGCCGCATGGACAAGGAAACGGATCAACCGGTCCCCAAGACGGCGGGAAACAAAGAGTTCCAGGATTTAGGCTTTGGTACCAAGATCCCCAGTAAAAAAGTGCGTCTTCTGAACCGCGACGGATCCTTCAACGTGGAGCGCCGCGGCATCCCCATGCATATGGCTTTCAACGTCTATCACATCCTGACCGGCATCAGTTGGCCTGTATTCATCCTGCTAATCCTTTGCGCTTACCTTACCGTGAACATGCTGTTCTCCTTCTTGTATCTGGCCATCGGCGTCAATCATCTGGTTGGGCATGGCGGGAGCGGAGGCATGGACGCTTTCTGGGACGCCTTTTTTTTCAGCGCCCAGACCTTGACGACCGTAGGTTATGGGCGCATCAGCCCGGAAGGAATACCGGCCAGCATGGTGGCGGCCATTGAATCGCTGGCGGGATTGATGGGATTCGCATTGGCCACGGGGCTTCTGTACTCGCGCTTCGCCCGGCCACAGGGCCGGATCCTGTTCAGCAAACATGCCTTAATCGCCCCCTATCGCAATGGCTCCGCCTGGATGTTCCGCATGGCCAACGCCCGCAATAACCAACTCATTGAAACCGAAGTTCAGGTCTCCCTGTCCATGGTCGATCCCGCAGACGGCACACGCCGTTTCCATGAGCTGGCCTTGGAGCGGAAATCGATCAATTTTTTTCCTTTAAGTTGGACCATCGTCCACCCCATCGACGCGGACAGCCCCTTGCGCGGTCTTACGGCGGAAGATTTCCGCGACGGCGACGGCGAGTTCTTCATTCAGATCAAGGCTTTCGACGATTCCTTCTCGCAAACCGTTTACGTGCGGAACTCCTTCCGGTTCGACGAAGTGGTGTATGGAGCCAAGTTCGAATTCATTTTCGGACGAGCCGAATCCGGAGCCACCACCATTGATTTGCATCGCATCGACGAGCATGCCCCGGCCGATTTGAACCTTCCGGCGGTTTCCGTTCCGCAGGTGGGTGAATGAAAAAGAAAAAATCGATCCCGGACTCCGATCCACTGGCCGACGGAATGCGGAAGGCCATCGCATTATCCTACCGGGGAATGCGGTCGGGAAAGGGTGGACCATTCGGCGCCGTGATCCTGCGGAATGGAAAAGTGGTCGGGAAAGGGCATAACCAAGTGCTGTCCCACAACGACCCAACGGCCCATGCGGAAATCGTGGCGCTTCGCGATGCCGGCGCGCGTTTGAAGAAATTCGATTTATCCGGATGCGTGTTGGTCACTTCTTGCGAGCCTTGTCCCATGTGTTTGGCCGCGGCTTATTGGGCGCGCATTGACCGTATCGTGTATGGGAATTCCCGACGGGACGCCGCCACGGCAGGCTTCGCGGACGATTTTTTGTACGCGGAATTGGCGGCACCTTTGCGTGGCCGAAAATTGAAAGCATCCCGAATGATGTCCCAGGAAGCGCGCGGCGCCTTTTTGGAGTGGGTCGAACGCGATGAAAAAATGCATTATGGCCCGGTCATCGAACCGCCGGTACGCAAACGGTCGGCAAGGGTTTGAATTTTAACATCGCGATTTTCGGAGCGGGAAAGTAATCCACCGCGACCCGCCAGGCGGCTAGCCTACGGGCGATTTACATTTCCGCTTGCGAAACAGCGACAACCTGCTCGATGGTGGTTAGGCCGGATAGGGCCTTTTCCAACCCATCCCGGCGCAAAGTGGCCATTCCCAAGTTGCGGATGGCGTACATCTTGATCTCTTCGCTGGACTTGCGTTCCAGAATCATCTTATGGACGGTCTCATCGGGGACCAGGCACTCAAACAACGCCGTGCGGCCCCGATAGCCGGTATTATTGCAATGCTGGCAACCCTTGCCCTGATAGAACGGCGTGCCCGGCCGAATCCCAATATTTTCCAGAACCACGTCGGGGATGGAAACCTGTTGGCGGCATTTATCGCAAATTTTCCGCACCAGCCGTTGCGCCAATACGCCCTTGACGCATGAGGTCACGAGAAACGGTTCGATGCCCATGTCCAGCAACCGCGTGAACGCGCCGGCCGCGTCGTTGGTATGCAAAGTGCTGAATACCAAGTGGCCCGTCAAGGCGGCCTGGATGGCCATTTCCGACGTCTCCTTGTCGCGCATTTCCCCGAGCATGATGATGTCCGGATCCTGGCGCAAGATGGCGCGCATGCCCGCCGCGAAGGTGAATCCGGCCAGGTTGTTGATCTGGCCCTGGGAAATCCCGGCGATGTTTTTTTCCACTGGATCTTCCATGGTCACGACGTTGACCGCGGGCGAGGCGACGAACTTGATGAAGGCGTACAACGTGCTCGATTTTCCTGATCCGGTCGGGCCCGTGTTGAGAAGAATGCCGTCCGGCATTTCCAACAGCTTAGAGACGATATTGAAAACCGGTGTTGAAAAGCCGACGCGATCCAAAGTTTGGATTTCGATGTTCGGATCGATGATGCGAATCACCATTTTTTCCAAAACGCCGCGCGAGCGGAGCAACATCGGGAAAGTCGACAGGCGCAAGTCCACTTCCTTGCCGCGGTATTGGATATGCGCGCGTCCGTCCAGGGGTCGCCGCTTTTCGGCGATGTCCATGCCGCCCAATACTTTCAAGCGGGAAATGATTTGCACCATCAGGCGCGCCGGGATGGGGTTCTGCTCCATCAGCTCCCCGTCGACGCGATAGCGGATGCGCATGTTTTTTTCCTGCGGCTCCAGATGCACGTCCGACGCGCCCAGGCGGATGGCCTCGCTGACGATCAGGTTCACGATTTTGATGATCTGGCGGCCTTCTTCGTCGCCCACGTTTTCCTGAGGGCCTTCATCCGGCTTGTCACCGCCCTCCAGGATAAGTTCGCTATCCTCGTCCCGGCCGATCAAATCGCTGAGCCGTTCCTTGTTTCCCGCGTAGGCGCGGTCGATGGCCGCCAGGATTTCGACTTCGGTTCCAATTACCGGCTCCACGTCCTTGCCGGTCTTGAATTTGATGTGATCCAGGGAACGCAAGTTGGTCGGGTCGACCATGGCCACGGTCAGCACGCCGGCGGCCTCGTACAACGGGATAACCTTGTACGAACGCGCCATTTCCTCCGAAATCATCAGCGTGATGTTGGGATTGAATTTGAAATTTTCCAGGTTGATATGTTGGAGGTCGAGCTGCGCGGCCAGCACGTCCAGGAGCTTGGTCTCGTCGATGAACCCCAGCTTGACCAGCGCCTTGCCCAAGGGAAGGCCCATCGCCTTCTGCTGCGCAAGTCCTTCCTCCAATTGCTTGGCCGAAATATATCCCTGCTCCACAAGGATTTCACCGATCCGTTTACGGTAGGCGAATTCCAATTGTTTGCCCAGCACGGCATTGAGGGAATCTTCGTCGATGAATCCCAGCTTAACGAGAACCGTACCCAGACTGATGCCGGTGGTCTGATGTTGTTCCAGGGCGTGATCCAACTGCTGCTGGTTGATATAACCCTGCGCGAGGAGAATTTCTCCCACCTTGCGTTTACTGCGTTTGACCAGCGGCGAATTCATGCTTGTTCAGAAAATACCAAGAGTCGCGTCAATGGTTCCACCCTTTGGCTTCCAACTCCTTTTCCAATCCGGATTCATCCACTATGGCCACGCCCTGTCCCGCTTCGACTTTGCCGATTTCCGTCGTGCGCGCGTACCGGGAAAGGCGCGCCATCTCGGCGTCCGAAAGGTCCCCGGTAAAAAGAAGTTGGTATTCTTCCCCGCCGTTGAGGACCCAGTTCTTCCAGGCTGTTCCCCCCGGCAATTCCGCCAGGCGGGCGTCATAAGGAAGCTTACTCCATTCCACCTTCAGACGGCAACGAGACATCCGGGAAAGGTGCCAAAGTTCTGAAGATAAACCATCGCTCACGTCGATGGCCGCGACCGGACCGGAAATCTCCGCCAATGCTGGGCCTAAATCCAGAGGGGGCGCGGGCCGCAAATGGGCTTCGAAAAAGTCTTTCCCTTCCGGAAATGATTCCGGTCGAAGGCCCTGGGAATAGAGCGACAATCCCGCCGCTGAACGGCCCAAGGTGCCGCTCACGTAAATCCGTTGGCCGGGGCGGGCGTTGGAGCGCAGTAAAGGAGCTCCAACGATCTTTCCCATGACGGTGAACGCAAAAAAACTCTCGGAGGGCTTACGCACGGTATCGCCTCCGGCCACCCGAAAGCCGAACCGAGACTCCATGCCTTGCAAGACCGCGCCCAGTCGTCGGACTTGCGGTTCGTCCCAGGAATGCAAGGCGCCCAGGTTAAAAAAAGCCAGCGCCGCGCGGCCGCCCATCGCGTTCACATCGGACAAATTGGATAAGACGGCCTTCTCCAGAGCCTGCTCGGGGCTGCACCAATCCAGCCGATAGTGGATGCCTTCCACGCTGGCATCGGTGGACACGGCCCAGGTTTCGCCACCTGCATGCAGCAGGTACGCGTCATCACCCAGGCCTGCACCGGTCCGGGAAAAATGGCGTTCGTCGAAGAGCGCTTCGATGAGTGAAAATTCCTCGCCGGCGGCAAAATGCCGGTTCACGGCGGACGAAAACTTCATCGGCCCAGTCCCAATTGTGCCAGGGCCAAAGCCAGGACCAGTGCCGGCTCCGATTCGTCCCCACCCTGTGTATGGATCAGCAGACCTTGGGGCGCTAACCCATCGGCCGGTTTTTTCTTCTTCATGGTTTTCTTCGCGCAATCCATCATCAGCAAAATAACGCCGAATAATACCAAGCACATGATGAGCAAGCGCGTGCCTCTGGTCATAGTAGTCCCCGGGAAGATTGCCAATTCCAATTATATCTATCCTCAGACGTTGCGCCCATGGATTCCTTTGGAGAAGGCTATTGGCTGGAAGGGGCGACGGGGCCCGTCGGAGCGACGGGGGCGTTCGATGCCATCGGGGCCAACTTCAACTTCAACTCCAAGTTTTGGCCGGGTGCGATGGAGAACTGCCGCGCGTAAAGTTTGTAACCCGAATTGCGGACATGAATTTCGTGGGTGCCCGGCGGCAAGGAAATCAGCCAAACGCTTTTATCAATCTCGCTGCCGTCCAATGCGACCTGAGCGGTGCTGGGTTCTATATCCAACCAAAGCAAACCATAAATCGGCGGAGTTCCCGGTGCATACTCGGGTTGGGGAGCGTTCCCGTCCAATCCCACCGGGCCGGCGAGCAATGCGCTGAGAGCCAAGCCCGCCGCCGCCGCAGTCATTTTCCAATTAATCCGGAAAGGGGACTTTATCACCGCGTCGAATTATAGCAACTTTCGGATCTTGATTTACCAGGGGAAAACCGGGCCGCCGAATGGATGCCACCGGGCTTGCGGTACATGGAGAGCAGGATAGCATGAAAATCAAATTATCGGCCGCCGCGCGGCTAAGTGAATCGGAAACCAGTCCCGATGAAGTCGTCGGTCTCAGCGGAATCGAGTTGTTCCGCGAAGAAAAACTGGTGCTCAAGGGCGTGGACATGTCCATCCGGCGCGGACAACATTGGGTGTTGCTCGGCCCCAACGGAAGCGGAAAATCCTCCCTGTTGGCCGTGCTCCAGGGATTGCTTTGGCCCATTGAAGGCCATGTCCGGGTCTTGGGACGCACTTTCGGCGAGTCCGACATTTCCGAATTGCGCCATTTCATCGGCTGGGTGGGCAATGATATCGAGCCGGAATTCCCCGCTTGGCAAACGGTCACCGATATTGTTTTGTCGGGAGGCGTGGGCACGGTGGGCCTCATGTTCGACGCGCCGAGCGCGTCCGATCGGAAGCGCGCACGGGTCTTGATGCGCCAGGGGGGTATCCTCCACCTTGCCGACCGGCCGTTCCGATTCATGAGCCAGGGACAGCGGCGCATGGCCACCATCGTCCGGGCCTTGATGGTAAAGCCGGGTATACTCATCCTCGACGAGCCCGCAGCGGGCTTGGACCCGGTGGCTCGCGAAGGTTTCCTCTCCCGCCTGGCGGCGTTGATGCGTTCTCCCGAAGGTCCGGTTATCCTGTATGTTACCCACCATGTCGAGGAAATCATTCCTTCCTTCACCCACGCCCTCTTGCTGAAGCGCGGGCAAGTGCTGGCGCAAGGTTCCGTTTCCGATTGCTTGACGGCGGAAAATCTGGGCCGGGTATTCGGTCGGAAGGTGAGGCTGTTGAAATCGGAAGGGCGCTTCGCGTTACGTTTAGCGAAGCCGGGGTAGCGCCGGGAAAAATCCGGGCCCTAAGGGCCCGTGAAGAAATAACTGAATCAGTTCGCCACCCATCTGCAGGCCACCTTGGCCCGATCGTCAATCGCAAAACCATCGAAATAGCGGTGCTATTCCTCAGGTTTTGCTCAATCCGATCAAGCCAATCTGACCC
>JADGQO010000110.1 GCA_017881725.1 Fibrobacteria bacterium
AAAAGCAATCCGAGTCTATGTTTTTCGAATTCCGCAATTCTGATGCCAGCTTCGTACCCTTGATAGTACGCTTTTTAACCGAAAATCGGTGGGTAAAAAAGAGAACCCAGGTTTCGGAAGCGCTATGAAAATGGATACCGGTAGCCACTGAAAAAAACGGCAATACATTTATTTGACCCGAAAAAACAAATTTTTCCTAACTATAACACCTAAAGGAGGATGGCATATTCGTTGCTTTCCCCCAGATTCATAAAGGAGACCATTAGGTGGCTAACAATATTAAAGTTGGAATTGTCGGACTTGGCTTTGGAGCGGAATTCATTCCCATTTACCAGAAGCACCCTCAGGCGACGCTACATTCCATTTGTCAGCGGAACCCCGAAAAGCTGAAGCAAGTCGGAGACGCGTTCAAAGTTGAAAAGCGTTTTACCGATTTTGAAAAAATGATCAAGGACCCGGAATTGGATGCTGTCCACATCAATTCACCGATTCCCGATCACGCGAGTATGACCATAGCCGCCTTGAATGCCGGCAAACATGTCATGTGCACGGTTCCGATGGCAACGACCGTCGCGGATTGCAAAGCCATTGTGGAAGCGGTACGCAGAACCGGACTCACCTACATGATGGCGGAAACGGTCGTATACGCGCGCGAGTTCCTCTTCGTCAAGGAGCTTTATGAAGCGGGCACCTTGGGGAAAATCCAGTTCTTGCAAGCCAGCCATCATCAGGATATGGACGGATGGCCCAACTATTGGCCCGGTCTTCCCCCGATGCATTACGCGACGCATTGCGTGGCGCCTTGCTTGGCGCTTACGCGGGCCGACGCCGAACTCGTATCCTGTTTCGGATCCGGCACCATCCGCAAAGAACTTATCCCCATGTATAATTCTCCGTTTGCCGTGGAAACCTGCCACATCAAATTCCGCGACTCGGATTTAACCGCGCGTGTATACCGCTCGTTGTTCGACACGGCGAGACAGTACCGCGAAAGCTTCGACGTCTTCGGGACCAAGCAAACCTTCGAATGGCCTTTGGTCGAAGGCGAATCCCCTGTCATCCATACCGCGAAAAAGCCCGAGCATGAAATTCCCTCCAAGGTAAAAGTGCCGGACTACGCGAAGCTTTTGCCGCCGGAAATTCGCTCCTTCACCCAGCAAGGTGTTTACGACGAAAAAACCGAGCATCTTTCCTTCGTTCAAGGTAGTGGCCACGGCGGATCCCATCCCCACTTGGTTCACGAATTCGTTTCCGCTCTCGCGGCGAAACGCGAACCGTTCCCCAATGCGGTCCGTTCCGCAAACTGGACTTGCACGGGAATCCTGGCGCACGAGTCGGCGCTCAATTACGGCACCCCGATCCGTTTGCCAGAGTGGACCTACTCCTGGTAAGGGACAGCCTCCGGGAGTGGGCTTAACGCTCAGCTCCGGCGATAGTTCGAATGATTACACTGACCCGCCTGGAAACAGAGCGGGTCTTTTTTTTCCTACCGGGCGGGGTTGTGAAAAATGATGGCATTTTCAATTCTTGGGAAAAACAATCCGGAGGTGAGAAGCTGCGTCTGAAAGTAAATTGCTGTCGGTGAACAATTCGGGGGGCGTATGTTTTTTGTACCGAAACGGTTTCGCTATTTGGGACTGGCGTTGCTCACGGCCGCGTTGATGACGACAATGACAAGGGCGCAAACGCCCATCCACGTGGCCTGTATCGGCAATAGCATCACCCAGGCCTCGGATGCGCTGGGGCCCTATCCGAAGCGCCTGGGCAAGCTCCTCGGATCCGGCTACCTGGTGGAGAACGAAGGCATCTCCGGCACCACCTTGCTCAAGAAGGGGGACGTGCCTTATTGGACCCAGGGCCGCCTCAAGCAGGCGCTCGCCTTCAATCCGAAAATCGTCACCATCAAGCTGGGCACCAACGATACCAAGCCCCAGAACTGGAAATACAAGTCCGAGTTCGAGGCCGATCTTAATGCCCTCATCGACACGTTGGGCACCTTGGCGTCCAAGCCCGTAATCTGGCTCTGCCTGCCCGTTCCCGCCTGGCCCATCAATGGCGTGAACAACTACGACATCAATGGGACCATCGTGGAGAACGAGGTCATTCCCATCATCAAGAAGGTGGCTGCGGATAGAAAGCTCAAGACAATAGACCTGCATACGCCCATGCTTGGCATGAAGTCCCATTTCTCCGACGGAGTCCATCCGGATTCCGTAGGCCAGGATTCGCTCGCCCATCTCATCTACCGTGCGCTCACGGAACCCGCCACCGGATTGCAAGCCCCGGAAAACCCGGCTGCGGCCGCGGCCGGCCCCGGCTGGATGCCCGGCTTAGAGCTGCGCGGAAGGATTCTGCGCGTGAACGCACCCGCGGGGATATCCGCGCGCCTGAGCCTGTTCGATGCCGGCGGCCGGACCTTGTTAACCTGGACGTTACCCCGGGGCGGCGAAGCCCGCTTCTCCCTCACGGCCCTGCCGGCGGGCCCCTGCCTGCTGACCGCCGAGTCCGCGCAAGGGCGGGCGGCGAAGCGCCTGGATCTGCCGTAAAGCGCATAGGAAAATCGAGCCCTGTTTTCCGCCCGCCGGCTTCGGTATGATCAGCCTGCGCCACGGACTATTCGAATCCAAAACCCCCGAGTACACCGTCACATGCCGACGGGGCGGCGGAACGAGGGCCGGGCTTACGGCTTTTTGATTTATGGATACAATATGGATGGATTTTAGATAGGGCCATCGACCGCTTTCACGGCAAGTGGCAACAGAAGGCGGCAAAAGCGGGGAAGTCCCTTCGGGAATTACGCCAAATGGCGACGGTACAAAGCATCGGTTCCTCGACCCGCATCGAGGGCTCCAACCTTTCGGACCAGGATGTGGCCAAGCTCCTGGGTACGGTCCGAATCACGAAATTCGCATCACGGGATCAAGAAGAGGTTGCGGGCTACTACGATGCCCTGGAAGTTGTGCTGGAAAATTATCCGGACATCGCGATCCGGGAAAGCGCCCTATTCAACCTGCATGGGATCCTACTGAAGCATGTGGGGAAAGATGAGCGGCACCGCGGCGGTTACAAGTCGCTGTCCAACAGCGTAAATGCGAAATATCCCGATGGGATGACCAAGGTCATCTTCGAGACCACTCCGCCCCATCTGGTGCGTAAGGAAATGGAGGATTTGCTTTCCTGGACCCGGGCACGGTTCAAGGAGAAAGAGATCCACCCGCTTTTGGTGGTCGGCCTCTTCGTGTATGAATTCCTGTCCATCCATCCTTTCCAGGACGGCAACGGAAGGTTATCGAGGCTGCTAACGACCCTGCTCCTGCTGAAATCCGGCTACGGATTCATTCAATACATCTCATTCGAACATCAGATCGAAAATCGCAAGAGCGATTACTATCGGGCGCTGATGAATTGCCAGAAAAGGCGAAAACCCGGAAAAGCCAAAGACATCGCGGAATGGATCCACTTTTTCCTGGGATGTTTACTGGAACTGGCGCTGAAGCTGGAAAAAAAGAGCGACGCCCTCGAAGATTCCGGAGCCTATCTGAATGGAAGACAGAAAGCGGTCTTGAACTTCTTGAAGCAAGCGTCGCCGGTTAAGCGTTCCGATGTGCTCGCGCGCTTTCCCGAGGTCAGCGTCAATACGTTGAAGAAGGACCTGCAACATCTGGTGCGGGAAGGTCGTTTGGAAAAAATGGGGCAGAGGAAAGGCACGACCTACACTTTGGGCGACGCGGGCACATAGGAAAATCGTAGTATGGGCCCAATCAGTCCGGATACTCCGGCCAATCCGCGCTTTCACCCTCGCCGCTCCACTCGAGCTCGACCGTTTCGGTTTCGTGCGGCTCGGGTTTCGCCATCTCCGGCGGACCCGTCGCCTGGGCGGCAACTGTATCGCCGAGAGTAGGGTCTGTATCGTCTCATCCTTCTTCACCAGGACAATCAGCCGAAGCTTGCCGCCACACTCAGGGCACACCACCTTCTCGCCAAAGGTCCGCCGCAAAAGCGCGACCCTGTCGCCCATGCCGCTTCAAGGAAGCGGTGGGCCAGGGGATGTAACGGCGACCGCCTTGCCCTCGATTTATCATCGCGCGACGCTGTATTACTCGGTGTATCCGTTGCTCATCGACCCGGTGCGCGAACCGGAAACCGTGTTTCGGAAAATCGAGGCCGTTTTAAAATCGCGGGGCCTGGTGGAAAAAGGCGACGTAGTGG
>JADGQO010000111.1 GCA_017881725.1 Fibrobacteria bacterium
CCCACGATGGCAGTGTTGCCGTCGGAGGATAGGGAGACGGAAAAGCCTTGACCTGCACCGCCTGCACCGCCTACAGCGCCCGAGCCCACCAGTTTGCCGCCTTGTTGAACAAACTGCGCATCGACGCGACTCGTCAATACCAGGAAACAAAGACCCACGAAAACATTTTTAAATCGGGCGGGTATGCATGCGTATTTCACCAAGACCTCCGTTGCTCCAAGCGAATTCGTTGTAGTCCCAAGCGCTAAACATCGCATTTCAAAGTGTCCTGGTGATTTTAACGGTATAGACTTTTTGGGTCCCGTCTTGCGCCTTCACCACAATCAAAATTGAATTCACCCCTACGCTCAAAGGGATCGGACCGGATGCCGAGCCCGATTGCTCCGCTTTTGCATTGATGGAAAGACTCGCCGTGGTATCTGCAACCGTCACCGTTAAGGTGATGGAACTGTCGCTATTGGCCACCGATTCACCCGACGATAGGTTATTGGGATTGAAAGCTGGATTGTTTAGCGTTCCCGAAGACACCGTCAAAGTCGACAGGTTGGCGTTGGAACTTTTGACGCGTGTAATACCGATGGCGTAGGTTTTTTGCGTGGCGTCTTGCGCCGTCACCACAATAAAAATGGAATCCACGCCCACATTCAAACCAATCGAATCCGATGCCGTGCCTGATGGCACCGATTTTCCGTTGATGGTGAGGCGAGCGGATGTATCCGCAAGCGTCGCCGTTACCTTAATGGAATCCACGCTGTTAACTACCGATTCACCTGATACGCGGCTGGCAGGGTTAAAAGCCGGATTGTTTAACGTGCCCGAAGACACAGCCAATCCTGACAAATTTGCGTTGGAGCTTTTGGCACGCATGATAACAATGAAATATTTTTTTTGGGACCCATCTGGCGCCGTCACTAGGATAAAAATGGAATCCACTCCCACACTCAAACCAATCGAATCGGATGCCGTGCCGGATGGCACCGATGTTCCGTTGATGGTGAGGTGAGCCGTGGTATCTGCCACCGTCGCCACAACCCTAATCGAACTCACGCCGTTGGCCACGGATTCGCCAAACACTTGAAAGGCGGGGTTGAAAGCGGGATCGTTTAACGTGCCCGAAGATACAGCAAGCACAGAAAGGTTGGCGTTGGAACTGGCATTCGGAGCAGCGCGTGCAATAGCGATGACATAAGTTTTTTGTGTGGCGTCTTGCGCCGTCACTACGACAAAAATGGAATCCACGCCCACCTTCAATCCAAACGAATCGGATGCCGTGCCTGATGGCACCGCTTTTCCATTGATGGTGAGGTGAGCGGTAGTATCCGCAACCGTCGCGGTTACCTTAATTGAATCCACGCTGTTGGCAACCGATTCGCCCGACACTCGGTTTGTTGGGCTGAAGGCGGGACTGTTCAGCGTTCCCGAAGACACCGTCAGGGTCGAAAGGTTGGCGTTGGAGGATAAAGTCCCGCTATCCACTACGGTGACAAAAACCGTATCTGTTTTGCTGGGATCTTTTTGAGACGCGACTACAATATGACTTTGGCCCAAGCCCACCGGTGAAACCAAAGCATGTGTTGAATCGCCGGTTTTTGGATGCACCGTGGCCACGCCCGAAGCCGTCGAAGTCCAAAGCACGGCCTGGCTGATCTTGGCGGGAAGAACTTTGGCAAAAATTTCTTTCGGGCTTCCACCTTTTTGAAGAGTCAAGTTACGCGTCGAGGCTTGCACGGAGGTGACCGCAACCACGGAATCCACCACCAAGGTGTCCAGTTTGGTTTGACCGGGTTTTCCACTACTGAACGGCAATTGCAATACCAACACCTTGGCGCCCACATGATACCCGGAAAGAATCACGATGAAATTGTCGGAAGGCAGGTTCGGCAAAGGCAGGTTTATCAGTTGAGTGGAATCGGTATAGGCATCGTGGAAAATAATTTGGTGATAACTCGTGTCTTGGCCGTTAATCACATCAACATCAATTTGCAGGGTGTCGTATTTTCCGCTGGAAGCCTTTAGGGAATCGTTCAGGTGCAAGGTGATGGTGTCGGGTTTGGAATTTGAAACATTGCACGTTGATGTAAACAGGCCGAGCAAACCCAAAAGCAAAAGTCTGACGCACAATTTCATTTTGTGAAGCTACCGTCGAAATGTGAGGAAGATGAGGAAGTCCCTTGGGACATCATTAAGAGAACCCCCGTGCTAACCGCGACGGTGGCGGCTCCGCCCACAGTCCACCAAATCCAGGTGTTTTTTTTCGGAGGTTCGGCGGCGACGGGTGGCTTGCGTGCTGGAGCAGTCGGGCCGGCGACCGGATTATTATTTCCGGTATTTTTCGGATTGCCCAAGGCATCGAATTTGGAATTGTATTCCTGGGAATGGAGGTATTCATTTTTCACATTGTCAAAGATGGCTTGGATGCTCTTGGGTACATACAAGTCGTTCAATTCGATATTCGGGGACAAAGGCAGAAGCAGGTTGAAGTAGCTTTCGGCCTTGCTACGCGTGGCGGTGTTGGCGGCGTAAATGACGCCGAGGTATTTGTAGGTGAATGCCTTTTCATCCCGAGTCGCAGTGGAACCATGCTTCTTCTGAAAGAATTCCAGTATGACCTTCACGGAATCCAAATCCCCATCCTGAAATGTGTTTCGTAAGCCGGTCATGTCCAGTTTTCCATTTGGACTCGGATTGACATCCGCGTGAATCCAGATGCCAAGCAACAGAACAGCGGCGAAGAAAAATCTCATCGGTCACTCCGAAAATGTATTTACAGTCAAGTGCATAGGTAAATCGACTCCCCTTTTCCGTCAATAAACCACTTCCCCAGCCTAGATCTACCCCGTCCTAACCCCTCAATTCCAGCCCCACATCCCCCTCCTTCCGATAAGCCTGATAGGATTTTTCCAACCCCTCCGCCCCCGCCAAGGATTTGCTGATGCCCGGCGGATTCTTCACCTTATTGGCATTGAGAAATGCGCTCACCCTGCCGGCCACCTCCGCCAGCTTGGGCCGATGTTCGGCCGGGCGGCTGTTCACGGCGATGTTTTGGATTTGCTCTTCCGTGAACTCGCGATGGGCGCGATCGATTTGCGTGAAAATGTTCCGCGCGTCAATGAAGAGGATTTTATCGTGCGGTGAATACACCCGCTTTTAAGGATGAGGTTAAAAAACCAGGACACGACGTGGGATGGCTGCATTTTTCCGAATACCCTGTGTCGCGGTTTACGACCTCCGCACGCACCGGCCCTTGGCTGTCCAGAATGGTCAGAATGCAGAGCCGGAGTCGAGCCTGGCTGCACAGATCGTGAATCATCTTGGTGAGAACGAACTTCTAATCGCCGATCGCTACTACGGGAACGGCAGAGAGGGCCCCATAGCCCCGCGATTTGTTTTCGTTTTGATTTTGTTTCGTTTTTGGAAATCCCGGTTACCTCGTTTCGGATTAAAGTGCCTAAACGCTGCAACCCAGAGACGCCCATTCCGTGGCGGCCTCCCAAAAAAAAGGAAAGACCATGATTATCTCCATGCAGGGTAGTTGGACGGTATCCGTCAAATCCAAGTCCGCCGCCTTTGACCAACGGTTCATCGTGTCCGGAGCTGCGATCGGAAACGGAACCTACGCAGGTAACGTGGGAGTTACCGCGCATGTCGCCGGAGCCCAATGGTCCATCGCGGTGCAGAACAATCCCGGTACGGGCTTCCGGCTTTCCAAAGCCCAAATCAAATTTCCCCATAAAGTGGGAACCACCTATGTTTTCGATATCGGCACGGAAGACGCCACGGACAACGATTTCAACGACCTGATCCTGACCTGCACGGCCTCCGCCTCTATCAACGATTTCATTGTTTACGGCAATGCCAGTCTGTACAGCGGACGCTGCGTATTCAATCCCTGCTATAGATTCCCCTATGTCATCGACACCTATCCCGGCCTGGTTGCCGCCTTGAAAAATCCCAAGCTCAAGGAAATCATCGAGCTGCTTTATCCGGAAAGAATTCCCCTTCCCAATCCCAATCCTCCCGATCCGGGCCCGTTCAAGCCCTTGGTGCTGGACCTTTCCGGCGAGGCCACCCGCCCCAAAACCGCCTTGGTGTACAAGCGACTCGCCACTACGGACGTGAAGGCCACGGCCAAAGCCAAGCAGTCGGAAACCACCAATGAATTCGCCTTGGAAAAGTTTACCCTGGTGAAATCCGTCTCGACCAAATCCTTGACGGGAGCCGCAGCTTCCGACCTCGTAGCCTCGTCCGCCATTCAGAGCGTGGACCGGGTCGGAATTTCCAAAGCCATCGACGGGCTCTACTTCGGTTGCACCAGCGAGCCGGGCGCGAACCTTACCTTGACCTTCGAAGAGTACGATCGGACTGCGGCGGAATTGGCCGGCGGCGCCTACACGGGAACCGGAAACCGGCAATTGCTGGGCGATACCATCGTCGACATGTTCGGCAATTATATCTTCCGATTCCAATTCGACATGACCTTTCCCGACATCGACGACGCCACGGATATCGCGCCCGGAGAAAGCATCAATGTCGTCGCCTATCCGGACGTGATCGTCAAGGTCACGGGATTCGCGCCTTATGTGGTGCTGTATGAAAGCGCGCCTTTCTACAACATCCCCAACCTGAAACGCATCGACCTTTGCCTGCCCAAGTCCCAGGTCCAAGTGACCTCAGCGTGCTTCAACGGCAACCTGGTGGGCAGCCTCGGCAACGTCTTCATCGGAGGAAATCAAAACTCCCTGGGCCTCACCAATTCCGCCGCGCTGACGCGCTATGGGTACGGCAATAATCTTGAGCCGGACGGAAAAATTTCCGTGGGCAGCCCCATGGCGCTGTTCAGCGTCGAATGCGCCGCCTGGGGAGGCGTCGTCGATATGCGTGGCTGCATGTACGATACGGCCAAGCCCGCGAGCCAGAACTTGGTGAAGTGGTATACCATCCGCATCAAGCGCGCGGGTACGTCCAATTGGACTTTCGTCAGTCAGAATTATAAACAACCGAAATTTTCCAAACGGAACCTGCCGAATTATATCGGCGACGACGTGGGACCATTTTCCGTTCCCTTGCACGTGGATGGCGGGGCTTTAACGGCCGTCGCGGCCTACATCAACATACAGCGCGAGATTTTCGCGGACGGGATTGATTGGGAGTTTTCGAATTTGGATCGCTACATGCAATTGAATACCGGTCTGTATGATTTGATCACCGGCGTGGTGACGCCAGGAACTTTCCTGATCCGCATCGATGGGTACGATGCCGCCGGAACGCCCGTCCCCAACTTCACGGATTTGATTCCGCTGTACATCCACAATCGCCCGTTGGCCTTCAGCCTGTCCGGCCCCTCCTTCGCCGATCCGTCCATCGTCGATTCCGGCTGCGGATTGCATCGCCTCACGAACGCGCAGTTGAACGTTCCCATGCAACTTTCCTTCATGGTCAATGATCCGGAAGGCTTCGTGGATTCCTACGTGCTCAACATGGGCCGCTGTCCGGCGCCGATGTTGGCCTTGCAGCTTAACACCCATAAGCCGCCGCTGACAGACACGGTATCCGGCGCCTCCGTACTCGCGCAGGGCAACGCCGCCACGAATGTTCCGCCCAATGTCCATTCGAGCTGCCCGGGGTATTCCGGCACATTGACGGACTTCAGCGACGCGGGAATGATCGGGTTAGATTTCCAACCTGCGGTTTCCGAAGGCGGATGGATCAAACCCGCAGAATATTTCACCGTGCTGTCCTTTTCCCTGAGCGCATATAAGCGTGTGACCAACGGATACAATACCGGACTCGGCGAATATCGATACGCAGGTTCGAGCATTTATCTGGAAAGGCTCACGCCATAATCCGCGTCTCGACCCTGGGGTTCATCCTTTCCGCGTTGGCGGTGTGGCGCGTCGCCCATCTCCTTTCGCAGGAGGATGGACCCTTCGATATCATTTTCCGGTTCAGGAAAATCCTGGGGTCGGGCTTCTTCGGAAGCCTCCTGGATTGTTTTTACTGCCTTAGCGTGTGGGTGGCGGTTCCCTTTGCCTATTATCTGGCGACATCCTGGCCGGAAGGGATTGTGACGTGGCTGGCCTTGTCCGGAGCGGCCTGCTTGCTTTTCAAGTTGACGGATAAACCCCAATCACGGGAAGGATGAACATGAGCTGTTGCGGAAATAAGCGCGCGGAATGGAATCGGCAGCAAAAGGCAGCGGCGTGGAATCCCGAGCGCGGGCCGGCAACGGAAACAGCGCCGATCAAAATTCTCAGTCCCAAGATTTTCGAATATATCGGTACGACCGGTTTAGTCCTAACGGGCGCGGCCTCTCAGCAAGTCTATCGTTTCTCGGCTCCAGGCGATCGAATCGAAGTCGCGGCGGAAGATGCCTTTGCCCTGATGGGTGAGCCTGATTTGCGAGCGGTAAAACAGCAGGCTGGGGCCGGATAGGGTGGGTAGGCTGGAAAAGTTGGGTTGGCCGGGAAGCCAGGAGAGTTCGTCCGCTAACCCACCAGAAAATTTTCGACCGGTTTTTTTTCCACGCCCTGAGCGACGCGATTCCGGATACTGAATTGCGGCGGTTCCGAAAGCCGCAGGAAAGTCCTCCCGACATACTCTCCCAACATGCCCAGACAAGTCAATTGCAGTCCGCTGAGGAACGCCAAGGAAACGGCCAACGAAGCCCAACCTTTCACCGGATACGCATCGAAAAAATAGGCGGCCAAAAATCCTGCGCCCATGAGGAAGCTCAAGGCCGAGGTGGCGAATCCCAATACCGTGATCACGCGTAACGGCTTAACGGAAAATCCCGTCATCAATTTCAACCAGACCCGTATGGATCGCAGCAAGGTGTAATTCCCGCGCCCGTCCGCGCGCTCATGATGGCGCACCGAAACCTGGGTGCAATGGGACGTGGTCCTCCAAATGATGCCGTCGATGTACGGGAAGGGACCGCGATAAGAAGTCATTTCCTCCGCCAGCTCGGCCGTCAGGGCTTTAAAGGGCGACAGGTAGATGTGGCGGGGTTTGGAAATCACCCACTCGGCCAATTTCCCGTTCAGCCAACTGCCCAGGTTTTTCCAGGCCGCCTGTTTTTTTCGATCGAATTGCGCATAGCAAACGTCCCATCCTTCCCGCAATTTTTCATGCAAGGTGATGATGTCGTAAGGCGAATGCTGCAAATCGTCATCCATGATAATGATGGTCCGGCCGCGCGTATGGTTCAATCCGGCCATGATGGCCGCGTCCTGTCCCACGTTCTTCCGCAAGTTCAAGCCGACGATGAATTCATATCGCCGCGACAGGTTTTCAATGACTTCCCAACTATCGTCCGGTCCCGCGTCGTGGACGAGGATGAGTTCAAAGGCCGGACACCAGGACAAGGCGGATTCCACTTCCAGGGCCAGGGACGGAAGGATGCGCGCGCTGCCATACACGGGGACCACGATGGAAAGTTCCAGAGTCTGGTTTTCATGCCGCATTTATTCGGCCCCGTAGACAGGATGATGGTCGGCCATCGCCTTATTCGATTTCAGAACATGAGAATTTTTGCCCGCGAAAAATTCTTCCACGCCTTCGCAAACGCGATCCAATTCCTCCGGCTCCAAGCCCGCGAAGGCCGGCAGCCTGAGTAACCGGGATGCTACGGAGTCAGTGACGGGCAACGTGTAGGCCGCTCCGCCCAGCCTGCGTCCCAGCGGCGAACCATGGAGGGGAACGAAATGGAAGCTGGATTGGATTCTCCGCGTTTCGAGATGGGCCATCATTTCGCTGCGCTCGCGCTCGCTCCCCAAGATCATGAAATACAGATGATGATTCGACTCCGCGTCGCTTTGGCGGCAGGGCAAGCGCAGTAACCCTGCGCGTTCCAGAGGCCGTAAACGGGATTCATAAAAATCGTAAACGCGGCGGCGGCGCGTGCGGATGGTCTCCAAGCCATCGAACTGGGCCAGGAGGAATGCGGCCTGCAATTCCGAAGGCAGGAAGGACGAGCCCGCGTCCTGCCAGGTGTATTTGGCAGTTTCTCCGCGCAGGAATTGACTCCGGTCGGTGCCCTTCTCGCGGATGATTTCCGCGCGCGCCGTGAAGCGGGAATCGTTGATGAGCAAAGCCCCGCCTTCCCCGCAGGTGACATTCTTGGTTTCGTGAAAACTGAAGGTCCCCAGATGTCCGATGGTTCCCAGCGCCCGGCCCCGGAACTTCGCATCGAATCCCTGGGCCGCGTCCTCCACCACCAGCAGCCCATGCTCGCCAGCGATGGCCATGATGGCGTCCATGTCGCAAGCATTGCCCGCATAGTGCACGGGGACGATGGCTTTCGTGCGCGGCGTGACGGCCCGGGCCACGCTCTGCGGATCCAGGCACAAGGTATCGGGAAGGATGTCGGCGAATACCGGCTTGGCTCCGCGCAAAAGAAAAGCGTTGGCCGTCGATACAAAAGTATAACTGGGCATGATGACTTCATCGCCGGGTTGGATGTCGAAGAGCAAAGCCGCCATTTCCAACGCCGCGGTGCAAGAAGGCGTTAGCAAGACCTTGGCGCATCCGAAACGGTTTTCCAAAAAAGTGTGACAGCGCTTGGTGAAGGGCCCGTCGCCCGAAAGGCGCAAGGACCGCAAAGCCGTGGTCAAGTACTCGCCTTCCCCACCCACGGTAAAAACGCGGTGGAGAGGAATTGGTTTCGCCGTTGTCTCGCGCATTGATTATTCCTTTGCCGCCGTCAAAGCATAAACGGTGATGTCCGGACCCACGGAATAACCTCCAAGCCGCCCTCCGGCGCGCAGCCAGTCAAGGCCCTCACGCAGATTTCCGAAATCATCGAAGCGGGCGAAGCGCCAGGGCATGGGCTGGGGGCGGATGGCCAAAACCTGGGGCGACGCGAACAATTGCGTATAGAACCGGCATTCTTCGGGATACTTTTGCGGTTCACGGAAATAGCGTCCGTACAAATCGCTGGATACCACGGCGTATGGCTTTCCGCGCATCCCGGCCGTGTCACGATAGCTGCTGATGAAATCGAATCCCCGGCTCCAAGTGGGAACCAGGGGCGTATAATGCCCGGAAAGGGAATTCTCCGCCGTGATCCCCAATTCCGGAAACCGGTCCAAACCGATCAGTCGCGTGTCGCGCGCGCCCAGGTCCGCCAGCACGACGGCATCCTTCAGCAAGAGATCTCCCAAGGCTGCCGTAAGGAGAAGCCCAAACGCCAAACGCGCCCCGACTCGCCCTACGCGGGGCCAGTGAGCGGGAATGTCCCAAAGTCGGGCGATTCCAAAAGCCGCCAGTAACAGCGGCGTTACGGTCATGGGCAAGGACCAACGCTCCCAATGCAACGGGAGCGCGCTGAGGATGATCCAGAACACCCAACCGGTAAAGACCGGCCCAGCGGATTTGCCTTGATTGCGAATCAGAGCGATGGCTCCCCAAAGTCCGGCGAGAGAGATTAACAGCGAGGCGCTGAATCCAAAGCCTCGGACATAAAACCATAGGTTCCCGAAAAATCCCAGCCCGTCATGCCCCGGATGTGTCGGCCGGGATTCCGAAATCGTATTCAAGAGGACCAAATGCGGATGCGTGGCCAGGTACGGTGAGGTCAAAAAAAGTACGATGGAGAAGGCGAGCAGCGCGCGCGCGGCGTTCAGAGCCAGCGTGCGCTTGGAATGGGAATGCACGATCCACAGGGCGGCCGCCAGGCAAGCCAGGGACAGGACTCCGGGGTATTTTTCCACCGTCGCCAAAGCCGCGCAGGCCGACGCGGAGAATAAATTTCCCAAGTCCGGCGCCCGGATGTAACGCATGGAAAAAAGCATGACGCCCAACACGGCCAGGGTCAGGGAAATATCCGGCGTCACGAAATGAGAATGCTGGATAAAAGGCGGGAAGCAGGCGAAAACCAAGGCCGCGATCCATCCCGCGCGAGGATTCCATTCCGCGCCGATGAGAAAGGCCAGCCACACCACCGCGACTCCCAGCATCGCCACGCAGATCCGGGAAAGCCAATGGTAAAAGGGCGCATGGGCCGCGAACGTTTCGGTCAAGGGTTGATGGAAGCGCGCTTGGCTCGCGATTCCGTAGACCATGGAAGCGAGGTAAATGCTCGCATGGTTCGGCCGCTCATAATCAATCGGATTCAAGGAATTGTGCCGCGCCATTTCGGCGGGAAAATCGGTGATGGCGTATTCATCGGTATGCAGTAAGAGCGGGAAACCCCAATCCGCCTTGTAGGCGCGCAAGGCAAACGCCACGCCCAGAATTGGGAGCAGTAGCAACCATTGCTTCAAGTGGATAGGCACGACACCGTTACGGTCATCACGGTTGAGTCGAAAGAGTTTGAGGAAAACCGTTACACCCAGCGCCACGAAACCGAAATACAATAGGACGACGTTATGGAAAATCGGAAAGACATAGGCAACCAGTAGAGCTAGCGCAGACGCCGCCACCGCGATCCAGAAACGTGAAGGGGCCTGGCGCCGAGAACCTAAATCCAAAATCTCTCGCCAATGAAAACGCGCGTACTGGAATCCCAACACCAAAAAGCCCGCGCAGGCCAAGGCGAGAATGGAACTCACGATCGAAAACGCATGCAGGAGAAATCCCACCGGGTCCGGCCAGTTCAACAGGATGAGGTTGGGACGCATTTCGGAATTGGCCCAGGCCACGTCCGATTTCAATTTGGGCAGGAAAAGGAAATACACGAAAGCGCGCGCCGAGTCCCGGCCTTCCAAAAGTTCGCCCGCCTTCTGAGCGCTTCCGCACGATGCGCTGAATCCGCGCGATCCGACATTCAAGCGAACATCCGCGCCCTCACCGGCTTTCATCGGCAGGTCGTGGCACCAGGCCCGGAAAAGGTTTTTTGTCGACGCCGCCGCAGCGACTGCGGGCGCAGCGACTGCGGCCACAACCGCTGCGGTCTCAGGAGCGACCGGTCCGGAATTTTCCTCCGGTAAACCGCGGAAGGTGCGCACTTTTCCCAGGGTAGGATTCACGCAATGAACGCAATCCACTTGGACCGGATCACGCACGATTTCATAATGCTGGGAGCGGAGGATTTGGAATAGCCATAGCGAGGGCAGAAAAACGAGGGTTAAAAAAATGAACGCCAAAATCGCAGGCCAGGAAAAATAGGGTCTCCCGGACGTGGCGTCGCGAGTGCCGGAAAATGGACCGGTAAGAGGGCCGGTTAGCGGGCCAGTAGTTGGCCCCTGCACCGTAGGGGAAATGGTTTCAGCGGCTTTTATCAGCGGGGGCTCCTGGATAGGAGTCAAAATTCACCGCCGAATGTTGGGATTTGAATGAACTCCTATTTCAAAATCAAGACAAATCCAACGCAAAGCGTTTAACAGGAGCTCCATGACCTCCATCCCATTTTCTATAAGATCCAGATCCATAACGTTTTTAAAATTCGCTACGGATAAAAGCGCCTGTGTATCTCCGCGATGTATCGGATTTGATTTTTTGAAATGGAGCAAGCATGACAGCCAAGGTTCTGATGGTTCAAGGCAGCAGTTCCTCGGCGGGCAAGAGCCTGCTGGTGGGCGCGCTCTGCCGCTATTATGCCCGGCGCGGTCTGCGCGTAGCGCCTTTCAAAGCCCAAAATATGTCGAACAACGCCGCCGTCTGCGCCGATGGCAGCGAGATTGGACGCGCCCAGGCGCTGCAGGCCGCCGCCGCGCGCATCGAACCGTCCGCGCTGATGAACCCGGTGCTGATCAAGCCCGAAGCCGACGCCCGCTCGCAGATTATTTTGCTGGGCCGCGTCTTTGGCACGTTTGCCGCCCATGAGTATTATCGGAACAAGGATTTTCTCTGGTCAAAGGTCACGGCCGCGCTCGACGAATTGCGCGGGCAGTACGATCTCGTCATCATCGAAGGCGCGGGCAGCGCCGCCGAACTGAACCTGCGGCATGGCGACATCGTCAACATGGCGGTGGCGCGTTACGCCAATGCGCCTGTGCTGCTGATCGGAGACATCGACCGCGGCGGCATCTTCGCCCAGCTGATCGGCACGCTCTGGCTGCTCGAACCCGAGGAGCGCACCCTGGTGCGCGGCTTGGTCGTCAACAAATTTCGCGGCGACCTCACGCTCTTTGCTGACGGCGTCCGCATACTAGAAGAAAAGGGAAAGGTTCCGGTGTTGGGCGTGCTGCCGTACCTGCGGGATTTGTATCTGCCGGATGAAGACGCCGTATCCATTGAAAAACCATCCGCCCCGAAGTCCATCCCGCCCGCCGGGGTGGACCTGGCCGTGGTGCGATTGCCGCGCATCTCCAACTTTGACGATTTCGATCCGCTGCGCGCCGAGCCGGGCGTGCGCCTGCGCTATGTGGCCTCCGCGCACGAGCTTGGCAATCCGGATGCGGTCATTCTCCCCGGCACCAAAAACACGCTGGCCGATCTGAGCTGGCTGCGTGAAGTGGGATTGGCGCGGGCCACCGTCGATTTCGCGCGGCGCGGCGGCAGCGTAGTGGGCGTCTGCGGCGGGTTCCAGATGCTGGGCGAAAGCCTGCACGACCCACAGCGCATCGAATCGGACGTCGAATCCGCCGAGGGCTTGGGGCTGCTTCCGGTGACGACGAACTTCCTCGCGCAAAAAACGACCACGCGCACGCGCACGGTGATTACCTCCGGATCAGGCTGGTTGGCCGCGCTCCGGGGTCAGGCTCTCGACGGGTATGAAATCCATCTAGGCGAGACAAAGGGCGGCGTCCCCCTGCTTGCAAACGACGGAGCCACCAGCGCGGATGGAAAAATATGGGGCTGTTATTTGCACGGATTGTTTGCCAACGACTTCTTCCGCCACGCCTGGCTCACAAGCCTGGGCTGGACGGGCGTTAACGCGCTGCGCAGCGAAACCGCCCTGCTCGACCAGTCGCTCGAAGCGCTGGCTGATGCCGTCGAAACGGCATTCGATATGGATTTGCTGGAGAAAATTATTTGGGGAAACTAACGGGCAGCCAACCCATTGGTAAGACCGCCGCTTAGCGAGGCGGTTTCGGCTGGGCGAGGAGGTCGAAGCCCCTGCGGCCTATGGCGTCGCATCCGATTCCGGTGAGGGCGGGAGTGACGAAGATCAAACGGCCATCCGGGAAAAGCCGCCAGGTTGGCCTTTCGATGCGGGCCTGTCTGGGTCCCGGAAGGATCCGGGGTCCCGGAAGGATGGCTAAATTTTCGTCCACTTGGGTCCAACGGGCCAACCCCGCCGAGGGCTTGCCGCCGGCACAATCAAAGAATCCGGCCACGAATACGTCTTCGCCCAGACAAGCCATCGTTTTGCCCATGGGTGCATTGAGCTTATCGCTGACGGCCAACCCCTCCCCGAGCGCCTTCCAAGCGCTCCCGTTCCAATGGGCCACGGCTCCGGTCGGATCGGAAAACTTCCCGGTGGCATACACTTCGCCCTTGGGAGAAACCGTCAGAGCCAGCACGCCGGACAGTCCGCCCCCAGTCAAGCCGGCCCCGGCAAGGCCGTCACCGGCCCCATGCCAAGTGGAGCCGTTCCACACCGCCACGCCTTGCGCATTGAAAAGCCCCAGGCCCGTAAACTCCCCCGCCGCCCACAACTCTCCGCCTTTCATCGCCAGGGCCCGGATGAATCCGTTGAACAGCGGGGCCGATGCGGTGGCGCCGATCACGGTCCATTGTCCGCCGCTGAAGCGCGAGACTTGGGAGGGAATTCCCGCGGCCGTCTGCGTGTTCGCTTGGGCGGCATACAGGGACGTTCCATCCCATTCCAAGGCGGTGACGGGATAATCCAGCCCCCCGCCGACCGCATGCCAGGCGGCGCCGTCCCAGCGTGCGATATGCTTGGCATCGACGTTGCCTAAACGGGTGAAGTAGCCGCCGGCGTAAAGTCCGTCGGGCGCGCTGCGCAAAACCTCAATGCCCTGATCATCGCCGATCGGCTTCCAGGCCCCGCCGGATAAGCGCCAGAGCCCGGGCTGGGCATTGCTGGAAAAGGACGCGCACAGGTAAACGTCATCGCCATACGGCTCCAAGGCCGTGATCCAGATCGGGGCCGCGTTCACGGAAAACGCGGAGCCGCGCTCGGCCCAACCGTTCCCGGTTCATTCGGAGAGGAGGGTTAAGCTGTCGGGGGATACGGCCCGGAATGTTCCGGCGGCAAGCATGCGTCCGCCGCGGTTGTTTAAAACGGAAATGGCGCCGGAGGGAGCCTGGGTGGAGAGCGCATAGGGCGGGTTCCAGATTTTTCCGTCCCACTGGCCCAGGTAGGGAGCGGAGGGATGATGAAAGCGGCCCCCGGCCCATACCGTTCCGTTCAATATCGCCAAGGCGTTGAGGTCGTTGTTGATGACGTGATCTCCGTAACGCTTCCAATTCGATCCTTCCCATGCCACGAAGGCCTCGACGATTCTGGATGAATCACCTTCGGGCGGGAACAGGAAGCCTCCGGCATAAATCCGCCCCGAGGCGCCGGCAATGATGTTGAAATAACCCCGGTTGGACGGCAAGTTTTCAAAGGCGATCCATTTCTGGCCATCCCAGCGGATCAGTCCGGGAATGTCCGTGATGAGGGCGCCGCCAATCCCCCCGCCCGCCAAGAGCGCTCCGTCGACGACGGCCAAGCAACGCACGGTCATAGGGGTCCCTTCAGCCATCGTCTCCCAGTGGGTTCCGAAGCGAGCGATGTGATTCCCCGCCACCCCGCCGATAGCCGTGAATTCGCCCCCAACGATCAATTCGTTTCCCATCCCTTCCAGGGTGAAGATGAAGGCGTTGGCCTGCGCCTCGATCGAGACCAGCGCCGTCCCGTCGTAGCGGTAGATTTCCGTGGGCTTGGATTCGAACACCAAATAGGCGGCGTTACCAACCGCCGCAATCGGCCCCCAGCCGGCCAGACCTTTGGTTTCCGGCGGAAAGGACCAGACCGTCCCGTTCCAAACGGCCAAGCCATAGGTGCTATCCGTCCGCGTAAATTTTCCGGAGGCGTAGATGAAGCCGCGACCATCGATGGCGATGCCTTGGATGGTTCCGTCGAGGCGGCGTCCAACTGGCGGCAAAGGCCGAATGGAATGTTACGGCCAGGAAGAGAGACTTCTTAAAGAAGTCGCATTTCCGAAGTATACCAAATGTGATCCGGGTCGCGCGCGAAGGGTCGCGGGCGAAGTGTCGAGCACCCCGGACTGCCGGCTACGTCGGATTAGTTCCCCACATAGGGGGAATATTGCATGTCGATTTTCATGATGTGATCCACCAGCCAACATTGCAGCAAGTCCATCAGTTGGTCGGACACCTCCAAATCGCCGTCCTGCCAACGCTTTTCCATGTCGGCGAGGGTCTCGATCAATTTCCGGTGCTCCACTTGATGGGCATCCAGGCCCGAGTACGCGGCCTTCGCCATCAGCTCCTCTTCGACCTGGAAATGGTAATGCACATACTGCTTAAGGCTATCCAGACATTTTTGGATCACCGTATCCGCATGGTCGTTTCACATGGCCGAATACAGATCGTTGATAAGATTGATCAGTTGTTTATGATCGGCGTCCATCTGCGCATTCTTCACCGACATCATATCGGCCCAATCGATGAGCAAATGTTTTTCTTGGACCTCGTCGAAATCGGCCATAGCCACCCTCCTGCAAACTTCAATCCAACTGAATAGCCGTCACTTTACTCTGACTGTCGGCGGCGAACAGTTACAAGGGAAAAGGCCCTGCTAATTTTTGCCATACTAGCAGGAACTGGGCGGAGGCACGACAATCTTTCAGATGCGAAGCCATGAGCAGGTTAAGCAAAGGGAAAAACCCATGCAACAATTGATTGGAAAGGGGTTGGGACAAACTCAAGGAAATCGATGGCGAATCCGGTGCGTAGCGCTTTACGCTCGGGAAAACGTTACTCTTTTGAAGCATCCAATTTTTGTGTGAGGTATTTCTGAAATTTTTCTCTGTTCGTAACGTGATTTTCCTGGGTATCGCCGGATGGTATGGGCCGGCCCATGCCGGAACCGATCTCGATATCTCCGTCGCGGACGTAAAAATTACCGTGCCGGGCGAATACCGCATTACGGGTGTGACCGATATACATACCATTCAGGTCGGCGCTACCGGGCCCGTCCGCGTGATTCTGGACAATGTCAGTATCGACCTTACCGCAAGCGGCGGATGCCCCGTGGCGGCCGGGGGCGATTCCGTGACCGTTTTGCTCAATGGGGTGAACACCCTTCGCGCAGGAGGCGATGGTAAATCCGGCATGGCCATGGGTTCCCATACTCATCTGGATGATTATGTGGCGACTTCCGGCGATGACGGTAAAGTCGGCGTCCTCACGGCGTATGGCGGACTCTACGGCGCCGGGATGGAGGGCGAGCCCATTTTCGATGGCGGCCATTGGATAGTAAACGGAGGCACTCGCGCGGCGGGAATCCGCACGGGTATGATCATGAACGGCGGAGCCGTCGAAGTCACCGGCGGGAGTTGGTCCGCCGGCATTGGCGGAAACGAGAATCAAGACGGCGGAGTCTCCGTGATCAACGGTGGGAGTTTGATCGTGACCGGCGGATCCTATGGCGCGGCCATCGGCGGAGGATACCTTGGATCCGGAAATAGTTTGACCATAAATGGTGGTTATGTGACGGCCACGGGCGGCAGTTACGCTTCGGGCATAGGCGGAGGGGAAGGGGGAAATGGCGGCAGCCTCATCATGACCGGAGGCACCCTAGAAGTCACGGGCGGAACGAATGCAACCGCCATCGGATCGGGGCAACATGGCGCTTCGGAAGGAACCCTAACGATTACGGGAGGAAACATCGGCAGACCCGCGGGAGCGATTCCCGCCAGCCGCACCAATGGCGTCAATCCTGTTTATCTACTCCGTATCGGTGGCTTTGGCATCTTGGCGCAGTAAACGGTTACGTCGTCACCCAAGGGATACGCTATCCTTTTACGTGTACCGTCACTACGGAAGACACGGCCATATGTCCAGTGGCCCAATCCAACGCGATTAACGTATACAAGGATGGTCGTTTTTGGAATCGGACCGACGAGACCTATAAATACGTTAAGGGAGATACAATCTATTCCAACCTTGCGTTTGGCCGCTCGGTGGGCCTGGACACGGGAATGTGGAAAATTTTTGAAGGATCCGAACAGCGCGCGCTTTTTCAGGTGTCCAACTTTTCGGTTGGCTATGTCGGTAGCGTCACGTTTTATTATTACACCGTTCGCTTCGCGGGACCCGCAGGCCTTAAACTTCCGGATTCCCAAATCGTATTTGGTAATAACCATATCGCCAAACCGGTGGATCCCCAGTTGAGCGGATGCACGTTCGCAGGATGGTATCCGGATTCCGCCGGGACTGCCCAATGGGATTTTCCCAACAACCCCGTCCTCAAAACCATGACTCTGCGGGCGAAATTTGCTTCCGGTTGCCCGGTTTCCGGAATCCAAATTCCAGGTCGCGAAAACCATTCCGCACCGATGCGCGCATATTTCCTGAATCATCTGCTATGGATCGAAGGTTGTAAACCTGGAACTCAGGCGCAAATTTTAGACATCCAAGGTAACCTGAAGGTTAACATCCTGATTACGGATGATCATCAGGCTATTTCCGTGCCGTCCCATGCGGGGTTATACCTGGTACGCGCCGGCAAGGAAACCAGAATGGTCGCCGTCTCGGGAGAATGAATTATTAAAGCAGGGGCGGATCCGTTGGGCGACGGCCGGGATCGCCTACCGAGACCGCGGGGCCCGCGTCGATCCGCGCGCCATGTCCTGTACCAATAGGCAGTGGAACTCCGTGGTATTGCCCCAATCCTCCGTGGAGAAAGACGTCATGCCGAATCCGATGGAGACGGGGATGGACGCCGAAGCCGTGGCCGGGGCCGCGGACTGGGTGAACTTCGCATTGGCCGCATAAACTTCCAGGATTTTTTCATAAGACTCCCAGAAGCCGAGCGGTGCGCGGCACGCTGAGAAAGATATCGCGGAAGGCCGGATTATTCCCTGCAATTCTATACTTTTTGTTTTCGCGGGAGATTCCATGAAGTTCAAGTTGCAATCCGAAAATTTTTTCGAATGGGTTGGTGCGCGCCTGAACCTGATTCCCAAACCGCTGGTGGACACGCAAATCGCTTTCAACGCGGCGCGGGCCATTATGGCGGCGGCCGAACTGGGCGTGTACGAAGCGGTGGGAACCGGCGAACGGACCGCGGAAGAAATTTCGGCGCAGTGCGGCACGCATACCCGGGCGACGGTGCAATTATTGGATTGCCTGGTCAGCCTGGGCTACCTGCGTTGGAAGCGCGGCAAATATTCCCTGGCCTCCCGGTATCGCAAATGGCTGCTGAAGGATAGCCCGTCGAACCTGATCGGAAAGCTGCGGTTCCAAATTTATGAATGGGACTTGATGGGGAAACTGGAAGATTTCGTGCGCACGGGCAAGCACTTGGAGCTGCACACGGCGGCGACGCCCAAGGAGGCGTGGACGCTATACATGGAGGGCATGCGCGATTTGTCCGTGAATGTGGCCCAGGAGCTGGCGGGAAAAATTCCGCTCCGCGCCGGCGCGAACGAGTTGCTCGACATCGGCGGATCGCATGGGCTGTTTTCCATCGAGTTGTGCCGGAAACATTCTGCGTTGGCGGCGACGGTTTTGGAATTGCCGGAAGCGATTGAGGCTGCGTCCGCCATCGCCCAGCGCTATGACAACACCGGGCGCGTGCGCTATCAATCCGGGAACGCGCTGAATGACGATTTGGGATCGGCGCGATATGATCTCGTGATGATCAACAACGTCGTCCACCATTTCAACGACGAGCAGGCGAAGTCGCTGGCCATCAAGGTCGCGCGGGCGCTCAAACCCGGTGGTGTCTATGCCATCGGCGAATTCATCCGGCCGGGAAAGCCCCGGGAAGGGGACGTGGCAGCGGCGGCCACGGGCTTGTACTTCTCTCTCACGAGCGCTTCGGGCAATTGGTCCGAGGCGGAGATTCGCGGCTGGCAAACGGCTGCGGGGCTGAAGCCGGAGAAAACGATCACGCCCATGCACCTACCGGGGTGGAAGATGATTGTTTCGCGAAAGGGGTGAACAAAGGATGAACCGGGTATCGGAAAAATCCGGGCCCATCGTATCGGTGTGGAAAATTCGAACCGGATGAAGCCAGTTGGCCTTTGCTTTGAAATACTGAGACAAAATTGGTCTTCGGAACCACGCGATTCGGCATACATTGGGAGGAAGTAAAAATTCCTTTTCCCAAGGAAAACCGGCATGCGGATTCATCGCTCATTTTCCCTGTTACTTGGGTTAGCCGCATGTGTACTCCCCAGCGCCGTTTCGGCTCAAGCTACCATTCGCATCGACAAAGCGTATGAAGACACCGTTCGCATCCTGATCATTTCCAATGACAGCGCTAAGGGGAATTGCAATTTGACCAGCGGCGTAGGCATCAAAACGCGCGACTTCGTACTTAAATCCCTGACGGGCGTGCCCAACGTAAAATACCGCGAATCCAAAACCACGCAATGGTCCGATGTCGCGGCGGCTTGGCCGGGAAAGTTACCGCATGTGATCGTCCACGTGAATGCCGGATGGCTCACGGAAAGCGGGAACTACATCGATGCATTCTGAACACCGCTGCGGACTCGGGAATCGGCGTGGTCTCCATCGGCGATGATGCTGCGGCCTTGGCTGAAAAGACCTTCGGCATACTCAGCGTGGACAATTACCCTCAACCCATGGGTGACGCGAGCCAGTATCTCGATTCGACCACGGCGCTAGGCTGGACCTGGACGGAAAGGCCGACACCGTGGGCGGCCGCGGATCTCGAAGTGGTCACGGTAGGGTGCCGGTCAAAACGCTGGGCGGGAAGGGACGTTGGCGCGCGGAAATTTCTTTGACGGAAAAAGCGGCCACAGCCTCCGATGGTATCGTAGAAGTTACCCTGCCTTCCGTTATCACCGCCACCGCGCCGTCCCACGACGCCAATGGACTTCCCGATGGTGGCACCGTGACAGCCGTCTTGAAAATGGGCTCCATTGTCGTTTCTCCGCCGCCGACACCGACGGTCACCATTACTGCCGGTTCGAATTCGATCATCGCCAGCGCAAGTTACACCTTGACCTGGTCCTCGACCAACGCCACCAGTTGCAATGCCGCCGGGGCCTGGAGCGGATCCAAGGCCACGAGCGGGTCCCAATCCACCGGCGCGCTTTCCACCAACAGTACGTTCACCCTGACTTGCACAGGTTTAGGTGGATCCGCGAATCAGTCCGCCACCGTCACGGTAACGGCCGTGCCACCTCCTCCCCCACCGCCGCCTCACATCGATACCATCCTTTCCGCCTGGATGCTGGACGTGAATGGCAATGGCGCGGCTGATCAGGCGCGCTTCCGGTTCACACGCGCCCTCAGCGCATTGCCCGCATCGATTGGTCCGGTGTATTGGAATAACGTCGCGCCCCAATTCGCCAACAGCAAGCCTCCGGTCTTGTCCTTCCTAGCCGGTTCGGGGCAAACCATAGTCGTGGCGGATTTCACCGGAGCCGAATTCCAAGCGGGGTTGACGTCGATTCCCGCCGGCACGGCTGCGGGTGCGGGCGCGGGTGCGGGTGCGCGCCCACAAGCGACCTTTCCTTCCGACACCGTATTCGGCGGACAAAAGCCGCAACTCGCCGATTCCATGGGCGCGATCCCCCTGTCGGCTATCATCGCCTTAGGCGGTTCCGGCGTCGCTGTCGCCAAAGGAAACAGCATCGTCCGGATTCCGGATACCTTGACCATAACCGTGAGCGAACCCTTGCGGCCGGGCTTTGCGAACTTAGTCCGATTCGGAAAATGGAAGGATGATCGATGCTTCGATCGCGGGCCATCCCAACCGATTACGCCTTTGACCACTTCACGGTCTCGGCCGGATTCCTTGACCTATGTTCTGATCCTCAATCCCTTGGCCGCGAATCCCATATCCGGGGACTGCGCGTATCTCGAAGGCGATGGCTCCGTGCTCGATGCTCCCGGCAACGCTCCCGCGCCCTTGGGCGTGCGCATCACCGGCCCCAAGCCGCCTCAGGACATCCGTTCCACGGTCGGATACCCGGCCATTTCCGGTGGCGGACATGCCAATCCGGAAACGTTTAAAGCGCCGCTTTGGATTCCTCCGGTAGGCTTCACGCCCGGGACGAGTTTCAGTGAAACGACGCTACCCACGCCCGGCCAATCGGCCTCCAGCGCGGATCCCAACCGGCTGCAAACGTTGGACCCGAGTACGGTGTTGGTCAAGGTCGTGAGCGCGGGAAAATACTTGGTGCATGCGCATCTATTCGACAACCTGGGGAACTTCGTCACTGCGTTCGATCAATCCTTCGGGTATAAAGGTGAGTTGGAAAATATCGACCGCCTGGAACCGCTCGGCTACCATAGCTTTTTGGTATGGGATGGACGGGATCAAAAAGGCCGACTCGCCGGACAAGGAGTCATCATTTGGAAAATCGATTTCGTCTTGGACGATGGAACCCGGTTTAACCAGTACGTGCGTACCGGATTGCTTCGTTAAATGGAGTTCGGCGGAACTTGGAGGAACTCAGCGACACGGAGTAAACTCAGTCAACCTCTGCGCAACCCGGCGACCTCAACGCACGCAGGCCAGCGCAACTCAGCGCGCGCGTCCCAGCTCTTTCAACTTGACGCGAGGCGTTGGATTTTTCGGGACCAACCGACCGGAGGCATCGTAGACCGGTGTCTTGACGCCGCCGTGCTTGGATCCAACCGCGCCTTTGCTTGATTCGACCGCGGCTTCGCCAAGCCCTGTGCCGATTAGAGTCAGACATTTGGATGCAACGTGGAGATTGGCGGTTTGGGAGTATTCCTGGTAGGCCGGATCCATGCAGCCTTCCTTGTACCAAATCGAGTAGAGTGAATCCTGTTTCGCTAGTTTGATTTCCCAATTACGGAACAGGAATTCCGACCCTTCCAACTCCAATTGCAACCGGCCTTTTTTCAGCGGCACGCGCTGGCCCTGCGGATTCTGCCAAGTCGACTTGGTCCCGCGATTCACTTCATGCCCGTTCAGCACGTTCCGGAAAAGACTGTCTCCGAAAGCCTGCACCTCCATGGTATTCCATCCATCCAGCTCATAATCCGGTTTGTGATTGCCGAAGGCGGATTGGCAGCAACCTCCCAATTGGGTGAGCGCGCCGTCCTTATTCGTAATCTGCGCTCCGGATAAAATCCAGAAATCTCCCGCCCAGGGTTGATTACAATCGCCCGCTGCGACGGTGCAGGGTTTGTTGGCGGTGGAGTTCCAATGAATCTTGAGCTGGCATTCTATGGCTTGCGGAAACGGAGGCCCATCCGAATTGGCGTGGAAAAATAGTCCGGAGTTCCAGGGATCGCCCGTCAGCCATCCGTCATTGGCAAAGCGGGATTGTCCGCGCGCTTGCGGCCTTGATAGAAGTGTATCATGCTGTCATGGACGGTCACGATATTTCCGGGATTCTGGCCCATGGAACTTCCGACGATCCAAGGATGCAAACCCGTCAGATCCTTGCCGTTGAATATCCTGACCCAACCCGAATCCTTATGATTCGGAGTATAGGCAGCCTGGCTTAAGCCGGCCAACAAAAAAATGGATGCTAGAATTGTTCGCGACAATCTCACTTTCGACCTCCACAAGGGAATAGGAAGATCGAATGAAAATGCAGGAACTTCAAGGTTAACCGCGGTTCCCAGCAGTTTTATGAGGGATCCGTGAAATGTCCGTGAAAAAATCCCAGGGAATGGGTAGCGTTATTAACGCCGCCCAAGCGTCTTAGGAATAGCCCGACCCAAGTCTCCTGAAGGAGTTCGCATGAAGCCCATTAAAAAGCATTTCGTGACCATTTATACTTTGACACTCGCCGCCGCCCTGTTCACGGGATGTGTTTTCAGCGGAGATCCCGGGACGCCCCCCAAGGAAACCGGCCCGTCGACCAATCCCATCGCGGTTACCTCATGCACGGATTTGCCCGCCGCCCAACAAAAGACTGCCGACTCCCTGGTAACGCTGGCCACGGCTAAAATGACGGCCGATATGGAATATTTGTTCAGCGATACAGTCGATAGTTGGAAAACCGCCAAAGCGCGCGACCCCCAAGCCGCGCTCGCGCTGTATGATCAAGCCCTCAAAGTGGCTCCAGGCCATTGCGGCGCAACTTTCGGCAGGGCCGTGGCGTCCACTATGAAATTGACGCAGGATCCCAAGGTCGATGCCTTTGCCACCAAGGCCGAGGCCGCGAGCAATGCCAACAATGGTTCCGGAATCCCCAAAATAAGTTCGGGCCGGGCGCTGTTGAAACTATCCCCCGATCAAGCCGCGCCGGTACTTTTAAAATTAACCGCCAGCATGAACGCCATCGACTACCCCACCGTCATGGATTTCCAGGAACTGGCGGCAAGCACTTTACTGCCGAAGCTGGACTCGACCATCGCCGCCATCGAAGTGGCCTTGGCTTATGCAAACTTCGCCTTTGAATTCACGACTCAGGACGGCCGGATGATTCAATTGGATCAAGGCGATATTGGCCCGCTGTTGGCGGGTTTGAAAGTCACCAAGGCATGGCTCACCATCGCCGTAGGCTACCAATGGGAACTAGGATTAAACGGAACCTATTGGTGGATAGACAGCATTCGCAATATCCAGACGCCCGATTTCGACCACTTGCGGCCGGGCCAAAAGGATGCGCTGGACCATTTAACCGGACTCTTCAGCACTAGCAGCCTCTTTTCCAAAATCAAGCCCGACTGGAAAACTTCGGTGAACGGAATTCCCGCCTTGCTATTGTCCGCCGTGAACGACGCGCAAACAGGGTTGCGTTATTCCATCGCCGAAGCCGGCAAGACGACGGGTCAAGAGCATGATCTTTACGTGGTCGGAACCGGGCCGAATGCCGACGTCGATCCTGCGGATTTACAGGAAGCGGTCGATTTGCTCGAACGCTCCAAAAAATACCTAAGCGGAGAAGTACCCATCACCTATAACAAGGGCATTCGTACTTTAAAAGTCAACTTCTCCAAACTCTTCGAAATCGACGGTGTGCAAGGGATGCTCCCTTATTTCAAATTTCGTCCCTATTCGGAGTGGAATGATACCGTGAGCGCCGATACCAGTTGGGTTACCGGCTTATACGGCGAGGCCGGTACGGAATTGCTGGGGAAACTGGGATATGATTCCCGCAAAGACTATTTACTCTCGTTGCAACTCAGCCCAACCAGCTATTCAGACTCGAATATGCAAGTCACGGTTTATAATCAAGCTAAGGACACCGTGATCGACAGCCTCCCCACCTATCTGGGAAGCAGTACCGTTGTCGCGACCTTAACGCGGGATTCCAACTCGCCCTGCACGTATCACTACAACAAGAGTTACGAACGCGGATTAACTCCCGGGGCAACGGTAACAAATTCCAGGGATGCCTACTCCGTCCCGGATCCGTACCAATCGATTTCGAAGGTTTCATCCGGAACCATCCATCTTTCCTTATGCCGTGAAACAAATGGACAAGTCGAATTTGCGGAATATATCGATGCGACGACAAAGAGTCCGATGTACTTCACCAACGCGACCGGCGACTCGACCGTTGATGTGACCGACCTAGGGAAATATTCCGATGATTTGCCGGCCTTGGATTCCAAGATCATTTTCCGTGATCCGACTTTCGGCGGTGTCTTTCCGGAATTGACCCAATCCAATATCTGGACCGTCATCAATTCCTTGAAAACCGTTGAGCCCCGCACCAAACAGGTTTGTGAAATGACTTCAGACGGGGGATGGGGAAATTACAAATGCACAACGGTCAAGGTCAGCGATCCATCCGACCTGGATCTCTTGATCTCAGTAAGTTATATAATGAATGGCCCGCTCTAACCCAACGCCGCTTCGGCCTGGCACGGCTTGCCGACAGGTCATAGCCGGCGGATTCCCTCTCTCGCTTCTCATCACGGCCCTTCCGAGGGCCTTTTCCTTTTTCATATTCATTTCCAATACTTTCGCCCAAGCCCCCCTGATTTTGGAAGACGCCGATTTTTCTCCCGACGCAATTTTTCTGCATCGGACGGAAAACATTTTTTTCGCCTCCCCATTTACCGAATGGGAAAACATCCGCCGGTTGCGGCTCGTAGCCGACTATGACTGGACTCCGACCTTGGATAAGACCGGATCCCAAAGCGCAACCTTACGCGCTTACGAAGAATCACAAACCCTGTATTATGCGATTGCGCCCCAAGCGGATCTGAAACTCGCCCGGCGCGACTACCGCTCCGACTTCACCTTGAAGGATTCCGCAGCGTATGTCCTCGGAATGCATTCCCGGCGGTTCGGATTCCCTTTCGGAGCGCTCTATCATTTAGTCCCGCAGACGAAAGCTGGCGGACGTCTTGACTTGCTCGTGGATTTTCATGCCGTGGATCATTTGGAGTATACCCTGGGATTCGATTGGATGCAGGCTCCAGGATCTTTTCATTCCGGCGGCATCCGCTGGCAATTTTCCACCACTTTCCGCGATGGATCCGAACAAGTCGATTTTCAGGATAATCGGCCCAAGGGAACCGGGGAAAAGGTGCAAGCGGATTTCTATTCCCGGTTGCAATCGACCTCGAGCCAATTGGAAATCCCCATGGGTACAGGCGTCCTGGCTCTGTGCGCACGATATACTTCTTCCAAGCCGACCCTTCCCCGCTCGGAATACAACCTTACGGATTCCTCCCAGACCTTGCGGCTGGGCCTGGCCTATCGGATTCCACAAAGCCTAGGTTCTGTCTGGTACGCTTACGAGGAAGGTCAGGCGCGCACCATCGGCCTGCGGGTTCCCCCGGGTTCGGAAGGCACCAAGCGTTTTCATTATGCATTGACCGGCACCAGCCTTCAGGAAGCAAGGTTCGAAAGCCGCACCTGGTCGTTGCTGCGGCAAGGGCTGTCGTCCCTGTCGCTGGGAGGGAATTCCCTGACCCTGCGGTCGAGCCCACCGGCTGACGCCATCGACGAACGCAAAGAGACGCTAAGCTATAACCGCTTGGGCCTTTCTTATATCGCCGATATTTATGGGGGATTTTCCCGTAATGGGGAACTGGTTACCACGCGGGGAAGCCTGCGCCAAATCGAGGGTACGGCACGGCACATCCAGGAGTTTCGTGGATGGCGAATGGATTTGGCTTTGCCGATGGCGCTTTCCTGGATCGATTTTGATCTCGATGGTCAAACCGTCGACCAGGGGGTTTTTTCCACCACCGTCGATCGAACCTACGCCTACGGAAGATCGGGACGTATCCTATCGGTTACCCCCAGGCTATCCGTGGAATGGGCGACGCCTCTGTGGGGAAATGGAATCCTAAAACTGGGCGGCAAGGTAAGCCAATTCCTGCTCATGTGGGACGATGTCCGGAATAATCGCGTTGCCGCCAACGATCCAACGAAAAAACCTACCGACCCGTCGACTTATCCGGGCGGCATCCCCTCTCCGGGAACTCCCGTCGTCCGGCCGACCTTTCCGGCCGGGTCGAATGGATTCCTGGGCCAATTGACCTGCGCGTTGGATTTCTAGCACGTAGGTCTTCGAGCCCGTAAAGAAAAACTGAATCAGTTCGCCACCCATCCGCAGGCCACCTTGGTCCTACGCCGCCGCCCGCGCGGCGAGCATGCCCGCGACCTTGTCCGCATTCGCCAACAACAAGCCCGTGCTGTCCCAAGCGCCTTCCATCATGGCTTTGCGCCGGGACGCAGGCATGGATATCTTGACGAGCAGGCCGCCGCCGTTGATCGTCATGGAGGCAAGGTCCAGATTGAAGTCCGCTCCGGGATTTTTCCGCGCGATGTTTTGCAACGCAGCCATATCCGCTTGCGAAGCCGTGACCACGGGCACTCCCAGCGTCAGGCAATTGCCGGAGAAGATTTCGCCGAAGCTTTCCGCCACGATGGCCCGGATGCCCCAGCGGGTCAAGGCTTGCGGAGCCTGTTCGCGCGAAGAACCGCAGCCGAAATTGGCATTGCCGAACAGCATGGACGCGCCTTGGTAATGGGCTTCATTGAACGGATGCCGTTTCGGAGCGCCATCGGAATGGAAGCGTTCGTCCTGGAAAGGATACTGCCCCAAATTGGCGAAGGTCAGTTCTTTCATGTACCGCGCCGGAAGAATCCGGTCCGTGTCGATATCGTCACCGGGGACGGGGACCGCGCGGCCGGTAACTTGGATGATACGTGACGATTGGGTGATGCGGGACATATTAAATCTCCTTTTCCTTGAATGAACGTACGTCGGTGACATGGCCCGTGATGGCGGCGGCGGCCACCATGGCCGGTGACATGAGCAAGGTCCTGCCGGTCTGGCTGCCTTGCCGACCGATGAAGTTGCGGTTGCTGGAGCTGGCGGAGATTTGCTTCCCAACCAGTTGGTCCGGATTGATGGCCAGACACATGGAACAGCCCGGTGCCCGCCATGAGAATCCGGCGGCGAGAAAAATTTTGTCCAAACCTTCTTCCATGGCTTGCTTGCGGACCGGCAGGGAACCGGGGACGATGAAGGCCTGGATACCGGGCGCGACCTTCCGGCCTTGGGCAATCTTGGCAGCGGCGCGCAAATCCTCGATGCGGCCGTTGGTGCAACTGCCGATGAAAGCCACGTCGATTTTGATACCCTGGATTTTTTGACCCGGAGTCCATTGCATATGCCGATACGCCAATTCAGCCGATGCGCGCTCCCCGACGTCTTCGTATTGCCCCGGATTCGGCAGCGCCTCGCTGATGCCGACGCTTTGTCCCGGCGTGATGCCCCAGGTAACCCTCGGCTCAATGTCAGCGGCGTCAAAACGGATTGAGTCATCGTATTCGGCGTCGCCGTCAGAGACGAAGCTTTTCCATTTTTCCACCGCAGCATTCCAGGCCGCGCCTTGGGGCGAATATTTTCGGCCTTGCAAATACGCGAAGGTGGTCGCGTCCGGATTGCAATAACCGGCGCGCGCGCCGCCTTCGACGGACATGTTGCATACGGTCATGCGTCCTTCCATGGACATGGCTTCGAAAACTTCTCCGGCGTATTCGTAGACGAATCCGATCCCGCCCTTTACTCCCAGCTTATGGATGATGAAAAGCGCCACGTCCTTGGGGGTGACGCCGGAAGCCAGGCGGCCGTTGATTTCCACGCGCCTGACTTTCATGGGATCCATGGCCAAGCATTGGCCGGCCAGCACATCGCGGACTTGGGACGTTCCGATGCCGAAGGCCAAGGCTCCGAACGCCCCGTGGGTGGCGGTATGGCTGTCGCCGCAAGCGATGGTCATGCCGGGCTGGGTCAAGCCCAACTCCGGACCGACAATATGCACAACGCCCTGTTGGCCGGAAGCGAAATCAAAAAACTTCACTCCGAATTCCTGGGTATTCCGCTCGATGGCTTGCAGCATGGCTTCCGCCTGGCCGTCCGCGAAAGGACGCGCTTGCGATAAGGTCGGCACGATATGGTCCACGGTCGCGAAGGTGCGGTCCGGATAGGCGACCTTCAACCCTTTTTCCCGCAGCATGTCGAAAGCCTGGGGACTGGTCACTTCATGGATCAGATGCAACCCGATAAAAACCTGGGTTTGCCCGGTCGGCAATTCCGTGACTCGATTGTGGTTCCAAACCTTGTTATACAGCGTTCCTTTGGCCATGACTTCCTCCTTGTTAGCATTCCGCCCGCGGTCCTCCCGCGCGCGTCTGTCGGCGCGTGCGGGGACTTGTGCAACACGCTGTAAAGTGTAGCCCGGGAAGATATATTTGTATAAGATATCCTTTCTATACTCAGCATAGGCATAAACTATGGAAATCCACCAACTGAAATATTTCCTCGCCATCGCGCACACCGGTTCGTTCACGAAAGCGGCGCAGGCCTGCCATGTCAGCCAGCCGTCCCTGTCCTCGCAAGTGGCCAAGTTGGAGGACGAGCTGGGCGGCCCGTTGCTTGAACGCTCCCGGAAAGGGGCGAGGCTCACCCAGCGGGGCGAGCTGTTCCGGGGCCGCGCCGCCGAGGCCTTGCGCCAATTGGAAAGCGGCCGGTTCGAACTCGAAGAATTGTCGGGCTTGAAAAGAGGCTCCGTGACCTTGGGCTGCTTGCCGACCACCGGCGCTTATCTGCTGCCGCCCTTGCTCAAAGCCTTCGGCAAGGCGCATCCGGAAATCCAGGTGGGCTTGCGCGAGGAATCTTCCCCGGGACTGACCCAAGCCATCCTCGCCTCGGACGTCGATCTGGCCATTATGGACGAAGCGGGCTTGGGCGCGGGAGTCCAAGCGGAAACCTTATTCACTGAACCGCTGTGGATTGCCTTGCCTCCGGGACATCGTTTCCAAGCCCGGAAAAAACTGGCTTTGTCGGCGCTGGTCGGCGAGCCCTTGATCCTGATGAAAAGCGGCCACGGCTTCCGGAAGATTGTCCTCGACGCCTTGGCGAAGGCCGGAGTGGATCCGGTGATCGTGCATGACAGCGGTGAGATTGAAACCGTGCAGGCTTTGGTGCAAGCGGGCTTGGGTTTAAGCCTAGTGCCCGCCATGGTGAAACGCCGGGGCCTGACCTATTTGGAAATCCAGCCGCCCACACCGTCGCGAACGCTAATGTTGGCGAGACGGGAAGGTTCGGTGTTGAGTCCGGCCGCAGAGGCGTTAAGGCGAATGGCATTGAAACTGTTCCATTCCCGCGCAGGAACAGGTTAACTACCGAGGGTGTCGCCTACCGAGACCGCAGAGTCCGCGTCGATCCGCGCCTAATTTGTTTTTCAATCGGTATGTAAAGAATCGGACACGATCGTCGGAATTTTTTACGGTGCGTGGGATGTCACGACTCTATCCTCTTTTTATGCGGCGAGAATAGCGTTTCCAGCGGTCCCGCTTGTCAAAATGGCGTGCTATGAGCGTATTTCGGATGGGTACAAATATTGCATTCATAAGTGGGGTAACCAAAAGTTCGATCCATTTCGTGGGAGTCAAAATGAAATACAATATTTTCGGAATCGCAGCCCTCGCAGCCGTGGGCGTGTCCCAAGCTTCGCTCTTAACCCTTACCGGAACCTTGCGGGATTTCAAGGTGTATTCGGAAGGGGGCCATGTTGATTTTGAGAATGCTTGCTGTGGTGACGATCATCACATCGTAACCTCCACCTTGGGCGCTGACGGCAAGCCCGTTTATGCCGATGACCCAGCCTCGTGGAGCACGCATGGCGCCGCCGCTTTCAATCAATGGTATAACGACGTCCCCGGCACCAATATCAGCAGCGCCTATTCCATTACCTTGGACAATTCGGGGCATCCCGATGTTTACACCTACAGCAACCCCTCGTTCTTCCCCTTGGACGGCAGCGTCGGTCCCGGCGGCGAAACCGATTTGTATGGACATGATTTCGGCTTCACGTATGCACTGAATACGGACTTCACCTACAAGGCCGGGCAGAATTTCACGTTCACCGGCGATGACGACGTTTTCGTGTATATCAACAACGGCCTGGTCATCGACCTCGGCGGCGTGCACGGCGCAGAATCCGGCACCGTCAACTTGGACGCGCTCGGCCTGACGGAAGGCAATAACTACAGCATGAACGTGTTCTTCGCGGAACGCCATACCACGGAATCGCATTTCCGCATCGACACCAATATCGAATCGCTGACCTCGCCGGTTCCCGAACCCGGGACCTTGGCCTTGTTCGGCATGGGCATGGCCGGTTTGGCCATGGTTGTCCGTCGCCGTAAGTAATCACGGAGTGGATCCGCGCGCCACGACCGTCCCCGCATAATGGATAGTCCGGCGCACGCCAGCTTCTGGCGCCAGCACTTGGCGCACCATTGCCCGCGCCATCATCGAGGCGTCGAAGCGGACGCTGGTCAAGCCATGGCGCAAGGCCTCGCGCGAATCGTCGAACCCGGCCAAAGCCATGTCCTCGGGCACCCGGAGGCCCCTGGCGCCCAACCAATCCAGGCAGGCCAGGGCTACCCAATCCGAAGCCGCTACCCATAGGCTTGAGCCCGAGGCCAAGGCCGCTTCCAGGGAAGGAGAAAACTTTTCGATCAGCCGGTCGCGGCCAATCGCTTCAATCAACGGGCGGGCCAGGTCGGGATATTGCGCTGCCCGGCCTACGCCCTCCAGCCGCAGCCTTTTCCAGGCCTCGGGGTCGCGCCATACCGCTGCTTGGAAATCCCATTCCGAGACCCACGGGCCGAGCGCCTCGTAGAGGATGACCCCATTAGGAAGCTTTCGGCGCAACCCTTCCAAGCGGTTGCGGGACCATTCAGCGCCATGGAACGGCGAGATCCACGCGATACGCGCATGCTTCCGGATGGCCGGATGATCCCCGAGCACCGCGCCTGATTCCAAGCCATAGGCCATGTCGTGGAACCCGAGCCAAGGCGATTGGATGGGAACCCGCGCCGGAGATAGGACGGGGTTTTCCAGCCACACTGCTGAGGGGAGGCGGGCGCGATGCAGGGCCGACAGCAGCGGGTGGGGATCGGGCAAGTGCCATGTGGATACCACCACGCCCATCGGCCGGATACTTAAATCGGGGAGCTTGCCCGACCACGCATGAATCTCGGGAAGCAGATGGTTGCGCGCAGCCTCGATTTGAATCTCCCGCCAGAAATCCCATTCGCGATCAGTAGTCAGGCGTAGGCTTCCATCCGTCTCCCGAGCGCCCAGGCACAAAAGGACCGCTCTCGCGTCGGTACGCCGTCGGGGGCGCGAAACCCGCCAGGCGCGTCCTTCCCGTTCCAGTAGCGCCTCATCGGATAAACGTCCATACGCCTTCCTGGCCGTGGCGGGATGCACCCGGTGCCGGGCGGCGGTATGTTTGGGTGGGGGCAGGCGTTCCCCGCTTCCCCATCGTCCCGAGCGGATCTCTTCCCTCAGATCGGCCGCCAGGGTTTCGGCCGTCCGCCGCGCATTCGGCGCGATTTTGATCGGCATCCGTCCCGCCGGCCAACTCCCTCCGCCTTCTCGGGTTTCAATCCAACCCATCGCGCGCGCCGTCCGCAACACACCCTGTACCGTGGTGGGCGAGCATTTCCAGCGCGCCGCCAAGGCCCGCACCGAAGGCAGCCGCCGACTCCCGGCCAAGCGGATGAGGCCCCGCAAATCGTTTAGGAATTTGGCTTCCATGCCTTAATAGTACGCTGATACAGTCGATTTGAAATTGGATTTTTCAAAATATCCCGTTTCGCATTCCCTCCACTAAGTTAACAGGGTGTTGAAAAAGTCCCCGTGAGGCCAAAGGGCGAGCGAGCGGGCCGCGGCCAAGGAGGACGAGGGAGCGATATTTGGAGAATATCGCGACTGAGTCCGACGAAGGCCCCGGCACGCGCAGAGTCGCTTCGACTCTCGCCGGCACGACGCCCGCGCGGACTTTTTCAACACCCTGTTAAGGGACCGGAAGCCATGCCACTGGGCTGGGGCCGGAAAATAAACCGGAGGAAATAATGCTTCGCATGCTTTACATCACACTTGGCCTGGGACAATTTGCCCTGACGGCGGGGATCGCCGGCGCCGCCACCACCCTGGACGGCGCTGAATTCTATTCCAATGAAACCGTGAAGTTCGGACGCTGGGAGATTCGCATGCAGGTGGCCGCGAC
>JADGQO010000112.1 GCA_017881725.1 Fibrobacteria bacterium
GCCGGAAACCTCATGCGGCGCGGGCGGAACATGCCGGCCCACGCGCACGGGAATGACGCGGTAACGTCCGGCTTCGCCCTGATCCATCACGTCCGTGGCCAGCAGGCGGTGCAATTCCAAAACGTCTTCGTGACCCAGCTTGATTTTTTTGGCGCGCTTTTCCACCAAGCGCAATCCGGCCAGATAATTGGTGATTTCCTTCTTGGCGCGCGGTTGGGGCTGCGACAAATCGCGGCCGTCCTCCAATACCTTGACCTGTTCCAAGGACAGCGGATTACCCTCAATCGCCGTCGAGGCATGCATGGTGCGCGTACGCGTGTCCTTTTGCAAGGCGGGAATCCAAGTCACCGCGATGCTGGACGATTGGATCCGTTCCCGCAAGGAAGCGATTTCCTCGACTTTGAGCAAGAGCGCGCTGGAGATGGAGAATTCAGGGACATAGGCCATGGGAAAAGGGTACCTCGGGCAATCATTTTAGTCAAGTATAAGTCATTTTATATGTCAATTGAAAATCATTTTATAAGTCAATATTTAGTCAAGTCATCTGTCAAGTCCATTGCGTCCCCCCTTCATTCCTTTGGCGGTTTATTCTAAATTCACCCCCTGAATTAACACTGCCGTCGATCACAGATTGTGACGGGGCGCAAGGCTGTCGAAGTTCGGGACGGTTTCGGACCGATCCGGCTCCACGAGGTTTAGAAAGGACCAAGCGATGTTGAAAGTGTATACGATGAAGGATGGTTCCATGGCGGCCTTGAAGGGCAAGACCGTGGCCGTGATCGGTTATGGAAGCCAGGGCCATGCCCAGGCGCAGAATCTCCGCGACAGCGGCGTAAAGGTCATCATCGGGCAGCGCAAGGGATCGCCGAATTACAAGCTGGCCGTGAAGCACGGGTTCAAGCCCGTTTCCGCCGCCGAAGCTTCGGCCCAAGCCGATGTGATCCAAATCCTGCTTCCGGACGAAGTCCAGAAGGCCGTTTACGAATCCGACATCCTGCCCAACTTGAAACCGGGAAAGACCCTGGTTTGGTCGCATGGTTTCAACATCCATTTCAAGAACATCAAACCCCCGAAGGACGTGAACGTCATCATGATCGCGCCTAAGGGCCCGGGCCATTTGGTCCGCAGCGAATTCGTAAAGGGCGGCGGCGTACCTTGCCTCATCGCCATCAATCAGGATGCGACCGGCACCGCTAAAGCGATAGCTTTAGCGCATGCTCGCGGCGTGGGCGGCCTCAAGGCCGGCGCCATCGAAACCACCTTCAAGGACGAGACGGAAACGGACTTGTTCGGCGAGCAGAGCGTCTTGTGCGGCGGCCTCTCGGCCCTGGTCAAAGCCGGTTTCGAAACTTTGATCGAAGCGGGTTATCCCGAAGAGCTGGCCTACTTCGAATGCATGCATGAAGTGAAGCTCATCGTCGACCTGTTCTATCAGGGCGGTCTCAGCTACATGCGCTACTCCGTTTCCAATACCGCCGAATTCGGCGACATGGTAACCGGCCCGCGCATCATCACGCCCAAGACCAAGCAGACTATGAAAAAGGTCCTGAAGGAAATCCAGAACGGCAAGTTCGCCAAGACCTTCCTGACCGAACTGCAAAGCGGTGGCAAGAACTTCCGCGCCTGGGAAGCGAAGGAAAAGAACCATCCCCTGGAAGTGGTCGGGCGCCGTTTGCGCAAGAACATGAAGTGGATCGATTCGAAGGAAGTCTAAACGGAAATTCGGCTAACTTTTTGGGTGTTCGTCGAATTCGATAAAGCACGCGGGCGGGGATGCAAGTCCTCGCCTTTTTTTATTGCCGACGGGTAATCTCGTCGCCGTTCTCGTCATTCCCTTGAAATGGCCGGCTTATCCATGATGGGAGATCACCGGGCCAGTAATCTCCGGCAATGCTTGGTTTGGTCAAGCGCGCGCTGTACCCAGGATGGATTCGTTGGCGGTTGCGGTCCTGCGGAGGCGATGATAGGTCCACAGGTAAAACGAATCCAAGGCTAAGGAACTCAACGCCATGGCATGGAGAAAATGGTTTTGCGGATAATGCATGAGCATGAAAATCGTGTTCATGCCCGTGCCCACGCTTCGCAGCCAACCGATTCCGGCGCTGAATCCTTCCAGCGATTCGGCCTTGAGCAGGAGCATTAAACCGTATACGGATACGAAGAGCTGGGCGATATAGGCGGAGTTCGCGCCGATGTAAGTATCATGCCCCTGCTGGATAAAGAAATAATAGAGCAACACAAATCCCGCCAATCCGGCCAAAGTCGTGGCTGTAAAATGTTTTTTCACGAATGGATTATCCACCTGTTTGGAGCCCACGCGTAGTAAGAGGCCGAAAATGAACACGTCCAGGAAGAACCAGGCGCGATAGGTCCACACCAAGAAATAGCCCATATCGGTAAAAAAGAAAAACGACCACAGGAATTCCCAGGCGAAATTGCTGCATCCGGCCACGACGGGCATTTCGCAGCTTTTGTCCCGGAGCATATTGCGGATTAACAGGACATACGCCCCGACCCAAAGCAGGCATCCGCCCGCGAACAGAAAAAGTTCCACGCCCGTATACGGAACGCAATTCCTGTCCACGCGATTCAGGAAATGCGCGGGATTGTTTTCCAGTCCGGCCAAATCGGGACATTGGACAATAGCTTGCATTTGGCCTCCAAATTGATTGTGTGCGCGCTTCGCTGCGGCTATACTGCGACGCCGTCGCGGCTATACCGCTTCGGCGCGATTAGGTGTGCGGAGAAAGGGTTTCCGGCAGCCGGAAAGGCGGTGGGCCGCCCTTACCCCAATACGCATCCAGGGACTCCATCAGATCACGGCTGGCTTCCTCCAGCCATTTGTCCATGAACTTGGCTTGGAATAGCCAGCGTGCCTCCAGCCGCAACAGCCAACGAATAGCGAAGACGAGCCTGTCGAGCCACCCGGCCTTGGGCAATCCCAGCGCGCCGCAGGCGATCTTGGTTCCCATCAAATATCGCATCAAGGACTCAACCAAACCGTCCGCCAGATGTCCCAGAATCAGGTCCTGAATGAATTTCACATGCTCGCGCATCAGGATTAAACCTTCCGGAGTGGACTTGAAGTTTCGCCGCGCCACGGCCGCCCAGATTTGCGCCGCCTCCCGCATATCCTTGGGAAAAGCGTCTTCACGCAGACCCAGCATAAAGCCGATGCATTTCCAGGCATGCAGAAAATCCTCCGCCTCGATTTCGGAAACCTTCACGCCCAGGCGCCTCACTCCGTCCACGGCCAGGTAGGCAAAGGCCATCAAGGTTCCCACCAATTCTTCCTGGTTGATGGGCGCACCCCAATCGGGATGCTTGGGCCATTCGCCGGATCGCGTCGCGAAGAGACGGATGGTCGCGTGCATGAGCCTCACCTTCTGAACGGTGCGTCGACCGCGGCCCTTTGGCCCCAAACCGTCCGGTTCCATGGCATCGAGGATAAAGCGCAGGGTTTCGGAAGCCCGCCTCCGGAAATTATGCGTGAGTTGGCCGGTCATGTTTAAAACCTGCGCCCCGCCCAATGATCCGGCATACAAGGCCGGCAAGGAGCGAAGCATCAACACCACGCCGAAAACCGGTCCATGGAGCAGAAATAAATCCTGGGCTTTTTTTATCCGCGCCACATCCGCCCATGGGGGCAGAATGCCGGAAGACTGCAAATATCGGGCGACGTTCTCCGGGAAAGCCGTGGGGATGGCTTGGTCATTTCCGTCCAAATGAGTCAGCAGTTCGTTGATGAGGGCTATTCGTCCGCTTTGGAATATTCCCGAAACCGTTCCGTCCGCGAAGGGATCCGCCGTGCGTTTCATGACGTCAAGGAAAGCCTCGGAGGCAACGCCTTGGGAAGACTTGGACGCGGGATCTTTTGCCATGAAGGGAATTATTTCATTCCACAATAACCGGCGCCAGAGGTTTTATTCAAAAAGAATACCGCATACGCACAATTCGTAAATTGCAATTCGACCACAAAAAGCGGGCTATCGAAAAAATGGAATGTGGCCGTTACCGCCAAAGCCATCTTGGGTATCCCGGTACAGCTACCGGCATGAGCCGAGGTGAACTTATCTTTTTTCCGGTAGTTGCACAGACGCTCTCATCCGGACGACAGGAACATGACATGATAAACAGAGACGAAATCCTTTTGGACGCATCCCAATCGGCGCTGCTTTTGATCGACATCCAGGAAAAATTCCGACCCGGCACGCATGGCATGGAAGGTGTTATCGACTGCGCGCAAATCCTGGCGCGCGCGGCCTTGCGGCTGGGCATTCCGGTTTTAATCAGCGAACAGTATCCCAAGGCGTTGGGGCCCACGGTGGCGGAAATCCGCCAATGGCTGCCGGACAACCAGGCCTATCACGGGAAGATGACGTTCAGTTCCATGGCCTGCGAACCCTTTCGGTTGGCCTTGCGCGCCACCGGGCGCAAGCAGGTGGTGGTAGCGGGCGTGGAGACGCATGTATGCGTGCTGCAAACCGCTCTGGGTCTGCCGGAAGACACGCAAGCTTTTGTGATCGCCGACGCGGTCGCTTCCAGAAAGCCCTCCGATCGCGACGCGGCGTTGCGGAGGATGGAGCGTCAGGGGGTGAATATCCTGACCACGGAGATGGTCGTATTCGAATGGCTGCGCGTGGCCGGCACGCCGGAGTTCAAGGAATTGCAGGCC
>JADGQO010000113.1 GCA_017881725.1 Fibrobacteria bacterium
GATTCAAACTGTATCGTTTCCTGGGCATGGAATTCCGCGTGGTCTACACCGTCGAGGACGCCATTCCCATCAGCGAGGCGCGGTTGGCGTATTTGCTCGCCGATCTGCCTTTGGCCGCCAAGCTGGTCAGCCACTTCCAAAAAGAGCCGTACGAAGCTCAATACTTGGATGCGGAACGCACGCATTTTCAAGGGACCAAAGGCAAACACTTGAAGGGCGACGCTGCCCTGATTTCCGGTTCCTCCCAGGAAAAGCATTTGTTTTATTTCGGGTATGGGATCGCGACCGTGGCCTGGTGGACCTTGCGCGGCCCGGCCTATATGGATTTTTCCTACTCTACCGATCCGGCCAAGGATAAGTTGCTGCGCTATCGAATGAAAATCCTGGTTTTTCCCGGCAACGGTTTCATCAACGGAATCATGAACCTCGGCTTGTTCAAAAAGGTGGTGCTGGGAAAAATCCGCGAAGTCCTGGATGATATCACCCAGTCGGCGCAAAAGCTGGCCGCCACCGGACAGGACAAGATTTTGGAAAGCAAGGATTGGACCGCGGATGAGAAAAAGAAAATTTCCGAGTTCCTGAAACTACCCTGATGAGCATGGAAGATACCGAAGCGTTAATCGAAAAGTACGGCTATAAATTGACCGAACATCGGCGCGAATTGTTGCGGCAGGTGGTGGATCAACGCGTGCGTCATTTCACGTTGGTGCTGGAAGACCTCAAGGATCCGCATAATATCAGCGCCGTCATCCGGACATGCGAGGTATTCGGTTTCCAGGACGTCCATGTGATTTCGGAAGTGAACCCCTACCGCGTGGGCCGATCGGTGCTGAAGGGCAGCTATAAATGGCTGGATATCCACTGCTATTCGAAGCGTAAGCGCTGCCTGGAAGGCCTGAAAGCCCGGGGATATCAAATCGCGGTGGCGTCGACGTCTTCGGAGTCAACGACCTTGGACGCCATCGATTTCTCGCGGCCGACCGCCTTTTACATGGGGTCGGAAACCATGGGTAACCATCCGGATACCTTGGCCGCAGCCGATATCCGGTTTCGTATTCCGCAATACGGCCTGACCGAAAGCATGAACGTGTCGGTGTGCGCCGGAGTTCTCGTAGCGAATCTCGATCGCTGGCTGAAGGATCATGGCCGGGAAAACTTCCGTTTGCCAGACGCCGAGCGGAACGCCTTGCTGGCTACCTTCTTCGAGCGCAGCGCCGTGGGTGTGGACCGGAACTCCCCGATCCATTACATCGATTAAAGGTCTCCTACAAATAGCCGGTATCCTGATAGCTACCGATGAGCTACCAGTTCCCCGCGTGCCAGTTGCCGCGGTGCCAGTAGTGCTCGCGTAGCTTCGCCCACAGGGCTTGCGGCAATGCCGGCAAATCGGATACGGCCAAATTGGCGTCGGCTTGGGATACGTTGCGGATGCCCGCGATGACGGTGCCCACCGCATCCGGTTGCAAGGCGAATTTCAAAGCGGCTTGCGGGAGGGTATAGCCCGAGCCATCCAACTCGCGGCGGATTTTTTCCACGCGCGCGACGGTGCGTGGCAGGCGATCGCCCCGGAAATATTCGCGCCGGAAATCGGACTCTTCGAATTTCGTATCGTTCGTGAAGCGTCCGGTTAACGCGCCTTCGTCCAAGGCGACGCGGACTATCACTCCCACATCGTGTTCTTTCGCCGCGGGAAAAATTTCCGCGACGGCTTCCTGTTCGAAAATATTATAGATGACTTGCACCGTGTCCACGAATCCGTTGCGGATCAGATCCACCACGCAGTTTTGATCGTGTTCGGGCGTGGAAATGCCGATATGCTTAATCTTGCCTTCGTCCTTGAGTTTGCGCAGGGTCAGGAAAGGCTGCGGATCCCGGTTCCAGGCGCGCGTCCAGGTATGCAATTGCAGGAGATCGAGACATTCGACATTGAGGTTGCGCAAGCGCTCTTCAACGTTGCGGCGCAGGTATTCGGCCGAGTAGCAAGTTTCAACGGAGTCATATGGGGAAGGCGGCCAATGGCCTCCGCCGGGCGGCGTCTTGGTTACGACAATCATCGGATCCTTGCGCTCCTTGCGGAATCGGGCGATGACCTGTTCGCTTTGGCCGTATCCCGCAGCGGTATCGATGAAGTTAACGCCGCTGTCCACGGCCCTGTGCAAGGCTTTTAGCGAATCCGTTTCGCTTTGTTTTCCCCAGTGGGCATTGCCCAACGCCCATGCGCCGAAGCCGATTTCCGAAACGCGGTATCCTGTTTTTCCCAACCGACGAAACTTCATGCTGACCTCGTTAGATTGTTGGAGCCCGGGTGCAGAAATTAGCAATCCGGCAGTTGCTGCTGCCGGCAGTCGCTGCCGCCGCCTGCCTCCGCTTCCGACCGCATCGCCATCGGCTAGTTTTGAATATTTCCAGAAATAGGATGAATGGTCAAGTTCCACAAATTCCCGCGTTGATTCGCGCCCCCATTGGACCGCTTCACAAATCACCGATTCCGCATTAGGCATTTGCCTGCGAAGAAATGGAGTTTGTAATTGCCAGAAAGACTGAGGTGGCGGATGTCAGGTCGGTTTTTCAGCCGTAGCGAGTGGATGTCCCGGCTTTTGGGGCTATCCAAGCATAGCGACGGCGCGCCGGGTTTGGTGCTGATCCAGATCGACGGCCTCTCCCATGAGGAAATCCAACGCGCCCTGGAAAAAGGGGAGATGCCTTTCGCATCCCGGTTGATGAGGCGCGAAGGTTATACGCTTCGGCCCATGTACTCGGGATTGCCGTCCAACACTGCGGCGATGCAGGGCGAATTGATGTACGGAGTGCCGGGAGTGGTGCCGGCATTCAGCTTCCTGGATCGGACCCATCAATGCGTTAGCCGCATGATCGAGCCGGAGGCTGCTTTGCGTGTGGAAAAGGAACTTGCCGGCAAAGGGGTGCCGTTGCTGTGCGGAGGCAGCTCGTATGGAAACGTCTATACCGGTGGAGCGGAGGAACCACGATGGTGCGCCGCGTCCATGGGCTGGGGCACCGCGACGAAAGCCCCTGGGCTCTTGACCTTGATGGCGCTGGTTTTGTTGAACCTGTGGGGCTTCGTGCGTACCCTGGCTTTCGCGGCGTTGGAATTCATGCTCGCGTTCTGGGACGCCTTTCGTGGCGCGTTCAGCGGAGAGCACGTCGCGGCGGAATTCAAATTCATTCCGGCGCGCGTCGGGGTATGCATCTTGATGCGGGAATGGATTACCGAAGGCGCGAAAATGGATATCGCGCGCGGATTGCCCGTGGTACATCTTAACTTCATCGGCTACGATGAACAGTCCCATCGCCGCGGACCGGATGCCGCCTTCGCCCATTGGGTGTTGAAGGGCATCGACGACTCCATCAAACGCATTCACACGGCCACGCGAAAATCAAAGCGCCGGAAATACACGGTGTGGATTTACTCCGATCACGGCCAGGTGAAATCGCAACCTTACGTGAATATCATGGGCATGACCTTGCCGGAAAAAGTCCGCGAACTTTATGCGAAAACACCTTTAGTGGCGGTACCGCGGAAATGGCGTTTGGCCCAACCCCGGCGGGCGGGCGAGGAGAGCCAGCGCATCCGCATGCTCGGAGGCCGCAGGCTGCAGAAATTCATTCCCGTGCCGTCGCATACCAACGCCGCAACCCATCCCCAGCAGGCTCCGGTGGTGACCGATTTGGGTCCCGTGGGACTGGTGTATTTGGATTCCCTCGATGGCGCGGACAAAAGACATGCCTTGGGTGAACAACTGGCGCGCGCAGGCGGCGTTCCCATCGTCATCGATAAGCATTCCCATCACGGCCTGCGTGGATGGACGGCGGATGGGGAATTCCATCTGCCTCGCGATGCTGAAAAAATATTGGGTGATCATCCCTATCGCGCCCTGCTGCTGCCCGATTTGGAAAGGCTTTGCCGCCATCGGCTCAGCGGCGACCTCATCCTCCTGGGATGGAAATCGGGAATCACGACTCCCGTCACTTTCGCCCAGGAAAACGGTTCCCATGGGGGCATCAGTCCGCAAGAGTGCACCGCTTTTTTTCTCGGTCCTCCCGTCAGCCAAGCTTTGCTGATCACCGGTACCATCCGTCCCGTGGACCTCCATGAAGCCGTGCTGGCCTATCGGAAAGGAACGAGAATGCGCCCTTCCAAAACCGCGGGGCCATCCGCCGCGCCGGGCCGACTGCGCGTGATGACCTACAATGTCCATGCCTGCGTGGGCATGGATGGACGCCATGACATCGACCGGGTGGCGCAAGTCATCGCCGCCGCGAATCCCGACGTCGTCTGCCTGCAGGAATTGGATCATGGGAATACGCGCTCGGAAAAACTGCATCAGGCCAGGGAAATCGCCGAACGCTTGAAATTTGATTATCACTATCATGCCGCCCGCGAAGTGGAGGATGAACGATTCGGAAACGCTATACTTACCCGGCACCCCGTGCGTTTGATTCGGGCTGCGGCTCTGCCCGCCATGCCGTCGCGTCGCACGCGCGAGCCGCGCGGGGCCTTGTGGGTGGAAGTCGATTGGGACGGGTCGCCCATACATATCGTCAATACCCACTTGGGATTGCGAAGCGAGGAGCGCCGCTTACAGGTCGAGGCTTTGTTGGGAAGCCGATGGTTGGGGTCCCGCGATCAAAACATCCCTCTGGTTCTTTGCGGCGATTTGAACTGCGGACCCAATTCGCGCGAAGTCCGCGAACTGCGAACCCAATTCAACGACGTCCAAACCCAGTTGCCCAACCACCGACCCCGTAACACCTGGGCTACGGTGGCTCCGATTCGGCGCATCGACCATATTCTTGTGAGTCAGGAATTGGGCGTTTTGCGCGTGGAAGTGCCGCAATCTTCCGAGGCCCGCCGGGCGTCGGATCATCTGCCTTTAATTGCCGAGTTGTCCTTGCGAAAGGCGGCGCCAGGCCGCGTGGTTGCCTCCCTACTACCCGGAGGCAGGCATGTGGCTTAAGTGGCTGCCCTGGCGGTACTTGATCCGATCCTTCGCGCAGAAACGCGGTTTTATCGACCCCTTGGCCGTTTTGGCGAGGCTGGAGGCGGTATCCCAACCCGCCGAAGTCGTGGCCCCCCTGGAACTGCTGCGCGCCGGTTTGGTGCTGCATGCGCGCGGTTTCATCAACAACCAAATCATCGAACACAATCTCGACTGGGTCTGGCCTCTTTGGGTGGAGCGGCAATTCGATCCGGCCCATGGAGCCTTCCTGCCCCGTGGTTTTTCCATGACCCATTTGAACCTGACCCAGCGGAATTGGACCGCTGTGGGCTGCCCCGGCTGCGCCGAAACTCCCATCCTCGACGGGCGCGGCCTGCTCATGCCGTTCTTCGATTCCTGGTCCCTGGACGCCTGGTTCATTGCCGACGACGGCGACGCCTTGATTCCTTCGCGGATGGAATCGGTATCCCAGCGGCTGGAAACCCAAGGTAACTTGCGTGTGATCACGGAGTCCGAATTTCTCGGCATGCGGCTCTCTACAACGGCCATGGTCGGTTTCACATCGGATGCGCCCGTATGTTCCTATGCGCTGCGGGCGTCCTCGCCGAAATCCGGATGGCTGGTCGCATCCCTGCGCCCTTACAATCCGGAAGGCATCAGTTTCGTCAATGACCTTTCCCTGCTGCCCCGTGGGGAAGGCTGGAAAATCAACCGTGAACATGAAGTCCGGTTTTCCCGTTCCCCGAATCATGCTTTGCTTTCCCGCTACCACGACGGCGATGTGTATTTAGCCTTGGTGAAAGGCGAAACCCATGACCAGGAACATGTGGTTTGCGACGTCGGCATGGCTACGGGAGCGGTTCTCTACCGGGTCGAGGCGGGAGGTAACTCTGAAGTTACCCTAACCGTTCCCTTGGGACCGGCTCCGAAAAAACGCCTCCAAGCTCCCCTGTCGGCGGAGGTGATGTGGTCCGACGCCCTGCAAGGCGGGACGGTATTTTCGGGCGGTCCGGGCCGTTTCGCATCCCTGTACGAAACGGCGCGACGCACGGTCCTGCTTTTGTCTCCGGGGGAAATCTACGCCGGTCCCTACACGTATAAACGCTTCTGGTTCCGGGACGCGGCCATCATCCTGCACGCCTTGATTTGCGCCGGATATCGGGACGTCGCGGAAAGGGCCATCGAAGTCTTTATCGCCAAGCAATCCGCGAGCGGGTATTTCGTCTCCCAAAGCGGGGAGTGGGATTCCAATGGACAGGTGTTATGGGCCATGGGCAGGTTTTGCAGGGTGTTCAATGCGGCTCCGAAGGCCGACTGGCTTCCCGCCTTACGTAAGGCCGTGCGTTGGATCCGGAAGAAGCGCGCGGATGGTTCGGCCGATAAAATTTATTCCGGTCTGATGCCCGCGGGTTTCAGCGCGGAACATTTGGGACCCAACGATTATTACTACTGGGATGATTTTTGGACCGTAGCGGGATTACGGCTTGCGGCTGAAATGCTGGGCAAACTCGGGGATGGTGAGGGTGCCCACAACGCCGTCGTCGAAGCCGAAGCCTTGTCTCAGGCCGTGGACGATAGTTTGGCCCGGGTGGCCGCGCGTATCGGGACGATCGGCATGCCGGCCTCGCCGCATCGGCGCATGGACAGTGGATCCATCGGATCGGTAGCCGTCGGATTTCCCTTGCAATTGTGGCCGGCTCGGGATGAACGCCTGGCCGCGACTTTGGATTACCTCTGCCGCCATTGCCTCCTGCGCGGAGCGCTGTACCACGATATCACCCATTCCGGCATCAATCCCTACCTCAGCCTGCACTTGGCGCAGTGCCTGCTTCGGGCGGGCGACCCGCGTTTCCAGGGCATCATGCAGTCCGTGGCGGATTTGGCCAGCGACACAGGCCAATGGCCGGAAGCGATGCACCCGTCACTGGGCACCGGCTGCATGGGAGACGGCCAGCATGCCTGGGCGGCCGCGGAATGGATGATGATGGTCCGTAACTGTTTTTTATATGAGGAGGAATATTCGGATAAGTTAGTCCTGGGAGCCGGTCTCACCGAGGCCTGGTGCGATCCCGCGACCGGACGCGCAACTTTCGGCCCGGCACCCACCCGCTTTGGTAACGTATCGGTTACCCTAGAGACAAAGGGCGATGACGCCGCGCTGACGTGGTCGGCCGAGTGGTTCGGAAAAGAACCGGAAGTCGAAATCCGTTTCGATCCTGCAGAATGGAAAGTCGTTTCCAACTGGGGCGGGCATTGCGCTCTCGCGCGGAACAAGCGGGCTGTATGAGAATCCTGATGCTGACCAACACGTATTTGCCCTTCGCGGGCGGTGTACCGAGATCGATTTCAACCTTCGCCGGGCAGTACAAAAAACTTGGCCACCAAGTCAAGATCGTCGCTCCCGACTATCCGGGTCAGGTTCCCGATCCCGATGTGATCCGCGTCCCGGCCATGCAGGAATTCCAGGGAACGGCTTTCAGCGTGCATTGGCCCATACCGTTTTACTTGTCCGATTTCGTGGAAAGTTTCCGGCCCGAGTTGATCCACTCCCACCATCCTTTTCTGCTGGGGAATACCGCGCTGCGCATGGCGGTCCATTCGGATGCGCCTTTGGTCTTCACCTTCCATACCTTCTACGAGCATTATGTCCATTACTTTCCGGTGGCCGAACCGGCGGCCTTGAAGCGCTTCGTCACCGTGTTGGCTTCCCGGTACGCCAATCTCTGCGACCATATCATCGCTCCGAGCCGCGCCGTGGAAAAGGCATTGTTGTCGCACGGGGTCACCAAACCCATCGACGTCATTCCCACCGGGGTGGACGTGGATTTTTTTTCCTCCGGTTCCCGAGAGCGTTTTCGGAAAAACCAAGGAATTCCGGCGGAGGCTTTCGTGGTTGGCTTCGTGAGCCGGTTGGCCGAGGAAAAAAATTTGACTTTCCTCTGCGACGCCGTTCTACGCTTTCTATCCATGGATCCGAATGCATGGTTCGTTATTGCCGGAATCGGTCCGATGGAAGATGAATTGCGTTTGCGATTTTCACATTCGTCCTGTGGCTCCCGCATCCGCATGACGGGTAACTTGGAAGGCAATAACCTGGCGGATGCCTATCAGGCCTTCGATGTTTTTCCTTTCGCGTCCCTGTCCGAAACCCAGGGCCTGGTCGTCTTGGAAGCGATGGCCGCCAGTCTGCCTGTAGTTGCCTTGCGCGGTCCCGGGGTAGAAGACATATTGCGCGACGGTGTCAACGGGCGCTTACTGGAAACCGCCGATACCCGGGAGTTCGCCGAGGCCTTGCGATGGGTTGCTGATGTCCCGCAAGCGCTCCGGCAGGCATTGCGGGTCGGGGCTCAATCGACGGCTGTGGAGTTTTCCGATGTCGCCTGCGCGCGGAAAGCCATGCGCCTTTATGGTGCAGCGCGACGTGAGGTCAAAGCTCTCCATGAACACAAATCCGCCTGGGAGGAGTTCGCCACCACCCTGACGACGGAATGGAATCTCTTGGCCAATTTGGGTCTGGCCGCCGGGGAGGCAATTTTCGAAACCGCGAATGATAGAGCCAAAAACTTAGAGAAAGGCGATTCTGGATAAAACGGATCGTTGTAACAGGCCGCGTTCCTCCTCGCTCCTAAAGCGTAGGCTGCTTCGAACTCCACCGGCTGCATTCATTGCGGTTCCGCAGGTTGATCGTGTTTCGGGTGCAGTCGCTCCCATGCCGCCATTTTCCGGCGATATACCCGGGAAGCATGCTTCGACATCAGTAGCATGCCGGTTACTGCGGCGGCTCCAATCCCAATCAGGGCGAAGCGGCCGGTGGGATTTTCCAGCGGAACATGGCCGTGCAGGGATTCCGGGTCGGGAAGCAAAGAGCCGAGATAGACCATGGTGAACGTGATAGGCAAGGTGCCGAATACGGTCCCCCAAAAAAAATCCCGGAATCGATACCCGGAGGCCCCGAAAAAATAGTTGGACAGCTTGAAGGGAAAGAACGGCGTCATGCGGGTCAAGGCCACGAATTTCCAACCCGATTCAGAGACGCTGGAATTCAAGATTCCCAGTTTCGGATGCTGCCGGCAATAATCCATGACACGGCCCCGCAAGACTTGGCCGGCCAACCAAAAGGCCAGTGACGCTCCCAAGGATTCACCCGACAGAAAAACCAAGGTTCCCGGGAACGCGCCGAAAAGAAATCCCGCCGCCAGGGTCAAGACCGCTCCGGGCAATAGGAAAACCACCGACACGGCGACGGCTAGGATATAAAGCCCCAGTCCCCATGCGCCGCTTTGATGCACCGCAAGAATCAATAAGTGCACGCCATGGGCCCATGCTGAGGGCTCCGTCATTTTCGGCTCCAGGTTAATTAGTGATAAGATATGTTTCGGGTCCAACCGATACCAAACCCGCGCCAACCTGGCGGAAACACCTTTACGGCTTTTCTTGAGGAGCGCCCTTAGCGATGGATTAATCGTCACCTTGCTATCTTTCCGGAAAACCCCATCGCAAGGTGCAGAGTGCCCAGGTACAATCCGAAAATCGTCGAGCCCAAGTGGCAAGAATTCTGGCTGAAAAACAAGACCTTCAAGGCTGTGAAGCCGTCGTCCTCCGGGGCCGGTTCCTCCGCCGCTCCGTCGGCCACCAAGCCAAAATATTATGCCCTGGACATGTTTCCCTATCCCTCCGCCAACGGATTGCATGTAGGCCATCCTGAGGGTATGACGGCCACGGATATCGTCTGCCGTTACAAGCGCATGCGCGGTTTCAATGTCTTGCATCCCATGGGTTGGGACGCCTTTGGTTTGCCTGCGGAACAACACGCAATCAAAACGGGCACGCATCCTGCCATCACCACGCAAAGCAATATCGATAATTTCCGCCGCCAGATCCGTTCCTTGGGCTTCTCGTACGATTGGGATCGGGAAATCAGCACCGCCGATCCGAAATACTTCAAGTGGACGCAATGGATTTTCAAGCAACTGTTCGAAAGCTTTTATGACTTCGCCGCCGACAAGGCGCGCCCCATCTCCGAACTGCCTATTCCCGCGCATGTTCAGGCGCAGGGTGAATCCGCCGTTCGCAAATACCGGGACTCCCATCGATTGGCCTATGTGTCCGAGGTGCCCGTATGGTGGTGTCAGGAATTGGGTACGGTGCTGGCCAATGAGGAAGTCAGCGACGGAAAATCCGAGCGCGGAAGTTTCCCATGCGAGCGCAAGCCGCTCAAGCAATGGGTATTGCGTATCACGGCCTACGCCGAGCGCCTCATCCGTGATTTGGACGGACTGGAGTGGCCGGAATCGATCAAGATCATGCAGCGCAATTGGATCGGAAAATCCACCGGCGCTGAAGTGAAATTCCAGATTCAGGGCGGGGGAGAGTTGTCGATTTTCACCACCCGTCCCGACACCTTGTTCGGAGCGACTTACATGGTCGTGGCGCCGGAACATTCTCAACTGGATGGCTTCGCCTCTGCGGATTGCAAGGCTGCGGTTCTCGAATACCGGCGGCAAGCCAGCGCCAAGTCCGACTTGGAGCGCGGTTTGGATAAGGACAAGTCCGGCGTCTTCACCGGAGCCTATGCCATCAATCCCGTGAACGGCAAGGCCATTCCGATTTGGACTTCCGATTACGTCATGATGGGTTACGGCACGGGAGCTATCATGGCGGTGCCGGCCCATGACACGCGCGATCATGCTTTCGCGAAGACTTTCGGACTGCCCATCATCGAGGTGATCCATGGGGTCAACGCCGATGGATCCGGTACTTCCGTTTCCGACGCAGCTTATACCGGCGACGGAAAACTGGTGAACTCCAATTTCCTGGATGGATTGAACGTTGACGCTGCCGAGGCGAGAATCATCGCTTGGCTGGAGGAAAAAAACCTGGGCCGAGCGCGCGTACAATTCAAGTTGCGCGATTGGTTGTTCTCACGCCAGCGCTATTGGGGCGAACCCTTCCCGTTGGTGCACACTCCGGAAGGCGTCGTTTCCGTGCCGGACCGTGACCTGCCCGTTACCCTGCCGGACATGCAGGATTACAAGCCCACCGGCACCTTCGAGCCGCCGCTGGCCAAGGCTAAGGCTTGGTCGGACTATCAAGGACCCGGACCGGCCGGTCGGCGTGAATTGAATACTATGCCGCAATGGGCCGGCTCCTCCTGGTATTTCCTGCGCTACCTCGATCCGGACAACGATCAGGCGCCGTTCTCCAAGGACGCGGAAAATTATTGGATGCCCGTCGATCTCTATATCGGCGGCGCGGAACACGCCGTGTTGCATTTGTTGTACGCGCGCTTCTGGCATAAATTCCTGTTCGACATGGGATACGTTTCGCAAACCGAACCATTCGCCAAACTCGTGAACCAGGGTCTCATCCTGGGCGAAGACGGTGAAAAAATGTCCAAGTCGCGCGGTAACGTGGTCAATCCCGACGATGTGATCGAGCGATACGGGGCCGATTCCATGCGTCTGTACGAAATGTTCATGGGCCCGCTGGAGCGGCAAAAACCCTGGCAAACCGCCGGCATCGAAGGCCTGTGGCGATTCTTGAACAAGGTGTGGCGGCTCACGGTGGGCGACGATCGCATGGACGTGAAAATCGTCGCTGCGGAGCCGTCCGCGCAAATGATCAAACGCGGCCATCAAACCATCAAGAAGGTGACCGAGGACATCGACTCGCTGCGGTTCAACACGGCCATTTCTCAGCTCATGATCTACACAGGCGAACTCGCCGAGGAGGCGGAGAAGGCCGGGTCGGATGGGGCAGGAGGGACCGTTGGATTACCGCGCTGGTCGGCCGAAACCTTGGTGAAATTGGTGGCTCCGTTCGCGCCGCATCTGGCAGAGGAAATCTGGGAGATACTGGGGCATTTGGAAAGCCTGACCTACGTTCCTTGGCCGGAGTGGCGCGAAGAGTTGACCGTGGAAAACACCGTGAACGTGGTGTTCCAGACCAACGGCAAGGTGCGTGTGGAGCAAGCCGTTGCCAAAGGGACCTCGCGCGAAGCGCTGGAAAACTTGGCTCGGGCCAATGCGAAATTCCAACCCTATCTGGAAAACGCGGAAGTAGTGAAAGTCATCGTGGTGCCTGACAAGTTGGTCAACTTCGTGGTAAAGCCTCGTTAATCGGAATGGAATGAATGGCTATCCCCGGTAACACCTTGGTCCTGGCTACGGGAAATAACGGAAAAGTGTTGGAGTTCAAATCCCTTCTCGCTCCGTACTCGATAACCTTACTGACGCCCAAGGATATTGGGTTCACCGAGGAGGTCGCGGAAACCGGCCTGACCTTCAAGGACAATGCCTTGCTAAAAGCGCAAGCGTTGGCGTCACACACTTCCTTTCCCGTGCTTGCCGATGATAGCGGCTTGATTGTCGATGCCCTGAATGGGGCCCCAGGCGTATTCTCCGCGAGATATTCCGAGACTCGCTGCGGGAAAGATGGCCAGCCGATTCCCCAGGCGGCCGCGAACCGCGCAAAACTTCTGGAGGCGATGTCAGGTTATTCCAATCGAAGGGCGAGATTCCATTGTGTGCTTTGCTATCTGTCGCCGGGTTCCGAGCCGGAGTTTTATGCCGGGACCTGCGAAGGACGCATTGCTGAAATGGAGTCCGGTGAAGGTGGTTTCGGGTATGATCCCCTTTTCATTCCGGAAGGCCATGACAAAAGTTTCGGCATTTTATCGTCGGAAGTGAAGGACGCCATCAGTCATCGCGCCTTGGCCGCAGAGAAATTCCTGGCTGCGCGAATCAAAGACTAGTTTTGGTATACCTCGGAATTTAAACATCGGATTTCGTGCCTGCCCACAAATAAAAAGGCTCCCGTTCGGGAGCCTTGATTCATGCTTTTGTTAGAAGTTCAAAATTCGCAGGCAGCCGGCCTAGACCTACTTCTTCCGCAATAAACCCGTGCGGGTATATTGGACTTCCTGCTTTCCGTCGGCGAATTCAAAACGCACTTTCCAAACGTAAACTCCCTGACCCGCCAATTGCCCGTGGGAGTCCTTGGTGTTCCATACCAAATAGCCAAGGACGCCCTTTTTCACTCGCCGATTCATATTCGCGAATTCGCCCATGGCGCCGAACACTTGATCCGACGAATTCACGAAATTTCCTGTAATGTCGAAGATGGATATGTGCGCGATGTACGGGGAGGTTGTGACCACCTGGAGCGCGCTGATATTGGTGGGCACTGCTACCGGTGATGCTCCATCCGAATTACCCTTAGGCAAATTTTTCAATCCATCAGTAATGGTATAAGGAGTAAAGGGTGCGCCATCCACGAAATTTACCGGTGGGAGCCACAGTACCTTGAAGCCCTTATTGTCATCGTTGGTCGCGAACCCGGTCACTGGATCATGGCTGTCGTTGACGGCCGTGAGGTAACTCTGGCCATTCGTGGCGGGATCCAAGCCGACAACCGGCGGATACCCCCTGAAGACCTGAATGGCATTTTGACGATTATTTCCCGTTAACTTTACGCCGAAAATCGGCACGGGGTTGCCGGGCATATCGGAATATTTACCGGGATCGGCATTTAAGAAAATGCAGTCAGTGACACTCGGTGATGTTGCCGTCGCATTATCCACGATGACCTTGTAACTCGTGGAGTCCGCGTTGGTCGGCGTGGGTTCAACAAAGGGGGTAATCGTGGTGGAGTGGGCGTAATCGCTGCAGCTCGTCGCGAACTTCAAAATTTCATTGAAATCCTTGCCGGCCTTGATGGGTTCCGACAATGTAATGAACAGCGTATCCCGAGTCAGATTGGGGTCTTTAGTCACCAGCGGATTGACCACGCCGGGATGCTTGACCGCTGAAATCAAAATCGGACCGATGGAATCCACAATGGCCGGTTTTTGTCCTTGGAAGAAGGCGTCATTCGGCAATACCGCATTGGGTATTTGCCCCTTTGCCACGCCCGTCAAACCTATCGCATACGGCTTACTCAGGGTTAAGACTACGGTCGTAGAATCGCCGTTTAAAAAGGAAATCGTACCATCAGCAGGACCGATTTTGGGGGTGGAAACGGTGTCATTCCATTGCACCTGCAAAGTGGTCGGCAACCGGCTCAGTTTGTTCTGGAAAACGACGTAGACCTTATCGCCGGACCCGTCCCCGTTGCTGTCCTTGATATAGGCTTTCACGATAGGATCGAGAGCAGCTTGTAAATCCACATTGGTTTTTACGGTTCCGCCACCGACCGTGACCTGCCCCGTTGCCGTCACGAAATTGACTTGCTGGTTGGGAAGGATTTTTCCTTCCAGGATTCCGTTGACGGTCGGGTTGGTGTTTTGCACGAACTTAAACGGTACTTGTGCTACGAATTTCTGCGAGTATATACCCGTCTCAATCGCCTTGAAGGTTTCCGTTTCGCCTTGGGGTGTGGTAAAGGTCACCAAAATGGTATCGACCTGGGTCAAGGAAGGGCTCTGCGCGTTAACCACGGCGTAGAAGACCGATCCTTTGCCTTCCTGCACGGACGAGACAGGAGTGGCTCCGTCAGGGGAAAGGGAATAAGTCAAAGTAGTGGTCACCGGATTGTCGATAACGACACGGATTTCCTTAGTGTCGTTATAAGGCGGAACCTTTACGCTGCCGATGATGACGTCGGAAGGTTTACATTGCAACACGCCGTCGGCGAAAACCGCTCCTTCGGTTTTCGAAATGATTTTCGATTCATAAGTGCCGGAAGCGACGTCCTTTTCAATCAACATGACATTGACGACTTGATCCTTGCTTTCCGAGCAGCTCAAGGTCGCGTAAAGCGTGTCTTTGGCTGACGAAAGGCTTTGCATTTGGGCGATGACTTGGATGAGTGTGTCCGCCCGATCAACTCCGGTGGTTGTCTTTCCGGGCACCACGATTTTGAGGTTTCCGTCGAGGTTAGGGTAGGCGACCAGCAAGTCGTCAAAGGCCAATGGGCCGACGGGGCTTCCCGATTTCGTATGTGACTGCACGGTAGCATGAACGTTGCCGAGAATGTAGGTTTCAGCGACGCCGTTACCCCTGGTGATCGTGGGCCCGGAGGCGAGTTTGATGGAACCGTCCCATACCCCGGTGTTTCCGGAATGTTTGGCAAGGTTCAGGGTCACCTTAAAAACCTCCGAATCCGGAGCCGCGTTGCCGAAATTGTTAACGATGGTCAGGGTGACCGGTATGCTATCCATGGTGCCCCCCACCCAATCGTCTTTGTAGGTCAGGTAAAGAAATCCTGCCGCCGGGCTGTAGTAAACATTGGAGGGAAGGACGACTCCATCTTTATCCGTAAACTCTAGTGAAGCTTCCAATTCCGGAGCGGATCCGAAGCCCGCTACCGCGATGGCAGGGCTTTCCGCGTCATACGGATCGGAATAGGTCCCTTTGATCTGGTCGTCGATAATCATCTGGATGATTTTGTCGCCGGTGGCGGGCGTCGGGATTAGGCTAACGGGGATGGCAACGCCATAGACTCCAGGCGACGGATTCAGGTTGAGGTCCAAGACTGCTGCATCTTCGGGCGTCACCACCGTCCCCACCCTTCGGGTGGTTTGCAGGGTCACCTGCGGTTTGGATCCGGCGGGCAGCACTTCGTCTTTCACGAAATAATAAATGGTGGTTTCCGTGCCCGCGTACTGCGTCGTCGCGTCCGAGCCGTTGGCGTTGGTTGAAAAATAAGCGGTGGCTTGCACGGGTGCGGGGCGGACCAATACGTGCTTTTCCGCGACGTCGGTCGGGTCCAAGGGATTGATCCATTTAACGATGAGGCTGTCATATCCGCTCACGCTCGCTTCCGTTTTTCCATTGTTGGCCACCGCCGTTGCGATGACAAATGGAGTGGCGCCTGAGAAAATGAAGTTATCGCCCTGGCTTTGCGGGTTGGAAAGCGTGATGACTTCGGCGTCACCGGCCGTCTTGGTCGATCCGGCAGGCGACAAGGTGGTTAATCCCGCTTGGGTCGTGGTGATTTTGATGGTGTAGGCAGTATTCAATTGGGTCAGGTAACCGCCCGTTAAAGGATTGCCGTTTTGATCCAGGATTACCAAAGTGGAAGGCACGGACTTTTTCGTATAGACCTGCGTCAAGACATCGCTTTTGATCCAACCGGATTTATAAGCGATGGCTTTGATGGTGGTCGTTTTCGTCACGTTGATTGGCGTTCCGGTAGTCGTGGGCGTCGAGTACACGGCGCTGTTGCTGTCAGGCGCGGTACCGTTGGTCGTATAATAAATGGTTGTTCCGGGCGTCGCGTCTGTAAGGGAAATGGATAATTGGGAGTTGAAGGCAGTGGCTCCCGGCGTGGCAACGGGAGTCGCAACTTTCGGGGGGTTGGATTCTAATTGCAAACTGGTGCTGATTTTGCAATGGGATTCCGTGGTATGCCGTTCGGCGAAGAAAAAGTCCAAGATATAGCTCTCGCCGTCGGTGAGGCCCAGATCGTCGAGATTAACCGATGCGTTTTCGGCCACATGAATTCCACCGAGGTCAATGACGAGTTTTCCGTTGATATAGGCCCACACGTCGTCGTCGCCGGTGAAATTGAAGGTTTGAGGTTGAATCCCCGCTGCAGCATTACCTTTCTTATAAGTGAAGTTGGCATGAAACTCCATTGTGAATCCGAAGTTATGGTTGGTATTGCCGCCACCCGTGGAATGCCCGAAAGTGTTTAATGTTTGCCCCGGCAGGTCGGTGTACGCTCCGCCCGAAGTCGCTGCGTTATTGGCGTCCAGAGGAAAATAAGCATCGTTGAGATATTCATAAACCGGGTTTGCCGTGGTTGTACCCGGTTTAAGGTTGAATTGCAAAGTCGTTAGAAACGGACGATTTATCGAAGCGTCCTTGTCATTAAACCATTGATCGAATCGAGTGGTCGTCGGGGGGTCGTCGGTAAAGCACCGTTTCCCACTTCCATCGAACTGCTTGACCAGAGTTGGATTGCGGTTGTCATACGGAAAGATTATTGAATCGGCCGGAGCAATGGGATCGACCCGAATAGTGTTGGAAACGTAGCCGGTTCCGGAGCAGGACGCATAGGCGTCGTTGTTAAAGTCTGGGTGACGATCCCCGGGGTAAGGGGGGCCGTTTCCGTCCGGGAGCTCATGGAAATCCCGGAGCTTGGCTTTTAGGCTTAAGGTTGTTGGCGCCTGGCCATGGCTTAACGCGAAAAAGGTTAACAAGGCTATGGATAGAAGTCGTGACATGGATCTCACTGTGAATCCCTTTTCGATTTGGTTAACGGGCCAAAGCTTTGGTCTACTAAAACATTTCATTTGGCTAGGTCACCGGGAAAACGCCCACCCCTGAACGTACTTTCAACCGCAAGCGGTCTCATCCCCAGATATCCTGAAGCCAAGTTTGAATAATATAAGTAAGGTCGAAGGTATTGGGGCTTTGAAAAAGGTCTAAATAACTCAAAAATTGGGCATTCCGTATTTTTTACGGTTCTGCCGGATAGGTTTCCCCTTATTTAGTGCTCCGTGTGGCCCATTCAATCAGTGAAGGTTATCCGCAAATGTTTCTTCATTTATAAAATCCCATCTAAAAAAAAGAAGCGCCCGGGTTGGACGCTTCAAACGGATTCTTGAAAATCAGGGGCTCGGGTCGATCCCCGTATGATTAATTTCCTCGGCGCATCACACCGGTTCGCGTGTACATGATTTCGGATTTTTTATTCTTCTCCAAGAAGGTAAAGGCCACTTTCCAGACGTAAACTCCTTGCCCGGCCATTTGACCCCGCTCGTCCAACATATCCCAGACCAGGAAGCTCAACTGGCCTTTATCCGTCGCGCGCCAGGGGTTTTTATCTTCGCCATTGAATCCGTAAGCCTGCTCCATATACCGGACTGGAGTGCCAAGATTGTCGAAGATATGGATTTGGGCTCTGTAAGCGCCGGAAGAAATGACTTCCACCGTGCTAAGGCTAGGCGGCATGGGGCGCGGAGTGGAAACTTCCGGTCGGCGAACCCCGCTTTGCGGATCGTTGAAATGTGCGGCGATATCGGTTAACGAACCAACGGGGTTGTTCTCCTCGAACCCATAGGGCGGAATCCAAGTGACCTGCCATTCGCCATTGCCGCCTTGGTTGCTCCATGTTCCCGTCTTATCTACCCGATTGTCATTGGTCACGACCACGAACCCAGGCGAATTGGGGTCCATGCCCGCCACAGGCGGATACCCACGGAATTCTCGAATGGTGAGCTTGGGATTATCACCGGTCAGTTTCACTCCCAGCCGGCCCGGCGCATTGCCCGGTAAATCCAAATAGCCGCCACCCGCTTCCAGGAATATACAGTCGTCCACCAGCGGCACTTGCGTATCCGGCGTATTGTCCACGATGACCGTATACTCAATGCCGTCTGACGTCGTCGGTTCGCTATAGGTCTTCACGGGAGCGGATCCGGTGTAATCCAGGCATCCCTTCGAGAACCGCAGCATGCTTCCGAAATTTGCAATCGTCGTTTTGATTTTTTCGGAAAGCGTAACCACCAAGGTGTCGGGATTGAATCTTTTCTCCGTCAGCGAAACGTTATAGCTCTGCAAGTTGGACGGGTGCTTTACCGCCGTGACCGGTACCGGCCCGACTGAATCGGCCAGCGGGGCATGCTGACCTCCGAAAAGCGCGTTCGCGGGAAGGACCGCGTACGGAGCCTGTCCCGAAGGGATGCCGGTGAGATGATCCCCGAATTGGGATTTGGAAAAATCGACGACGACGATTGAGGAATCGGTACCCTGGAAGGACAGCATTCCGGCATCGGCTTTCCGGTTGAAATCCTTGCCGACTTGGTTCCAAAAAACGGAGTCCAAAGCAGCCGGAAGGACAGGCAATTTATGATCGAACACCAAGTAAACATGATCGGCCATTCCATCCTGGTCTTTATCCATGATATAGGCCTTGGTGACCAAATCGTAATTGGAGGACATGCTGAGATCATTTTTCGCCGTTTGGCCCGCGACCACCGTCGTTCCCGTAAGGGTAACCTGGTTGGTACGGCTGGTCAGCGAGATTTGCGCTTCCACCTTTTTGTCGCCGGTTTGGGGCGTTGCGACGGTGAAGTTGAATTCGGCGGTGACGACATATTTCCCGGTCATGACACCCGTTTCAACGGCTAAGACGGTGTCTTTGTCGCCTTGGTTCGTGGTCAGTACTACTTGAATGGTGTCGATTTTATCCCGGGTCAGGCTTTTGCCTTCCACGATGATTTGGAAGTTTTTATCCGTCGCATCCGTCACGGAGGAAATGATGGAACCATCCTTGGTGGAAACGAAGTAAATCTTGGTGGGTGGATCATCGGACCAACGCACGGTGGCGCTCCGCGAATCGCCGTAAACGGGATCGGTATAGGTCACCGTAAGCACGTCGGATTCCAGGCATTGCAAAATCGCATCCGAAGAATTCGGAATACCCGCCGAAATTTCGCCTTTGTTCACGGGAGGCTGGGCCACGTAGGCCGTTCCGTTCCATACCAGAATCACGTTGGAAATTTTATCTCCGGATTGCACGCACGTGACGATGGCGCTGATGGTCGCTGGCCCGCTTTTGGTCACCAGTTGATCGTGGATGATGATGTTCACGGCGGTCGTTTTGCGATCCACCGCTTTGCCGGAAGTGTCGGTGATGATGATGTCGGCCGGTTGATTGGGGTAGGCGATGGAAAGTTTGGCCGAAAGGTCCGGGCCGACGAAGTCCCCGGCATTGGTGTGCGGGGTCACTACGGCTGTGAGCGCTCCCAAGTAATAGGACTCGAGCGTATCGTTATGGAGCTTGGCGGCCGCTTTGTCCGCCAGGGCTAAGGATCCTTCCCAAGTGCCGCGCGTGCCCGTGGGCGTGGCCGTGAGAGTCAGAGTTACGGTTTCCGTATCGGTCCCCACCAAAACTCCGGACTTGGAGTTGGCAAGATACAGGCGAACCGGGATTTTATTAACCAAGGAATCGATGCCCACGTTCCAATCGTCGGAATAACGCAGGTTAATTTTGCCGTTGGTCGGGCTCCAAATATCGGTGGGCGCCAGGGCCGCGCCTTTAGAGTCGATGAAGGTGAGCGCCGGGCTTTCCTGCACAGCCTGGGCGAAGCCCGCGTCCCCGCGATAATTGTTGTCCTTGTAAACCGGGTCGGTAAACACAGCCGTCAATTGATCCCCGGCAATCGCAACCTGAATCGTGCCGTCACCGGGTTTTTTCGCGTTGGTACCAACGGGAGCTTTTGCGGAAAAAATGCCTGGGGTGATTTCAGTCAGGGTGAGGATTTCCTGATCGGCTCCCGACGCGCTTGAAGACAAAGTTACAGTATAAGTCAGCCCGGGATCCTTGGGGCGCGTTTTGACGACGATGTACACTTCAGTGGTGGTGTCGGGATATTGCGTGATGCGAGCCCCGCCCTCGCTGCTCGAAAAGTAAACATCCGCGGCTACGAAGGCCGGCTTGATAATCAGGGTGTCCAGCGCCGAGTCGGCGGCGTTGAAGGGGTTGACCCACCGGGCGATCAAGGTGTCGGTTCCGATGGCTTCGATGGTGTCGTTACCCGGCGCTTTCGGCGTGCCGTGTTTGAGGTTGACCAGGCTGGAATACTGGAAATTCGTTCCCGTGGAAACGAAGCCTCCCAGCGGAAAGGATTCCGAATCCTTATCGACGGAAGTTCGGGCCCCGACCGTGGCGTTAGGCAACAGGTCTTGGGTGGTGACCAGCTTAAGGGTTAGTTTTTTCGCCGTGCCGGTGATGACTCCGCCGGATATCGCGTTCCCGTTTTCATCCAGGATTTCCAAGTGGGATGCGGTGAATTGCTTGGTATAAACCTCGGTCATGACCTTGCTGTTCTTCCATCCGGGCCGTACCGCGATGGCCTTGATTGTGGTCGTCAAACTGACTCGGATGGGATCCAGATATACCGGACTGCTACCTGGAATCGGCATGGATCCGTCCAAGGTGTAATAAATGGTCGCCCCGTCGGTGGCCGTGGTCAGGGTCACGAATACATTGGTGGAAAACGACTGGCTGGGCGGCGTAGCTTGGGGAACGGCGACTTCATTGATGATTAATTGCGAAGTCGTGCCGTATACCGGATCGACATAGGTCACCTTGATTTGATCCGTTGTCAGGCAGGATAGGATGCGATCGGACGGATTGGGTGCGGAGCCATCCTTTACGACGGGATTCGTCACATAGACGCCTGAGCCGGTCTCATAGGCCGCGACATTGGACACGCTGTCGCCGGACTTTGTGCAGGAAACCGTGACCGCGACGGAATCGTTCGCGCCGGAAGTGAAATTCTGGTCCTTAACCGTGATGACCAGGCCTTCCGAACCTTTCGGAACCTTGCTGGTATCGGCCAAGCCCCAGGATAGTATCGCAGTGGAATCGGGATAGGCAATCGTCAATTTTGCGGACTTGTAGGCAGGTAAGGCCGCGCCGACATTATCGTGGCCCTGCACCGTTATCGTCGCCTCACCGCGATAACGCACCTCCGCGATGGCATTTGAGTCCGTAACCGGAAAGGCGTCGGCCAAATTAATGAACCCTTGCCAAATGCCGGTGACGGAATCGCTTTTGGAGGAAAGCGCCAGGGAAATACGCTCATGGTCCGTCGCGAGGACCGTGCCGTATCGCTTATCGACCAGCGCGAGTTGGAGGTCCTTGGTGGTAAGTTTTCCGTAGGCATAATCGTCCGTATAGGTGAAATAAAGTTTCCCGTTCGTCGGAGACCAAAGCGCGGCGGAATCCAAGGTGTTTCCGAGAGCATCGGTAAAGACCAAATGCCCGTCCATTTGGACGTTCTCATCGAAACCGGCGGTGGCCGTCGCGGTTTCTCCGTAAACCGGGTCTTTGTAAACCACCTGTAATTGATCGCCCCCGTCGGACACTTCCAGTAACGCGTTGCCTATGCTTTTCGAGGCGTGGGATACCGGAATACTGCCGGTATAGGTCCCCGGGCTGGTCTCGGTCAAGATGACGGTTTCCGAATCGATCCCCAAAACCTGGGAGGAAACCACGGCTTTGTAGGTCAGGGCGGGGTTACGGACTTGGTCCTTTACGACGATGTACACCGTGGTTTGGTTGCGGGGGTATTTCGAGATGGGCGATCCGCCGGGGGTATCCGAGAAATATACGGTCGCGATTTTATTCGCAGCCACCACCGGAATTTTTTTGACGACCGAGTCCGCCGCATGGGAGGGATTAATCCATTTGACGATCAACGTGTCGAATCCGGCCGATTGTGTCTTGCCATCCCCGGCCGCCGCGGTGGCGATGGAAAACGGTATGACTCCGGAGAAAATGAATTGATCGGGGGCGGTCGCAATCGTGGACAAGGTTAACGTTTCGTTGTCACCGGCGATTTTCGTTACCGCCGTGGTTTTGATATTGACAAGCCCGCCTTGCGGTGTTGTGACGCGTATCATGTAACCGGAATTCGTATCCGTCAAAACGCCGCCCGGGAGCGCGCCGCCTGTCGCCGTTAGCACTTCCAGGGAGGATGCACCGTACGATTTCGTATACGTTTCCGTCATCACATCGCTATGCGTGAACCCGCTTTTATAGGCTATGGCTTTCAGAACCTTGGTATCGAAAAAGGTCAAGGAATCGACGTAAGGCGTACTGTTGCTGTCGGGAGTGGAGCCATCCGTGGTGTAATAGATTTGGGTTCCGGCCGTCGCGTCGCTTAGCGCGACCTTGACTTGGGACGGGAAGGTTAGTGATTTCGGCGAGGCGATCGGGGCGGGAAGCTTTTGCTGTCCGAGCAAAAGGCTGGTGGTAATCACACAATTGGATTGGGTGGTGTGCCTTTCCGCGAAAAAGAAGTCCAGGATGTAATTGCCGCCGTTGAGCAAGCCGAAGCTTGCCGCAATCGCGTCCAGGTTCACCGAGGCCGCCTCCGCGCCATGGACGCCGCCGAGGTCGATGGCCAGCTTCCCGTTGATGAACACCCAAACGTCGTCGTCGCCGGTGAAGTCGAATACCTGGTTCTTGTTGGCGAGATAGGTGAAATAGGAGTGGAACTCCATGGTGAACCCGAAATCATGCGGGTCATTGACATGAAGGAATCCGAAAGGTCCGGGATCCGCGGGATGGATTTTCCGGAAGGCAGGCATGGCGACGTTGGTATCCAGGGGGAAAAAAGCGGTGTTGGAGTATTTGTACAGGCCTCCACCGATACTGTCGAATTTCAAATCCATCAGAAAGGGTCGGTTGGTGTCCCCGCCGGTCTTGTCGTTGTACCACTGATCGAAGCGCGAGGGGTTGGTAAAGCAAGGCTTGCCGCCCGATGAGGTGAATTTTCCCGAGAATACCGGGTTACGATTGTCGAACTTGAATATGGAGGTGTCCACGGCCCCCATGGTGTCGATGGTGGGCTTGACATAACCGAGGTCCGCGCATCCCATAAAAGCATCGTTATTGAAATCCGGGTGCGTCGGGGTGCGCCCCACATCGTTGATTTCTAAAAAGTCGCGGAGTTTGGCCGTCAAGGTTAATGAAGAAGGAGATGTTTGGGCGTGAGTTCCCCAACTACACAACATCACCATGGACGTCACCGCCATAAATCGATGGCCCCACTTCGCGGCGTGAAGCGTCCGTGCGATGGAGCGGGTATTACGGACTAGGGTTTGGAACGGCATTTCGACTCCCGTTTTGGGTCCGGTGCTTTATGGTGGAGGATGAATTCATCCTGAAGAGATGGCCGGACGCCCTCGTCAAAATTATATCATTTCTCAGCCTGCAAATTGCTGCCGGAGCTTCCCATTTCAATTATGGGCGGACCAATTCCTGCAAGTAAAGGAAAATCAAGGCACTAACTGTTATGAGTTGGCGGTAATTTGCGATATCTGCCAAAACGGAAGCGCTATTTTTCGGTTAACATTGGCTAATATCGGTTAAAAAATCTCCCGATTCATGGGGTAATCAACCCATGGCGGCGGTTTTAAATCCCATTCGTGGGGGAAACCGGCGCTTCGCGAATTTCGGTTTCCAAAGGATAGGAACAAGGCCTTTTGCTCTCAGAAGTCTTAGAGCAGCCATGAGATTAAATGACCAATTAATTTGGTGTATTGGTTGAGGTGGGATGCCGATCTCATGCGAACCCATGCGCGATGAATACAGTCTCGATTGAAATGCTTCGCGAACGAATCGGGTGATTTTTCGAAATCAAGCGAACGTTTTTCCGCCAACCGCAAAAAGGTGCCAGTTTGACATGGTGAAGATCGGGCTCATATCCCTCGATTGAGCGGGTTATTGTAAATCTGTCATAAAATTGGAGGGAGAAAATCTGTATCTGCTTTCCGCTCGAATGTATCTTTTTTATGGAACGGAATAATTTTCGTACGGGCTATGCCCAGGGATGGATTCCTTGAACCACCTTGCAGTAAAAAGGACGGGCCGAAAGATGGAAAGACGCGGGGATGACTGAATACATCATTCTCGGAGTCTTCGCCGTAGTCGGCGTGCTATTCGCGGGCGGCGCCATGATCGTTTCCCGCCTCCTCGCTCCTCGCTTTCCAGACACGGGACAAAAACTGGAGCCTTACGAATCCGGCGAGTCCGCCATCGGTTCGGCCCGCATTCAGTTCAAAATCGGTTATTACTTGTTCGCTTTGATATTCCTGGTGTTCGATGTGGAAGCCGTTTTCCTATTTCCGGTGCTTGGCGTCATGCGTAGCGCGCAAGGGACGGGAGCAGCGGGAGCCTCTTCGGCAGCCGCGCTGGGGGGTGTGCACCTTTCTCCTTTCTTTATATGGGGAGAATTGATGGTGTTCGTCGCCATTCTGGGATTCGCATTGGTCTATGCTTGGCGTAAGAAGGTATTGGAATGGGACTGACTCAGGACAACTCGTTGCCGATCCCGCCGGCCGGTTCCTTGAACCCGGCCGGTTCTTTGAACGCGGTCGATTGGGTGGTGGGCTGGGCGCGCGCAAACTCGCTGTGGCCGTTGGTTTTCGGAACTTCCTGCTGCGCCATCGAAATGATGGCGACGGGAGCGTCGCATCATGACTGGGCCCGCTTCGGCTTGGAAGTGGCCCGGGCCTCGCCCCGACAGGCTGATCTGATCATCCTGGCCGGCACCATCGTGGAGAAAATGGGATCACGTCTCGTCACGCTCTACGAGCAAATGCCCGGTCCTAAATACGTCATCGCCATGGGCGCCTGCACCATTTCCGGCGGACCGTTTTATTACGACAGCTACTCCGTCATCAAAGGCGCCGATCGCATCGTGCCCATTGACGTGTACATACCCGGCTGCCCGCCGCGCCCCGAAGCCTTGCTCTACGGAATCATGCAATTGCAAGCTTTGATCCGGAAAGGCGCTTGGCGCAAGTCCCTTACGCATCAGCCCCTGAATACCTCACCCATTCGCGATGTCTATTCGGATTGTTCCAAGGCTTGGGAAATAAAGGAAAAGGCCAAGCAAGAATCGATGAAAGAGGCGCAAGAGCGCTTCAAGGCGGAAAATCCCGACTTCAAGGGCGTAGTCATCAAGCGCGTGGCCGCTCCCAAGTTCGACGAAGTGGCGCGCGTGCCCAAGCCGGCGCGCGGTATGCCGCCCGCCGAAATCTTTTCCGCCCTGCAAGCAAGGTTCCCGGCGGTCGCCGTTCATGGTAACGCGGATGTTACCCAAGAAAAATGGGCGGCCTTGGGACCGGAATATGTGCTCGACCTGGCCGTGTCCCGCGAGGACTACCATGGCGTTGTGGAATTCCTGCGGAACGAGCCCGCGTTGAAACTGGACTTCCTGATTGAAATTACCGCCGTGGATTGGAAGGATCATTTCGACGTAATCGTGCATCTGCAATCCTTGGACCATGGCCACAAGGTTTTCTTGCGTTGCAACTTGCCCCATGAGACCCATCCGGAAATTCCGACGTTGATGGATCTATTCGCTTCGGCCAATTGGCACGAGCGCGAGACTTATGACTTTTTCGGAATCATATTCGTTGGCCATCCCGATTTGCGCCGGCTCTTCCTGGACGACGATTTCCCCGGGCACCCTTTGCGGAAGGATTTCGAAGATCCTACCCGCGTGGTGAAGAGGCCTTATTGACATGAGCGAGAGTATGCCGCAAGGCCCCATCCAACCCGCGCCAATTTCCGCCGCCCCTGCCGTATCTCGAACGGGCGCTCCCGATGCCGTAAAAAAATCCGGTTCATTACCGCCGGGGTTTACCTTGCGCGATGTCCGTCCGGATGGGTCGCATGAGTATTTCCTCAACATGGGTCCGCAGCATCCGAGCACTCACGGCGTCCTTAAGCTGGTGGTTCGGCTGGACGGTGAAACCGTGCTGGAAACGGTGCCGCACCTGGGCTTTATTCATCGCGCCATCGAGAAGATGGGCGAGAACGAGACCTTCATCCAATACATGCATCTCACCGATCGCATGGATTACCTCAGCAGCCATATCAACAATCTTTGCGTGTGCCTGGCGATAGAAAAAGCCATGAATATCGGCGTCCCGGAGCGCGGCGAATATATTCGCGTCATCGTTTGTGAATTGCAACGCATTCAATCCCACCTTTTGTGGTGGGGCGCTTTCGGAATGGACATGGGCGCCGTCAGCGCGTTCCTGTACGGATTCATAGAACGCGAAAAAATCACCCAGTTGTTCGAGGAGCTGTGCGGCGCGCGGCTGACCATGAATTATTTCCGGCCGGGCGGTTCGAACGCGGATCTGCCCGAGGGATTTATCGGCAAGGTCAAGACCCTTTGCGAGGAGATGAAATTCTCCTTGGACGAATTCGACGTGCTCGTCAGTCAAAACCCCATCATCCGGGAACGCACCGTAGGCGTGGGGCTGCTTTCGAAAGAGCGCGCCATCAGTAATGGCTGCACCGGCCCCGTGGCGCGGGCTTCGGGCGTCAACTACGATGTCCGCCGTAACGACGGCTACTCGATTTACGACCGCTTTCAATTCGACGTTCCGCTCGGGGCCAACGGCGACAGTTTTGATCGCTATCGGGTCCGCATGGACGAAATGCGCCAATCCGTGCGCATCCTGGAACAAGCCGCAGCGGGCATCCCGGAGGGACAATACCGGTCCAAGGAAAAACCCAATTACAAGGTTCCCGCCGGAAGCTATTTCGCAGCCGTGGAGACTGCCCGGGGATTGTATGGCACCTATTTGGTCTCGGACAATAGTTTCAAGCCTTACCGCGTAAAAAGCCGCTCGCCGGGATTTTCGAATTTGTCGGCCATCGATGAGATCACGCGGGGCGGTAAAATCGCCGACCTGGTCACGGTACTGTCCACCTTGGACTTGATCATCCCGGATATCGATCGATGATGTCGATATCTACACGTCATTCGCAAGTAGTCCGCAGGGGAGCGAACTCATGATCGCCTATTCCGCTAACCATCCCGTGGGCGATTTCATTCGCGCCAATTTGCCCGCGCCCTTAGCGGCTTTGGCCAACGGCGCCTTATCCGTCGTCGTGTTGATGGTTTTGGTCGTTGTCGTGGCGATATTACTGGTATGGCTGGAGCGTAAAGTGTGCGCCCGGTTCCAGGCCCGCCTCGGTCCCACGCGTGTCGGCCCCTTCGGCCTGTTGCAACCCATCGCCGATTCCCTGAAATTATTGTTGAAGGAAAACATCAAGCCGCGCGCGGTGGATACCCTGGCTTACTTCCTCGCCCCCTTGCTGCCGATTACCGGTTCTTTCCTGGTCCTGGCGGTAATGCCTTTCGACCATAATTTGCAAGTGGCGGATCCCCAGGCGGGCATGGTCTACATCGCGGCGGTTTCCGGCATGGGCATTCTCGGCATCCTCATCGGCGGCTGGGGGTCGAACAATAAATATTCCCTGCTCGGTTCGATGCGCGCCGGCGCGCAACTTTTCTCCTACGAATTGTCCATGGTCTTATGCATGTTGCTCGTGGTTATGGCGAGCGGGACCGGGTCCTTGCGCGAAATCGTTCTGTCTCAGCAGGGCACGGTCCGGGACTGGTGGATTTTCAAATTGCCCGGCGCCGGAGCTTTGGCGTTCGTGTTGTATTTGATTTCCTCCACCGCTGAATTGAACCGCGGGCCTTTGGATTTGTCGGAAGCGGAGTCGGAGCTGGCGGGCGGGTTTCACACCGAATATTCCGGGATGGGCTTTTCCATGTTCTTTCTGGCGGAGTTCGTGAACATGTTCGCCTCGGCGGGCTTGGGCGCGACGTTTTTCCTGGGAGGTTTCCTGGCGCCGCAATTTGGTATTGGTCCCCTGGATCATATCCTGGCCTTCATCCCCGGCTTCATCTGGTTTTTCGCCAAGACCGGAGCCCTCATTTTCATGTATATGTGGTTCCGATGGACTTTTCCCCGGCTGCGCATCGATCATCTGCTTTCGCTGGAATGGAAATTCCTGCTGCCGGTTTCCATGGCCAATTTGCTTTTGGCCGCCACGCTCGTAACGCTCGGATGGATACTCCCATGAGGACTGTTTCCATATGACACTGTCGCGCCTATTTCACGATACCCTGTCCATGCTTAAGGGCATGAAGGTCACGATTCTCTATTTGACCAGGCCCAGCCGCGTGGTGACGCAGCAATATCCCGAGAACCGCGAGACCCTGAAGTTTCCGGAACGATTCCGAGGCCAAGTGGTGATGCCGCATGACGAAAAAGGCGAGCACACTTGTACGGCCTGCACCTTATGCGAGAAAGCCTGCCCGAACGGGACCATTTCCATTCTCACCACCAAGAATATCGCCTCGAAGCGCGTTCTGGGCGAATTCATCTACCGTTTTTCGACTTGTACGCTGTGCAACTTGTGCATCGAGGCGTGCCCGTTCGACGCCATCCGGATGGGTCATGGATTTGAAATGGCGGCTTATAAACGCGACGAATTGGACTATGTCCTGAACAAGAAAGAAGGTCGTTGAGCGTGCGTGACCTTTTTTTCTATGGATTATCTGCGGCCTTGTTGGGCATGGCTGTCATTACCGTCCTGGCCCGCAATCTCTTTCGCGCCGCTTTGGGGCTGCTCGGCGTATTGGTCGGAACGGCGGCGCTCTTTCTGCTTTTGCAAGCGGAAATGGTGGCGCTCGTTCAAGTGATGGTTTACATCGGCGGCATCATGATTTTCGTTCTCTACGCGGTGTTGCTCACCTCGGAACTGGGCGGAAAAATGCCGGGTCCTTCGCCATTGAAATGGGTATTCGGATTGGCTGTGGCGGGAACGGCTTTGGCATTCCTGGTTGACTTGGTGCATAAGGCGCATTGCACCCTCGCGGCTTCTTTGATGCCCGCTGCTGACGGCGCAAACGATGCCGCGACCGGCGCCGTCAACGCTGCCGCGTCCTCAGGGGCAACCGCGGTGTCGGGAGGCGTAGCATCCATGCATTCCTTGGGCCTGCGTCTGTTGGACGCGGGGCCGAATGGATTTTTAGTCCCCTTCGAATTGATATCGGTGCTGCTCTTGGCCGCCATGGTCGGCGCCATCGCCCTGGCGCGGCATGATACCCGGGAGGGTGCGTGAATTTAACCGCTTGCCTTTTGTTGTCCGCTTGCCTGTTCGCCATCGGCGCCTATGGCTTGATGACGCGACGCAATTTTATCGCGGCGCTGATGTCCTTGGAATTGATGGTCAATGCGGCATTGATCAATTTCGTGGCCTTCGCGCGATTCGGAGGCGGGGGAGCCGGGGCTGCGGGCTTGAATTCCGCGCATGACGCCGAAGCGGGGAGCTTGTTCGCGCTGTTCGCCGTCGCGGTTACGGCTGCGGAAATGGCCTTGGCGCTCGCCATCGTCATCGCCGTGAACCGGCAACGCGGAAATTTGGACATACGGGAATTGGACGGAATGCATGGGTAACTTGCAAGTTTCCCTGGCCGGGGGGGCGACCGGACACCTGGCCTGCGGGATTTTGGCGCTGCCTTTTCTGTCCTTCCTGATTAACGGCCTGTGGTTGGGACGCAAGAGCCGGACCGCGTCGGGCTTGGCGGCGACGTTTTTGATGGGTGCAACTTTGGTATTGGCGGTCCTGCTGGCCTGGCAATATTGGACTTTGGTGCTGGGCAACCCGGCGTCTTTTCCGGGACGCACTGCCTTGGCGTGGGAACACACCTGGATGACTTTCCCGCTGGAATCCGGTGGCGCTTTTTCGGCGAGCTTCGGGTTTCTGCTCGATCCGATTTCCGTGATGATGGTATTGGTCATCACCTTCATTTCCTTCCTCGTGAACGTCTATTCCATCGGCTATATGCATGACGACAAATCGGCCGGACGTTTCTTTCCCACCCTTTCCCTGTTCAGCTTCAGCATGTTGGGTTTGGTCGTGGCCGCGAACCTGGCGCAAACCTTCTTCTTCTGGGAGCTGGTGGGCGTGTCTTCCTATTTGCTCATCGGCTTCTGGTACCATAAACCCAGCGCCGTGGCCGCGAGCAAGAAAGCGTTTATCGTCACGCGCTTCGCCGACGCTTTTTTCCTGGTCGGCGTCATTCTCGTCGCCGTGCAGGTCGGCAGCTTGGATTTTTCGGCCCTGAACGCACCGGCTGCGGCCGAATCTTTGCGGAACTCGCCCTGGGCGGCTTGGTTCGGCGTCAATATCCTGACGCTCGGGACGCTCCTGATTTACATGGGAGCTTGGGGCAAGTCCGCGATGTTTCCGTTTCACGTTTGGCTTCCCGACGCCATGGAAGGGCCTACCCCGGTTTCGTCGCTCATCCATTCCGCCACCATGGTCGTGGCCGGCATCTATTTGACCGCGCGCTTGTTCCCCTTGTTCGCAGCCGCCGAGTATACCCTCCGTATCGTGGAGGTTACGGGCGTGTTCACGGCGTTGTTCGCGGCCATCATCGCTTGCAGGCAAACGGATCTGAAGCGAATTCTGGCCTACTCGACCTTGTCGCAATTGGGATATATGATGTTTTCCTTGGGCGCGGGCCTGCCCGCTGCGGGTGGTGCGCCGGATTCCGCCGCCTTCACCGCCTCCATGTTCCATATTTTCACTCACGCCTTTTTCAAGTGCATGCTGTTTTTATCTGCCGGCGTCATCATCCATGCCGTTCACAGCAATGATATCCGGGATACGGGCGGCTTGCGCCGGATCCTGCCGCGGACCTATTGGGCCACCTTGGTGGGTTGCCTGGCTCTGGCCGGCGTCTTTCCTTTCGCGGGATTTTTCTCCAAAGAGGAAATCCTGCATGCCGCTTGGGAAAACGGACATTACATCGCCTTCTTCGCGGCCTTGGCCACCGGCGCGCTGACCGCGTTTTATATGTCCCGGTATTTTTTCCTGGTCTTCCATGGTCCGCGATTTTCCGCTGGGAGATCGCATCAGGACTCGCATGCGCCCGCCTCCGCTTCCGCGCATTCGGACGGACATGCGGCGGATGGCGCAGCGGGCCAAAGCGCTAAGGAAATGCCTTCCATGGTTTGGCCCATTCTGATTTTGGCCGTGCCCAGCGTAATCGCCGGATTCGCGAAAAACTTTTTCATCGCGCATGTTTTGCCCATGTACGCGGTCATCGCGGAAAACGGTTCCGAAGCGGGCTCCGGTTTACCCTGGCTCAGTCCGCTGGCTACGGTCCTGGCCGTATCGTCCATTGCCTTGGGTTGGGCTTGGTACGGGCGGAAGGGCCGGAAGTCCATTCTGGGGGCCGAGCAGGAAACCGGCCTGGCGAAAATCGTGGCGAACAAGTTTTATATCGACGAAGGATATCGTTTCCTGGTTCGCAATGTCGGGAACCGGTTAGTTGCGGCGCCGATTACCTGGTTTGAGCGCACGGTCGTGAACGGCGCGTTTGACGCCGTAACCGCCGTGATACGGGGTGCGGCCTGGGTGCAAAGCATGGTGCAAAGCGGACAAGTGCAGGCGTATATCGGAATCGCATTGGTCGGGTTGCTGATCCTGGCTCGCTGGGGAGGGTTGGGCCTGTGATTGAAAACGGCGTAGGCGCTTGTCTTTTGTCTTGGACCTGGTTCCTGCCCTTGCTCGCGGCCGGAGTCATGATGTTGTTTCCGGCCGGCAACTCGCGAGGCGTCAAAAGGTTCAGCCTAGGCGCCAGCGTGGCCAATTTGGTTTTGGTGCTGGTGCTGGCGACGTCTTTTTTCATGCATCCCCCCGTTCCCGAGCCCGGTTCAGGCGTGTCCGCCCTGGCCTTCGCGGCCGACTTCGCTTGGTTCCCGGCCCTGAATATCCATTACCATATCGGCGTGGACGCCATTTCCATGTCCATGATGGTTCTCGCCGCCGTCATTGTGCTCTGCGGTACCATGGCCAGCTGGGGCGTGGAAAACCGGGTCAAGGAATTTTTCATCCTTCTGCAAATCCTGGCGGCCGGCGTGTTCGGCAGTTTCATCGCCTTCGACCTGTTCGCCTTTTTCGTGTTCAATGAGTTGACCCTCATCCCCACTTATTTGCTCATCGGCATGTTCGGCAGCGGGCGCAAGGAGTTCGCCGCCATGAAATTGAACCTCATGTTGATGGGCGGCTCGGCGCTGATTTTGTTGGGCATTCTGGGCCTGTATTTTGAATCGGGCATCCGCAGTTTCGATATCACCGAACTGGCGCGCATCCATTTCGACAAGGGATTCCAAATGTGGGCCTTCCCGGCTTTGTTCCTGGGATTTGGAATTCTCGGCAACATGTTTCCGTTCCATATCTGGTCGCCGGACGGACATGCTTCCGCGCCGACCGCCATTTCCATGTTCCTGGCCGGCGTGCACATGAAACTGGGGAGTTACGGTTGCCTGCGCATCGCCATGTACTTGCTTCCCGAAGGTTGCCGTCCGTGGATGGACGTGTTCCTCATATTGGCCGTAGGCGGAGTCGTATGGGGCGCTTTCGTGGCCTTGAAGCAAAAGGATTTGAAATACATGAACGCCTACTCATCGGTGTCGCATTGCGGCCTGGTATTCCTGGGGCTTGCGGCCTTGAACGTCACCGGCTTGCGCGGGGCGGTCATGCAAATGCTGGCGCACGGATTCATTACAGCGGCGGTTTTCTGTCTCATCGGGATGATTTATTCGCGGACCCATACCCGGCGCATACCGGAAATGTCGGGACTAATGGCTTCCATCCCATTCCTCTCCGTTTGCTTCGTGATGGCGGGATTCGCGGGCCTGGGCCTTCCGGGCATGGCGGGATTCGCGGCCGAGCTGAATGTCTTTGTCGGCGGCTTTGCAACCGGTCGGCCCTTGGTGGTATTCGCCTCCGGGATTGCGGTGTTGTCCATCATTCTGACGGCCATCTACATATTACGCGCCGCTAACGGAATCTTACATGGGCCGTCCCGGTCTTCCGGCGGCGGTATTGCCCTTGACGCCCATGCTGCAATCGGCTCAGCGGCCGGCCAAGACGGTCACGCCGGTCATGGCGAAAGTTCAGCCTTCGACAGCGCAACTCTTGTGGACGCGAACTGGATGGAGCGGTTGCCTGTTTTGCTTCTCTTGGGTTGCATAATCGGCCTGGGACTGTTTCCCGGGCGTATCGCCGGACTTTTGGATCAAGCGTTGCAGCCCATTTTAGAAAACCTGAATCGATGAGACCGATTAAGATGCAGCCGATGCGAAAGCGGAAAGTTTCATGAACAGCTTCACTTTATTCCTTCCCGATTTGGCGCTGTTGGGCCTGGGAATCTTAGTCTTGATTGCGGATATGGCTTCCGACGTCATCTTATCCGGAGCGGCCTTGGCCCAAGCGGATGCCGCTGCCTTGGCCGGTCGACGCGCCAAAACCTCTTCGCTGCCCTTCCATCTCGCCTGGATTGGACTGTGCGTCATCGCCTTCGGCTTGGTCCTCATTCCGTCTCCGTCTGGGGAAACGGGTTTCGGCACGTATGCCGTGACGCGCGGTAGTTTATTGTGGAAATTGTTGTTTACGTTTGCCGCCATCGGAACGGTTTGCTTGTCGCGCACCTATTTTACTCCGGGGGGTAGCGCGCGGGGTACCTTGACGCGTCCCGGAGCCTTCTTCAGCCTCATTCTTTTTTGCCTGTCGGGCATGTACGCGGTGGTGTCCGCGCGGGATTTGCTCACTTTTTATTTGGGCCTGGAATTGGCCACCTTACCGCTGTATGCTTTGACGGCTTTCCTTCCCAAGGATCGTGATTCGGTGGAAGCAGGTTCGAAATACGTCCTCATGGGCGGATTTTCCTCCGCCTTATCCCTGTTTGGAATGTCGTTTATCTACGGGGCATGCGGTGGAATCACCTTCGATACCGTGGCTGCGGCCGCGACGTCGTCTCCGACGGATCCCTTGCTGTGGGGCGGCATTTTGTTTTTGCTGGGTGGCTTGGGCTTCAAATTATCCATGGCACCTTTGCATATGTGGACACCCGATATTTACCAAGGGGCGCCGACACCGGTCATGGCCTTTTTATCGGTGGGCTCCAAAGCCACGGCGGTGGCGGCTCTGGTGGTTTTGTTTTTAGGCCCATTCGAGGGATTGCGGCCCTTCATGGTGGGATTCATTTCGATAGCGGCCATCTTGTCCATGGTGGTCGGAAACCTTGGGGCGATGCGCCAGAAAAATCTTCGGCGCTTCGTGGCCTACTCCTCCATCGCCCAAGCGGGATACATGCTCCTCGCGTTTACGGGTGAATCGGAAAGCGTGCGTGCGGCCTTGCAATACAATTTATTGGCCTACGGCGTGACAAGCTTCAGTTTATACCTCGTCATGAGCATAGTGGGTCGAACCGGCCAGGAAGACTTTACGGCATTACGCGGACTCAGTAAACGGAGCCCCGGAACCGCGGCGTTGCTTCTGCTGGCCATGTTCAGCTTGGCAGGGATTCCGCCCTTGGCGGGGTTTCTAGGGAAGTTCCTGCTTTTCTCGGCGGTGGCGGCGCAGGGCCATTACGTCCTGGTTGCAATCGCCGTCGCGAACGCAGTAGTGTCGTTTTATTATTACATGCTGGTCGTCAAAGAAGCCTATATCACCGAGCCGGATGGCACGGAGCAAAGAGTGATACTTTCCCGAGGACAGAAAATTTCCGCCATCGGGCTGGCCCTGGGGTTGATTGTACTGGGAGTTTGCCCGGCCATGGGCAATTGGCTGACATCGCGCGGCGGACCTTAGTAACTTGAGAGTGGTGAGTTCTTGATGGCATTTTGTTAAGCCACCATTCTCAAACCCTCGGCCCTACCTAGGTCGATTCTATCGGCCATGAATTCCGCAAGGATTGTGCTTCCCGATGAATCCGCTAGAAATTCCGGTACGGTATTGCGCATGGCGATGGCTACGACCATTTCGGAAGGCAGGACGCCCTCTCGTATCGTGCGGATCCAGGACCCAAAAGAGCGCCAGACTTGAGTATGACATTTCATGGACAGGTACTGGAGTAGGCCATGCGCAATCATTCCAGCCTGCATATGGCAGTGGTACGCATGGAGTTTCCGCCGCACCGCATTACGATACGCCTCGTTTTTCCTATGGAGGTACTGATTCCCGGAGACACGGCGCAAGGGGGTCATGGATGCCATCCAGAAATGGTAAGCATAAGTTCCGACGGTGTGAAGGGTTTGCTTGAAGGTGACTTCGATTTTGAAGCGTATGCCGTAGAGCTTGATGATCTGTAGGCCCGTGAGTGAAAGGTCCGTGGACATGAGGATTATTTTCCCCCGCTGGGGATGAAGGACGGCGACGAAGCGAACGAGGATTCCCACCGGCTTCCAAATGAGATCGATCACCCGATAGTGGAGCTGCACATTCTTTTCACCATAGACCGGGCTTGGCGCCGCTTCCATGGCGTCCTTGTCCGCCAAAAGCATTTTGAGTCTCCACTTCCCTCCATACTTCCGAGGCGCACCCCTTTGTTTGCGCTTTGGTTCGGGTTCGGGTGCGGGCAGATAGGCTACGGCATTGCTTTTGACCCGGGAGATCAAATGGTCCTTTCCTGATTTGAGCAATCCCCGTATCGTGGTTTTGCAAGCATAGTAGGCGTCGGCGACGAAATAGCACGGCTCCTTTATGCACAGGCCCTCCAAAAGAACGGTCATTTTTTTGGGAAGGGTGCGCTTGTCCCGGTTGGAAAAGACCACGCCTTCGTGGATGCGACTCACGAGCGGAATGGCGAAGAAGCTTTCCAGGCACCCGGCAACAATGGCGATGGCCTGACAGGAGTGCCCGAAAATATATTCGGGCTTGGTGTTGGATTCCGATGCCTGGAACATCCTCTTGGAAGCCGGCATTTTCTTCCCTGCTTTGGCGACCTTGATGCCGTCCCCGAGAACGATAAGCCTTCCGTTTTCCCGAAGTAAAAAGGGCTCGCAAAAGGAGACGACCAGCCTGGCCCATAACGCAGAAAGCGTATCCAGCTTGATGGCAGGGCTGTGGAAGCAAGCCAGAAGACGGTCATAGCAGTCCTCTTTCAATCCCAGCGCCCGGACAATACTGGTAACGCCCAGGCGATCCACTCTCACGGTGAAACCGGCGACGCAGAGCGCGAACCAGAGGAAAGTGCGCTGGCGCGCGAATGCGGGCCTGATTTGCGCGAGCATTTGCCACCACAAAATCCATAGCTGCACAGGGCCTCCATCCGGAAAATATTTCATTATAATGAAGCATTTCAATGCTACATATTGTAGATTCTATACTTCATAGCCAGAAGGAGGGGTTATGGCGAAGAGTCTGGCTCAGATCGAAGAGAAAGTCGCTGGCATCAAACAGAAGCTGCTGGAGCTTGGGGAAATGAGGCCCGGGTCACTGACGCATCAGTACCACAAGCCGAAGGAGAAGAAAGGCGGGTTCTACCAGATCAGTTACACACACAAAATGCGGAGCAAAACGGAATACGTACGACCGGAATTCGTAAAGGACCTACGCGATCAAATCGCCTCCTTCAAGAACTTCAAACGGCTCGTTCAACAATGGACTGATCTCGCCATCGAGCACTCCCGCCTAAAAATCGCAGCGGCAAAAAAGGCGGGAAAGGGGTCAACTTGAGCGGGGAGAACTCCCCACTCTCAAGTTAGTAACAGTACCACGCTCTCGTAAGCGATTATCTCTCGAAGTGCGAGCTAGACTTTTCCGAGGTCGGAGAGGCGGACAAATCCGCCTTTTCCATTCAACAACTTCACCGATACCCAGTCGCCCCGCGTCTCCACGATTTCAAATTTTGTGCCTTCATGCACCTGGATCAAAACCGGGAAATTCTCGCCTGGACCGCTGAACATTTCCACGGCTTGCTTCAGCACGATTCCGTATTGTAACGATTCCTGTTGGTTAATCTTATAGGCCAATGACGGCGCGATGCCACAGAGGGCCAATCCCGCGAAAACCATCAGGGTATAGAGGGCCGCTCGCAGGCCTGCCCCGGCGTATAGGCAGAGTACCGCAGTCATGAAAATTCCCGTGAACAAGGCTAGACAAATCCAGAGTCCTTGGTTGATGGAGAAAGTGTTGTGCATCGCCCAGATCAACTTGGTAAGGAAATTGTTTTCGGGCGCGGGATTTTTATCCACGATTTGCGCATTGATGAAGCGCAGGTTCGCGTCGATGTCCTGATCATCCGGAGCAAGTTTCTTGGCCTTTTCGTAGTAGAGAATGGCCATGCCGAGTTGGTTTTCCCGGAACATGGCGTTGGCATAATTGAAATAAAGGCGCGAGTCCGCGACGCCTTCGTCAATCGCGGTCCGGTACAGGTCGGCCGCTTTCTTAAAATCGGTTTTCTCGTAGGCGGCATTTGCCTCTTGGAAGGATCGGTTGGCGCGCGCCAAGGCATCCGCAGAGGGCTTGGCAAAAACTTTCCCCAAGGTCAGGGTCACGAGGAAGATGGTAAGGGCGATGTTGCGCAGGGGTATCATAGTTCCCGGTCCAGTTTTCGAAGAAGGGTTTCCGCCGTATCCAACGCTTCTTTCCATGTCTTGTCGTCGCGTTGCGACCCGCCGAACTGACCGAAGTCGCAGAGTTGCAGCAGCTTGCCGTATTCGACCGAAATCGCTTCCGGCAGGCCATGCACCACCAATTTTGCCTTCGCTTCCTCTTCGGTAAGCCCGCGGAATTCAATGTTCAATTTGTCGCTCACGAAACCGACTACGGCTTGGGACAGGGCTTTATAAAAATCACGCGAGTTTTTTTGCTTCAGCGCCTCGTTAGCCTCTTTCAAGCGAAGGCGAAGTTGGGCGCTCGCCTGGGTTTTACGTTTCAAAGTCGCGTCCGATTGCAGCCTATGACTGCGGCGGCGAATCACGAGCAAGAGTCCGAAGACTATGGGGGAGGGGAGGAACAGCAACCAATACCACAGTTCCCGATACAGGAAATCATCCTCACTGTGCAGCGCGCCATTCCCAATCTTGATATGCCGGATGTCGGACCCGATGTCCGTGATCTCACGTTGGCTCATCACATGGGTCGGGGCGGCTTCGGACTCTTTGCCTTGAGTCACGGTCAACGTGATAGGCTGGGATTTCGCCTCGGTAAAAATCTTCCGGTTCGGATCGAAATACGGGAAGGCTACCGGGCCTAGGTTGTACTCGCCCTTGCGGTGGGGAACAATCACGTATTTGAAGGTCTTGGTCGAGACGAGGGTCGTTCCCTGGATGGTGGAGGTAGAGGTAATTTCCGGATCGAAAACTTCGAATTGCGACAAATCGGGCAAACGGGGTTTGGTCAAGGTTTTCGGCTGTCCGTCCCCGCGAATGGTTATGGTCAAGGTCAACGCTTCGCCCGATGCCAGCGTGGTTTTATCCGCCGTGGCCGTCAGGGAAAATTGACCGACCGCGCCGGTAAAATCGGCCGGAGCGCCTTCCGGCAGAGAGGCAATTTCCATGGAAATGGGATTGGCCACCGATGTCAACGTCACGACTTGTCCGCCACCGAAAAAGTCGTCGTCGAACATATCGAAGACGGAACCTTGCCGGCGCTGCCGCCCGCGCGTCACTTGCTGGTATTCCACCGGAATGCCGGACAGTTCCGCTTTTCCAACCAACAGCGGAAATAGTACGATGCGCACATCATAAACCCGGGTATCCTGACCGTTGATTTTCACGACCTTCGGTTCGATATTCTTATCCAGCCGCTGGAAGAAAAATTTCTCCCCGATCAATTTCTGTAATTCGTTCGGGTAGTTGATTTGCTGCACCCCCTGGCCGGCAATGATGCGCAGGGTATACAAGACCTGTTCGCCCACGAAGGCGGATTTCTTGCTGAGGGTCGGAACCGTGTTCAGCGCCGCTTCCTGTTTGGTCACGGTAACGCTGGCGCTACCCATTTGACGATCATAATCCTTGTAGGTGTACCGGATGGGGCCGACTGGGAAGGTTCCGGGTTTCTGCGCTGTGAGCTTAAATACGAAGGTCGTGATATACAGATTGCGTTGCGATATCCGCCCATTGATGATCGACGTTTGCATGCTTCGGGACGTTCCGGTTGATTTCGCGACGGTGAACTTGTCCAAACCTTCCACCGTCGGCCAGGGCAAATTGGCCGCGTTATCGTCGGCCGTGACCTGGACCGATAGTTGGAACGGCTCGCCCACGCCCACGTCCTTGGCGGAAATCGAGGCTTCCGCGGAAATTTCCGCGCGCGCGGAAGTGGCGAACAAGCAGACGATCGTGCATATCAAAGCGAAAAATGCTCCGAATGGCCTATGGGAGAAGTCGAATTTATTGCCTACGAACGGCATTACCAATCCTTCTCCACGCTCACGGGCTTCCTCTGGCGATGCTGCATGTTTTGATGTTCCCGCTTCTCGTCGTCCTGATAGGAATTTAACAATCGTTCGGCGTCTTCCTTGCTCATCTCGCCGGGCTTGGCGGGAGCGGCTTTTTGGCCTTCGTCCTTATCGGTATCCTTGGGTTCGGGCTGCTGGGGTTCCTGATTCCCATTTTTCTTTTGATCGTCCGGTTTCTTATCCTTATCCTTATTTTGCCCTTTGTCTTTGTCCTGATCCTTCTTCTGATTTTTTTGCTTTTGTTGGTCTTTCTTGTCCTGCGAATCTTTTTGGCTGCTGGAGTCCTTTTTATCCTCTTGGTTTTTATTTTTTTCGCCGCCTTGGGAGGATGATCCGCCCTGGTCTTTTTTCTGCTGATCCTTCATTTGCTTCAACTGGTTCGCCAAGGCCTTGAGTCTGGCATCGTTCGGATATTTCCGGATGGCTTCCTCGACATCGATGGAAGCCTCCTGCATCCGACCCTGGATGTATTTTGCTGCGGCACCGTGCAAATAATCATCCACCGATTTTTCCGAAGCCCAAATATTTCCGACAAGAAGAAGGCACAAACCCAAAATAAGCTTTCCGGTGATTTTCATATCACCCCCACGCCCGGCTGCTGGGCCCGTGGATCCTGGCCTTGAGGCGGAGTCGGAGTTTCCCCTCGCAGGATTTTCAGCACATCGTCGATTCGTTGAACGAAACTTTGATAGGTTACGGCAGTCTTATCAGATTGAATCACGGCTTCCAACATTGACTTCGCTTCGGCATATCGCCTTTGCTGCACCAATTGCATGGCGCGCGCCAGGATGTCCTTCGCTTTTTCGGAAGGTTCCGGCGGCGGCTGTTTTTGTCCGTTCTGCTGTTGCTTTTGATCCTGCTTCTGTCGATCCAGCAATTCCTTGATGCGGGCCTGCACGACTTCGATGTTGCGTTTCGCATCTTTGTTATCGGGCGCGATTTCCAGGGACTTTTTATAAGACGCCATTGCTTCGCGGTAGTCCTCGATGCCTTCCTGATGCCCACCCTGAATCGCGAACTCTCCCTTGCGGAATTGGGCGTTACCGAGGTTGTAATAGGCCTTGGCCGCTATCGAAGCATCGTCGCCATGGAGCGCCTTTTTGAATTCCTTAATGGCGTCATCATATTTTTTCTTCCGAAACTGGGCATCGCCCATGTTATAGGCCAACGCCTGCGATTCCGGTTGATCCAATTGCGCTTCAGCGTAATTTTGCAGCGCCTGGTCATAGTCGCCGGAGGCGTAAGCATTCGCGCCGCGTTTGCCGGGCGAACCGCCCGCGCCCAGGAGACGTTTCAATTTCGAAAACAGCGACGGTTTTTTTCCCGAGTTCCGGTCCAGTTGGGAAAGCAAATCCTCCCCGGAGCCGTTACTACCGATTCCGCCGCTGCCGCCATTTGCACCCAGATTGGATCCGGAGCCGTTGGACCCTAGGCCGGGAGATGCCGTGCCTGGTGCGTTGTCCAATTGGACGCCGCGAGAGATTTGCGCGCCGGATGAACCCGAGGTCTGGGCTGATCCGGAATCGGGTGCGACTTGGATTTGCGACCAGCACGGAGCGAGGTAGAGTACGCCCAGTGCCATCGCAAAAGGCGCGAATCTCCCGGTAAAGATCCCAAGGGCTTTCTCGGACGTAACCTTGAGGTTACGTCGACGCGTCCACCCGGAGAGGAAGCGGTTCATCATGTGAACCTCCCGGCCCACTCCTTGCGGCGGCTCTTGCGATCCGATATCAACATTTCGGCCACCAATAAGACCAAGGCGATGCCTAGCGGGATTTGAAACCGGTCTTCGAACTGGCTCATGCGTTCCGATTCAAGCTCCCGCTTCTCCATCTTATTGATTTCCTTGAGTATTTCATCCAACTCAAACCGACCCGGTTCGGCGTGATAATACTTTCCGTTAGTCGCCAGCGCGATTTTTTGCAAGAGTACTTCGTCCAGGCTGGACGTGACGATGTTGCCTTCCGAGTCTTTTTTATAGGACACGTTTCCCTGCTCGTCCTTCAGCGGAATCGGCACCCCGCTCGGCAAACCGATGCCCACCGTATACACGATGACTCCTTGGCGCGCGGCTTCTTCCGCCATCTTTTCGGCCCCTCCGCTATGATCCTCGCCGTCGGTGAGCAATACCACGACCCGGTATTTCCGATCACGGGGATCGAAGGCTTTGATACTGGCCTCCAAAGCGGCGCCTATGTCCGTGCCCGGTGTCTGGATTAAATCCGGATTGAGCACGTCGAGAAAAATTTTGAAGGCGCTATAATCCATGGTCAATGGGCATTGCAGGAAAGGCTCGCCCTCGAAAGCGACCAGGGCCACGCGATCCCCGCCCAGACGATCCACGAACTTGCTGATCTCCTGTTTGGATCGCGCGAGGCGATTGGGTTTGATATCCTCGGCGTACATGGAAAGCGACACGTCGACGGCGACCACCACGTCCAGGCCTTTGCGGCGCATCAATTCCATCTTGGTCCCGAATTGGGGTCGCGCCAGGGCCAACACGGCGAAGAAGGCGACCATGAGGAGAAGGCAAGCTTTAAGCACCTGGCGGCCACGCGAGATTCCATCGGTCATGCGCTTGAGCATTTCGACCTGGGCGAAACGGCGTAAAGTCCGGCCTTTTTTGCGGAAGGCGTATAAAAAGAATCCCGCCAACACGGGCAAAACCAGCATGAGCCAGAACATATGGGGCGCGGCGAATCTCATGGGATTTTCATGAACCTCGTATTGGCCAGGGCCGTTTCCAATAGCAACACCAACAAAGCGATGATGAGGATGTTGCGGAACAGCTCATGGTACCGATAATAGCTGGTGGTTTTGATTTCGCTTTTTTCGAGCTTGTCGATGTTCTGGTAAATTTCCTCCAGGGTTTTTGAATCCTGGGCGCGGTAGAAAACGCCTCCCGTCGCCGACGCGATGTTCCGCAAGGTCGGTACGTCCACGTCCGTCTTCACCGAGACGATGCGTTTGCCGAACATGGGATCGTCGATTTCCATGGGCTGTTCGCCGTCCTTGCCGACACCGATGGTATAGATCTTGATGCCCAGTGCCTTGGCTGCTTTCGCGGCAGTGATGGGATCCACCTCGCCGCTGTTATTGGCGCCGTCGGTCAGCAGCACGATGATTTTGCTCTTCGCCGAGGTTTGCCGCAGGCGGTTGGTCGCGTTCAGGATGGCCGTTCCGATGGCCGTGCCATCCTCGACCATGCCGAAGTCCACGCGGCGCAGGAACTGGATCAGGATTCCGTAGTCCAGCGTCAATGGGCATTGGGTAAAACTCGTGCCCGAAAATATCACCAGGCCCATGCGATCGTTCTTGCGGCCCAGGACGAAATCCTCCATCACCTTTTTCGCGACGAACAGACGGTTGTTCGGCTTGAAGTCCATGGTTTTCATGGAACCGGAAATATCCAGGGCCAGCATGATGTCGATGCCGTTGGTTGTGACGTCCTCAATGGCTTCGCCGTATTGGGGGCGGGCCAGGGCGAGGCACATCAAGGCAATGGCGCATAGCCGCAAGAGGAGCAGGATATGGCGGGCGCGGTAGGCCATGCTGGCCGGCACGCGTTTGATGATGGCCAGGGAGGGAAACCGGATGCTCGCCTTGCGGCGCTGATTCTTGCGGAAATAATCCCAGGCCAACAGGGGGATGACAGCAAGTCCCGCCAGAAAATACGGATTCTGGAAATGGGGAAGGTTCATGCTTTGCCCCCCGTAACTGTGGCGTTACCTGGGGCCGTGGTCCCATCCTCGCGCGGCCGGGTTTGTCTCAGGAAGTCTTCCGTTTGGGCCAGCCATTGCACGGCCTCGGCCTCGTTTAAAGCGGCATTCGCGAATTTGACCAAATCAGTGGCGTCGCAGAATTTCCCCAACCAATCCTTTTGAGCCATGGTAATCGGATATTTTTTCACTCCGACTAAAAACTCCGAGGTGGTTTGTTCGAGAGCTTCGACGCCATACCGTCGGCTGATATACCGGCGCAAGGATTCCGATAGTTGGAAACAAAATTCGCGGGCGCGATTTTGGCGAATCAGGATCATGGTTTTCAAGGCGATTAGCGCTTCCATCGCCTCTTCGAAAGGCGGCAACGGTGGCTTTTCCGGAGCCGGCGCGTTTTTCTTTCGCAGTCGACGCCAGAAGAAATATCCGGCGAGGGCCAAAACCGCGGCGCCTATTCCGTAAAGCAACCAGGGTCGTCCCGATTTGGGTTCGATCAAGCCCGCGATGTCGGCGATGTCCTTCACCGTTTCCGGCGAAGTCCGAACCACATTGATTTCGATGGGCTGAGTGTAAAAACCGGCGACGACGGCAGTATCGTTGCCCTTGCGGTAAAGGACCACTTGAGGCGGAAGCGTGTATTTCCCGACGGTAAAAGTCGAAAGATTGAAATGCCACGTTTGGATTTTCAGCGCACCGGCCGGTTTGGGATCTTCAGCCTGGTAATCCTTGACTTCGAAGGCGCCCAGGTTCCCGAGCACGGAAGGCAGCTCGACATTTCCTTCCTTGGGATAAACCACCTTGATTTCGTATTGGATGCGATCGCCGATGGTGATTTCCGATCGGTCCACCTGGGAGGAAATGTCCAGCCCGTTTTTCCCCAGTGTCGTTGAGGTGGCGGACGTGGGGCTTCCCGATGCTTGGGTTGCCGGAGCCAGGGTCGTGGCCGCAGGGCTGGCCGAATGACCCGGCATGGATCCCACTATATATGCCGTAGCGAAGGCAAATAGATATGACGCTGGTCGGAGGCAACTCATGGATGCGAAGCGGATCCGGTTGATTGGCTGTAAAAATTGATTTTTGCAGTTTGCAAAAGGCGCTCTACATACTTTTGGTATTCCGCGCCTTGCTTTTCGCGCGCCCAATCCGATTGCACGCGCGGCGCCATTTTTTCAAAGGTCGCGTTCGAATCCGCTCCTTGCAGGTATCGCTGCTTGTTGGCCTCGAAAAAATATTTGAGATCGTTTCCGGTAGGCGGAGTGATTTTGATTTCGTCCATCAATCCCGCTTGCGCCAGGATTTGATTTTCCATTTGCCCAATCCGGATTTTCACGTCCGGCCGATCGGCCACGCCCTTTCGGCGCGCTGCTTCGGCGATGAGAATTTGCGCCACGTACTCCCGCACGAGTTGGTTGCGCTCCAAAGGCGCGTCCGGCAATTTGCCCACCATGGACGCAATTTCTCCCAGGGTGATTTTGCGGCCATCCAAATCCGCCACCACGGTTTCGTTGCCCGGAGTCTGGGAGCTATCGCCGGTTAGTTTGGTCATGCGGGAAAGCGCCTGGGAAGCATCGACGCTGCGCCCCAGGTTTTCCAGGCAAGCCACCATGTGCTTGCCCAATTGGTTATTGAATGTTTCGTCCGGATAGAGGGATTTCAACACCGAGTACTTGGCCAGCGCGGCTTTGGGATCCATCAGGTTGTCTTGATAGATATTTCCCATTTGATACAGCACCTTGGGGACATCCTCGCTGGGAATCACCGTGGATTTGAGATAGTCCGCGTACATGTTTACGGCGTCGGAATACAATTGCTGTTGATATAAGGCGGTCGCTGCGGCGCGGTATTGCTCGCGTGTGAAGGCCGAATGGCCCGCCGAGTCGCAGCCCAGAAGGCAAAGGCCCAGGGCCATGAACAATTCAATGGGGGAAACCATCGATTTCCAAATAGGTTTTCCAACCTGCGGCTTCGTCCGATTTCCACGAGGGCATATCCGGGAACTCTTCATTGTCATTTTCTTTGCACTAGTCATGTCGATGTTCAATTCAACTTCGCCGCCCGCCGGCGGAAGTATTCCAACAACGGATGGATGGTGTCATCGTATTTGGGCTGGATCACGATTTCAATGAAGTCCATGTGGAGTTTGCGAAACAACCGCTTCAACAGCGAGCTTTCCTTTTGCGCTTCCTTCTTGAAGGTTTTCCGGAAGTCTTCGTCGCTGGTATCGACGAGAATGATCTCGCCCGTTTCCGCGTCTTCCAATTCGATGAAGCCGACATCGGGAATCTCCCTTTCGCGCGGATCCCAAACGGTGATGGCCACGCTGTCATGGCGGCGTTTCAAAAGTTTTATCGGCTTTTCGAAATCCCCGGTGGCGAAATCGGAAACCACAAAGACCACGGCTTTGCGCCGCAGGATGCGGTTGAGGTAGTCCAAGGCCAAAGCCAAGTCTGTGCCTTTTTCCTTGGGTTTGAAATACAACAACTCGCGGATGACGCGCAACACGTGCTTGCGGCCCTTTTGCGGCGGAATGAATTTTTCCACCTGCGAGGTGAAGATGAGCAGGCCGACCCGATCGTTGTTCTTGATGGCGGAAAATGCCAGCAAGGCGCTGATGGTGGCCATCACTTCGCCTTTCATCTCGCCCTGGCTGCCGAAATCGCCCGAAGACGACGCATCGACGACGAGGATGACCGTAAGCTCCCGCTCCTCGACGAATTTTTTGATGAAGGGCGTTCCGGTGCGGGCCGTGACGTTCCAGTCGATGGATCTGATTTCGTCCCCGGGGACGTACTCGCGCACTTCGGAAAATTCCATGCCGCGGCCCTTGAAGGAAGACGAATACGCTCCCGACAGCACCGAGTTCACGATGCTGCTGGTGCGGATCTCGATTTGATGCACCTTCTTAAGGATTTCTTTGGAAATCATCGCTGCGCCTGCAATTTTCGCCTAGGGCACTTCCACGCTGTCGAATATCCGCTGGACCACGTTTTCCGCCTTCACGTCTTCGGCCTCGGCCTCATAGCTCAAGACCAAGCGGTGTTTCATCACGTCCATGCCGATGGACTTCACGTCCTCGGGCGTCACGTATCCGCGCCCCCGTATCAACGCATGCGCCTTCGATGCCTTCGCCAGGCTGATGCTCGTGCGCGGCGAGGCGCCGTACTCGATCAGGTTGGCCAAATCCTTGATGCCGTGCCCGGCCGGATCGCGCGTCGCGGCCACCAGGTTGATGATGTAATCCATGATTTTCTCGTCCATGAACACCTCGTTCACGGTATGCCGGGCGCGGAGGATATCCTCTTCGGTCGCGATTTTCTGGGCCTCGTGCAGGCCCTTACCGGACACCAGGTTCACGATGGCTTTTTCCTCCGCCTTGGTCGGGTAGGTCAAGTTCACCTTGAGCATGAAACGATCGACCTGGGCTTCCGGCAGGGGATAGGTACCTTCCTGTTCCACCGGATTCTGCGTGGCCAGCACCAGGAACAATTGCGGCAGGGGATAGGTGGTGTCGCCGATGGTGACATGCTTTTCCTGCATGGCTTCCAACAAGGCGGATTGCACCTTGGACGGTGCGCGGTTGATTTCGTCGGCGAGCACGATGTTGGAAAAAATCGGCCCGCGCTTCACGTTGAAGTCGCCGGATTTGGGATTGAACACCAAGGTGCCGATCAAATCCGCGGGCAACAAATCGGGCGTGAATTGAATGCGGTTGAAATGGCAGGAAATCGCATTGGCCAGGGACTTGACGGCCGTGGTCTTGGCCAAGCCGGGCACGCCTTCCAAGAGGACGTGGCCGTCCGCGATGAGCCCGATCATCAATTTCTCGAGCATATTGCGCTGTCCGATCACGGTATGTCCGATTTCATCCAGGGTCTTCTGGATCAACTGGCCTTCCCGCTTGACTTTTTCCGTTATGGCTTGGATATCCACCTTGGTCGCGCTACTCATTTTCGTCCACTCCCGTCATTTTGATGCATCGCTTGAAAATCTTGAAGGCATCCTGCAATTCATGCGGTTCCTTATAACCGCCCGCGAACCGGGCGTGCCGGAAAAGCTCCCGAAGCCGGTTCCAATCCTGCGCCTCGACCGAAATCCCCTGGGTGCCCTCCAGGTTACCGTAACTTACCAGGTACTGATCCAGCGCCTCGTCGAAGCGAAGGACTTTGGCAACGTCGGCCGGGGCTTTTCCGGTTTTAGCCGTTTGCTTGGCGCCGCCGGATTCCAATTCCTGTAGCAGGTATTTGAGGCCCAGCCGTTCCATCTCCAAAAGGATTTCCTTGGATGCGTCGGGATTGTTGGCCGCCATCCGCAACCGGCCGCCAAGGGCGGAAACTTCCGGCCGCAAATCCAGCTTGACCGGCGCTCGGCTCAAGCGCCGGCGCACGGACCATTTGAAGGCCACAGTGGCGAGGGCTGCGGCTCCGCCCATCAAAAGCAGGCCAGCCAATAACTTGAACCAAAGTTGTTCCAGGATATTTACAGGCGCCGCGGCGATGTCCACGAGCGCCGGCTGCACGAAAACCGCTTCCTCTTGTTTGGATAGCCCGGTCAAATAGCGAAGCTTCAACAACGAGGCGCGTCCCGATCCTTGGGTTTGCGCGCGCAATCGGTATATAAAGTCGGTATGGTTGCGCACCCCCTGGTCGGAGGCCAATTTTTTATGCTGCGCCGCTTGCCCCAAAATTTTAAAGCCGGAAAAATTCACGCTATCCGGCGCCAAAACGAAAACCGGCACCTCGGTTTCCTGCCATTCAACCTGCAGGATATAATCCAAAGAATCGTTGACCCGTGGAGACACATTGGTGAACGAGGCCTGTACGGAGAGCTTGACGGCTTCTACTTGCGGAGAACCGGAATTTCCGTTTACAGGTGAATTGGGTCTGGCGAACGGGTCCCGGGCGGAAAAGGAGTCCCCGGCAGTCCCGGTTGGAGGAACTGTGGGCCCGGGAGAAGCCGTGGATCCGGCAGCAGACGTGAGCACGTGAGAAGCCCCCGGGATCCCAGACGGTGAATTCAACGGCGCGATGATCGGCGTGGAGGCACCCGGGGAACCATTGGGCTGGGCCGTGGCCACGGAGGTCAGCCCCTGGGCGGCAATCAAGATTACGAAAGCTGCGCATCGACAACAAAACGAAGCCAAAACGCGACGGTCGGTTAAAATAGGCATGAATTCAACGGCGTCTGATTTCCTTGGCATGGGACCCTATTCGAATGCGGGGTGTAAATTAACAAATTCAATGTTGCGAACAAACACCCGGTTGCCTTTGGTCGAGCCTTCCCAAGAAGGGAGGCCCCGGACTTTTAAGTACTTTCTGGGCATGTTGGATTCCTCCGGTCAGGAAAGCGTAATCGAAAACCTGATTGTGAAATTGGCGGGCCTGCCTTCCATCGGCCGAAAAACCGCGCAACGCCTGGCTTACCACCTTCTATCCCAGGAATCCAGGTCGGTACTGGAGTTGGCGCAAGCCTTGACCGAGGCCAAGGCCCGCGTGCATGGCTGCCCTTGTTGCGGAAACTTCACCGAGTTGGATTTATGTCGGATCTGCGCCAGCGATAGGCGGCAGAAGCATTTGATATGCGTGGTGGAAAAGCCGGCGGATATCCTGGCGTTCGAACGATCGGGAACCTTCACCGGCGTCTACCATGTTTTGGGCGGCAGCATCTCCCCGTTGGATGGAATCGGACCCGATCAATTGAACTTTTCCGGGTTGTGGGCGCGAACCCTGGGCGATCGATCCGGGCAGGCCCGCATGGGCGACGAACAGGCTTTGGACAACCGCGTGGAATTGATTCTGGCTTTAAATACCAACGCCGAGGGGGAGGCTACGGCAACGTATATCGCCCAGAAGCTACGCGGTACGCCGGTCAAGATTTCCAGGATTGCGCGTGGAATTCCCATGGGTTCGGAGTTGGAGTACATCGACGAATTGACCGTCCAGAGGGCTTTGGAAGGCCGCGTCCAAATCATTTGACCAAAAGGATTCCATGAAAATTCTCTCCGCCGAATTCGTGATATCCGCGCAAGCGCCCAAGGATTTTCCCGTCGACGGGCTTCCGCAAATCGCCGTCGCGGGGCGATCGAACGTCGGCAAATCATCGCTGCTGAATTTTTTGGTGCAACGCAAAAGCCTGGTGAAGACCAGCCAAATGCCGGGCAAAACCCGGTTGATCAATTTCTTCCTGGTTAAATACGGGCCCCCGGCGCAGAGCTTCTATTTCGTCGACATACCCGGTTTCGGTTACGCCAAGGCCGGGCGGGACGATAAACGCAAAATGGAATCCGCCATCGAGGATTTTTTCAATCGGAGTAAATCGCTGGCCGGGTTGATGTATCTCGTCGATTCCCGTCTCACCGACAGTCCGGTGGATCTAGAAGCTATCGCATGGTTATCCGAATTTAATTTCCCGCTGCTGGTAGTCGTCACCAAAGGCGACAAACTGAATCGTGAACTGGCCCGCAAGGCCGTGATCGAAATCCAAAAGGCGCATGATTTGCCGCAGCCTCCGCTGCTCACCAGCGTCGATAAAAAAATCGGCCGGGACGAGGTGCTTGAACAAATCACCCTGTTATTGAATCCGACTCAAGCCGCAGAGACCCCAAGTACCTAACAAATCCCCAAGAATACCCGCAAACCTCAAACTCCCCGAGGTTCCCACGGATCCCATGCCTAGTGTACAATAGGCGGGATGACCCGCATACTCAACTGGATAGGGCTGCATTACCGCAGATCCTATGTCGGACAATTGATGGAATTAGGGTTTCAGGCCTCCTTGTGCGCCGTGCACAAGGAAGGAAACCGGAAGCAAAGCCTGGATCATCTGATTAGCCAGATCTATTTCACCGGCGTTGAGGCTATTCCGTTGGTGGCTTTCCTGGCGCTCGTGATCGGTACGGCCACCATCATGCAGGCCGCCACCGTGATGCCGAAAATCGGCGCGAGCGATTATTTCGGTAACGTCATGGTGCTCGTCGTCATCCGGGAAGTAGGGCCTTTGTTCACGGCTTTTCTCGTGGCGGGCCGCACCGGTTCGGCGTTGTCCACCTACCTGGGAAACATGAAGGTGCAACAGGAAATCGACGCCTTGCGCACCATGGGCATCGATCCGGTTCGCTACTTGGTCTACCCGTCCTTCGCGGCCATGATCATCGCCATGTTTTGCCTCACCATCATCTTCAATCTCGTCGCCATTTTCGGCGGCTACCTGGTCGTCAAATTGCTGACCCTGATGCTTTCCGATTTTGCGGACGTACAACTTTCCCTGTCCCTTTTCCTGGAGCGCATCCTGGCGTCCATGGGCGTCATGGACGGTGTATTCGGGATCATCAAGCCGGTTTTTTTCGGAATCTTGGTTTCCATCATCGCCTGTTACCACGGCATTAATGTTTCCAACGACATCCGCGAGGTGCCGAAAGCCACGACCAACGGAGTCGTCAATTCTTTCGTGTGCATCACGCTTTTCGACACCTTGTTCGCCTTGCCTTTCCTGGTGAAGATCGGCTGGCTATGAGCGTCATCACTTCGGTGCATAACCTCCGTTTCGCGTATCCGGGTCATGAACCCGTGCTCCGCCGGGTGAACTTCAACGTTCTGCCGGGCCAGATCCTGGTCATATGCGGCCTGTCCGGTCAGGGGAAAAGCACCATCCTCCGGCTCCTGATCGGGTTGGAAAAACCCGACGCCGGCGTGGTGCGTTTGATGGGCCGCGATATCAGCTTTTTGACTGCGCAGGAATTTAATGAACTGAAAAAATCCGTGGGATTCGTCTTTCAGAATCCGGCGCTCATTTCCACGAAAACAATTTTCGAAAACGTGGCGCTGCCGCTTATCTATCACAATATCGGCGACGAGGAGGAGGTTCGCTACCGCGTCGACAATGCCTTGGAGATGCTGCTCATCAAGGAATTCCAGCATCAGTATCCTTCCTCGGTCAGCCTGGGAATCCTCAAGCGCGCCGCCGTGGCGCGGGCCATGATTATGCGTCCCAAGCTTATTCTGATGGACGAGCCCACGGCCGGATTGGATCGTATCAGCCGCTCGGTGTTGTTGGCCTTGATCGGAAACATCCGCCGCATCAACCACGTGACCATGGTCATCGTCACCCATGATTTATTGGCCGCGCGCGAACTGGGCGGCGAAATCGGCGTGCTCAAGGAAGGGGAATTGCTGGAGCCGATGGCGTTCGAGCAGTTGAAGAATTGCCAGGATTCCTTCGTTGAATTCCTCTTCCGCCAATTGGAAGAAGAGGCCTCCATGCTCGGGGAGCGCGCCGCGTGAAAATCCAATTCCAGCGCCACCGCAACCTGCTGACGGGGTTTTTCGTCGCCAGCGCGTTGGTGACTTTCGCCGTGAGCGTGATCGTGCTATTCCAGAAAAAAGGCGTGTTCGAGTTGCAGTATACCTTGAGCGCCGTCTTCGAGAACGGCATCGGTTTGCGGCAAGGCGCGGACGTGCTTTTCAACGGCGTGAAAATCGGCCGGGTGGAGTCGGTGAACCTGCTGGGCAAAGGCGGGAGCGAAGCGGCTTCGGGCAAGGTGGTTTTGAACATGACCATCGACCGGAAATTCCAGAACTTCATCACGCGCCGTTCCGTGGCCTTCGCGTTGCGCGATAAGAATCTGGTGAGCGATCGGGTGGTGAATATCGAAACGCTGGGTCCGGGCGGCGACGTGCTGCAAGGCGGCGACACGGTATCCGTTTCCGATTCGCGTGACATCGAAACCGTCTTGAGCGGACTGACGAAGCTGATGGGGAAGATGGATTTGCTGATCAACAGCATCGACGATATCGTGGCCATGAGCAAGGATCCCCACACCACCGTGGGGGCCATGCTGGGATCCCGGGAGTTATACGACCGCTTGCTCGCCGGGGTCAATCAGGTGGATACGGCCGTCGGCCAGGGCCGGCTGGTTCTCGGAAAGGTGCAACTGCTGGCGGACACTATCCACACTGCCATGGGCGGTTTCCTGCAACGCGCGGATACCAC
>JADGQO010000114.1 GCA_017881725.1 Fibrobacteria bacterium
CTGCAAACGCGTCTGGAAAATCCCTTGAGCAGGCTGCTGGTCGCGGGTAAATTGCAAGCGGGCCAGAAATTAAACGTGGACTTCAAAGCTCCGGAATTTCGTTTCGATGTGACGGGAGAGCCGCGCAAAGGGCAAGTGAACGCCCCTTCTGAGACTGCCGGAGTAGACGCGGAGAATGTCGAGGACGCCGAGTTTACCGAGGTGGATTGACGCCTCGCGGGAATTGGAACGCGGGAATATCCGTATCGAACCTCCCGTCCGGCCATCGCGACGGAACGGTAAAGTTTCTTGAGTCGGATCGGAAAACTGAACCTAAAGGTCCACTAAAGGCGCCACCAAAAATTCAAGGTGGCTTCAAGGCGACCTCATGGTGGTATAGCGTCCCGGAATAATCACTAAAAGATGGGGTGATTTCCGGTCGCCCAAGCGTATATTTGGCGAGGGGAGTGGCTCAAACAGCGAGCTGCTATCGAAGGGGATTTTCATGCGATTAAATCGGATTGGGACGGGCGCGGCTTTGTCGGCCCTGTTGTTACTGGGTGTTTCTCAGGTGAAGGCCCAGGTCACGGTGGCCAAGCCGACGTTTTCCATCAGCTTTGGGACGGGTTGGGATACGACCGAAACCAATTCTTCCATCGTGTCCAACTCCAGCGCTTTCCAAGTGGCAACGATGGGCGCTACCCCCGGAACCGGTTCCCCGAATATCGATTCCATGCTGACCTTTTATTCCGACTCCTTGGGTGGTCATTTGACCAAAGGGAAGGATTCATCACTTACGCTCGGGAGCTACTCGGTTCATTGGCAGGATGTCAAGTACGACAGCTTGCCCAAACTCACCGCGATGATCAAGGCGCAAATGGGTCCGCTCGTCGGCTCCCTGATTAATCTAAAGAACGGGACTTTCCGGGTTTATTATCTCCAAGCGAACGGCTATGAATTTTCCATCGCGGCCATTACCGTTCGGCCGAATGCCATTCCCTCCTATGCGGACATCGAAGCGGCGATAAAGACCTTGAAATTGGGCGTCAATTCGGCGATTCGCGAATTGGCTGTAGCTTGGGGCGGCACGGATATATGGGTCCGTGAAGGCCGCCTGGGAGGCGCATGGTTCTCGGCCCACAAGCCCGTTTCGATATCCTGTTACAATCTGCGCGGCGCTTGGATGGGGCCAGCCATTCCCTCGGGTTCGCAGGGCATTTGGGTATTGCCCTCTGCGGGTCAAAACGCCTTCCTGCAAATCGTACTGCCCGACGGCAGCCGATATCACCTGGCTTTTCGTTAATCGGATTCATTCCGATCCATCCGACGATTCACCGGGGGCATAACCGGAACAATTTGTCAGAGCCGATTTCGCTTCGGTAAAAAAACGGCATCCGCATGGAAAAAAGCCGCGTGGGTTGAGTGAGAATCCGCGTGGCAATCCCATCCCCATTGGTCACGACAAGCTTGCGACCCTTGACCCCCGTTCACGCATTAATCTATATATCCAGGGCTGTCCATGGGCTGGCAGTTGAGGCGACGGCTTGGCGATGCCAACGTTAACTAACAGGGCCGATGCAGGCGTCTTTCCGTTTTCAGAGCGGCGCCGACCCGCGTCGATCCGCACAAGGAGCGAATACAATGTCCGTGAAACCCTTCGAACCGAAATTCATGAAGATGAGCGTCCTCACCGCGGCGCTCCAAGAGCTGACTCCGCGTTCGGTCCGCGATCCCGATCCGGACAAGGCCATCGAGGATTGGTTGCAATTCGCTCGCGAGTTGGACGTCGACAACATTCAACTTTCCGCCGCTCTGCATCCGGACGAAAGCGACGTGCCGCAGGAAGCCATGCTGGATCCCGTGGCGAATACCCTGGACTTGCGCAAACCCTTTGACAAGGCGCGCACCAGTCGCGTTTTGGCCGCCATGAAGGAAACGCGCGTAGGCTTGTCCGACGTCACCTATTTCGACAACATGCTCACCGACGACAACGCCAACCGCAAGAAGAAATTCGATTTCATGGTCCGTGCCATGGATGCGGCGGTGATGTTGGGTGTCAAGGCGGTTTGCGGTTTCGTGGGACGCAACGTCAAGCTCGGCATGGATCAAAATTATGACATGTTCGAAAAGGAATTCGTGCCCTTATTGAAGGAAGCCAAAGCTCGCGGCCTGCAATACCGCGTCGAGCAATGCCCCATGCCCGGCTGGAATCCCACCGACGCTTGGGTCAACAATATCGCCCACGTGCCCGGCGCGTGGATCGCGCTGCATAAGATTTGCGAGAAGCATGGCGTCGGCGACCAATTCCGGATCCACTACGATCCGTCGCACTCCATCCTGATGGGCATGGACACGCGTTCCATCTTTCAATACCTGAAGGAAGAAGGTTACAACTTCCTCATCGCCGGATTCCACGTGAAAGGCCAAGTCATCAACTCCCGCGGCGTTTCCGTCTGGGGTTATCAAGGCCAGGTGGCGCAGCGCGGCGATTGGAAGAACGGCCAGATTTCCACCAATCCCGCCGACCTCTTGAACTCCTGGAAGAAGCAAGTGTCTTACAATGAACATGAGCTTCCGGGCACGGCCAAGCATGATCCGCTGGCGTACCTGCAAAACCGCACCGTGGACTGGCTGGATCATCAATTGGCCGCGCGGGAACTGTTGCAGTTGGACGTGGCCGAGACGCCGCTCGTCGTGGAGCACGAGTATCCGCCGGCGCGCATTCAGGACAAGGAAAAACTCAGGCCGATTCTTAAGGGCTCGCTGGCCTTCACGCGCAAAATCGACGAGGCCGCGGCTTGCATGCATGCGCTCCAAAACGAAGTGATGAAGGCGCAAGGCATACCGGTGCAGGGCATCGGACGTCAGGCGTATCGGACCTAATCGAGAGGGGTTGTTGGGCCACGTGGTTGCGCCGGGAGTTCCCGGCGTACGATCAAGTGAAGACAGATTGAAAACTGCAAATTGAAAATTGAAAATTGAAAATTGAAAACCAAAGTCAAGATCGTCCGGAGCCCAAGCGCAGCAATGCATTGGGCTCTTTCATTTTGAAATTTGCATCTTTCAATTTTCAAATCGAAAATTTTTCTTGAGGCCCATGTGCATCGGTTTTCAAGAAACTCATTTAAACGGATCACACTTTAGGGGGAAACATGGCGTTGCGTAAATTGAGAGGCGGAATGGTCGGCGGCGGTACGGGAGCTTTCATCGGACCGGTGCATCGCATGGCGGCGACGTTGGACGGCGAAGCTGAATTCGTCGCGGGCGCTTTCTCGCGCGATCCCAAGAAGTCCAAACAAAGCGGCGAAGAAATGGGCCTGGATCCGTCCCGCGTGTACGGCACTTACGAGGAAATGGCCGCCAAGGAAGCCAAGCTTCCGGCCGATCAGCGCGTCGACTTCGTCTCGGTGGTGGTGCCTAACAGCGGGCATTTTCCGATTTCCAAAACCTTCCTGGAAGCGGGCATCAACGTCATTTGCGACAAGCCCATGACGACGACCTTCGCTGACGCCAAAGCGTTGCAGAAGATCGTGAAGAAATCCGGCAAGGTATTCGCCTTGACGCATAATTACACGGGCTATCCCATGGTCAAGCAGGCCCGGCACCTGGTACAAAGCGGTCAGCTGGGAAAAATCAACAAGGTCGTGGTCGAGTATCCGCAAGGCTGGATGAGCGGCATGATCACCAACCCCGGCAACTCCATCGGCATGTGGCGCATGGATCCGAAAATCGCCGGCGGCTCCTGCTGCATGGGCGATCTGGGAACCCATTGCGAGAATTTGGTGCGTTATATCACCGGTCTGGAAATCGAACAAGTCTGCGCCGAATTGACCGCCTTCGTAAAAGGCAATCGCCTGGAAGACGACGGCAATGTCCTGGTGCGCTTCAAGGGCGGCGCTCGCGGCATCCTGTACGCTTCGCAAATCTCGGCGGGCGAAGAGAATCCCCTGGCCATTCGCGTGTACGGCACCAAGATGGGCCTCGAATGGAAACAGGAAGATCCGAATTACCTCATCGTCAAGGATCCGGGTGGATTCCAAACGCGTTATTCCAAGGGCAACAACAATCTGTGCAAAGAGGCGCAGGCTGCGGCCCGCTTGATTTGGGGCCATCCCGACGGCTACATCGAAGCCTTCGCCAACATTTACCGCGAAGCCTTCAAGGGCATCCGGGCTCTCAATGCCGGTAAGAAAATCCCGGTTTGCGATCATCCCGACGCCACGGACGGACTCATCGGAGTCGCTTTCATCGATGCGCTCTTGGCCAGCAATAAGTCGAAGAGCAAGTGGACGAAGATGAAGGTCTGAGGGAAAAAAAACGGATGGGCGGCATCCAATCCAGGTGACGCGCCATCGCGGGGAATTCGGGCAACCAAGGAGAATCGGTGGCGAAGAAAATCGGCATTATCGGCGCGGGTTGGATGGCGGCTTACCATGTGCAGGGTTTTCGCGCGGGCGGCGCCGAAGTGGTGGCCATTTGCGATAAGGTGGCTCCGGCGGCCAAGTCGGCGGCGGAGAAGTACAAGGTGGACGCGGTCTTTTCCGAGCCCAAGGACATGTACGCGGCTCTGAAGGATTTGGACGCGGTGTCGATCATCACGCCCAACGCTTTTCATCATCCCCTGGTGATGGAAGCGCTGGCAGCGGGCAAGCATGTTTTCTGCGAGAAGCCCCCGGCGCTCAACGCCTCCGATGTTTCCCAAATGGTCGCGGCCGCGAAGCAGCACGGCAAAACCCTGATGTTCAACTTCAACAACCGCGCCCGCCCCGAATCCTACGCCATGCGCGAATACTTCAAGAGCGGCGCCGTGGGCCGGGTCAACTCGGCACAGGCCACTTGGGTCCGCCGTAACGGCATTCCCGGTTTCGGCGGCTGGTTCACCAATAAGAAGCTCTCCGGCGGCGGACCCTTGATCGATCTGTTGCACATGGTCGATCTGGCTTTGCATTTCATGGGCTATCCGGAGCCGAAATACGTACTGGGCCAAACCTTCAACGATTTGATCGACAACAAGGAATTCAAAGGCCCGTGGGGCATTCCCGACGTGAAGGAAGGCGTGACGGACGTGGAAGCGGCGGCCCATGCCATCGTCACTTTCAAATCCGGACAGGTGCTGTCCATCCGCAATTCCTGGGCGGAGATGAACGAACGCGAAGTGGTCTCGGTGGTATTTCAGGGCCAAAAGGCCGGCGGAAAAATCCAACGCCTGTTCCGCGTCGACGGCATCGATTCAACCAGCATCGACACTTGCGAGTTGTATTCCCAGGAAAACGGTTTCCCCGTGAATCGCAATATCATCGTCGAAGCTGACGAGACCATGGGACGCACGCGTTCGGCCAAGAATTTCGCTTTGAC
>JADGQO010000115.1 GCA_017881725.1 Fibrobacteria bacterium
AGGGTGGAGCAAATCGTAGCGCGCGCTTGGGCGGAGATGATGCAAGCGAAGGGACGCAGGCATGGTTTCTTACAGAGCGGCAGTTGGATTAGCCTCTCCGGTAAGGCTGCCATCGTGTTGGCATTGTCCCTGTGGCTGTCGGCCTGCGCCTCGACGTACACGCGTCCGTTGACTTCCCGCGGTTTACCGGCCGAAGAGCGCAAGGATTATGTCATTCAAAACGGCTATGGAATTCCTGAAATTGTTAAACAAAGTTTCTTGGACGGATTCGTGGAAGTGGGGATGGCGCGTGAGCTGGTGTTCCAGCTGTACGGTGCGCCGGATCGCACCACGGAGGGGGATGCCAATTGGGAGTACGTCAATAATCGCGGCACTTTGATCACCGGAATTACTTTTAAAAACGACAAGGTCGAAAAAATTTATGGTGACCCCAAAGGCGGCGCCAACCCCGAAGCCAAAGGCAAAACGGGATTGTAATCTGCGGGATTCGTCCGCAGCGCGTGGCGTATGCAAGATGATTTCGACTGGAAGCGCGTACAAGACGACTTTCCCGTAAATTCCCAGCTGATCTGGTTGAATAATTGCGGGACGACCCCGATCTCCAGACCCGTTCTGCGCGCGGTAACGGAATGGCTGGAGGCATACTCCCAACGTGGATCCCTGGCCGAATCCCACGATTACGCCTCCATCCGCGCATCAATATATAGACGACTGCAAAAACTTTTTAACGCGCAGCCGGGCGAGTTCGCCATTATTCACAATACCGCCGAGGGAATGAATTTCCTGTCCCACGGAATGGACTTAAAGGCGGGAAGCGAAATTCTGCTCTTGGAAAACGAATATCCAAGCAATGTTTATCCTTGGCAACACTGGGCGGGCCGTGGCGTTGCGCTCAAGACGGTTCCCACCCGGGAAACGCCTGCCGCATTTCTCGATGCGTTCGTCTCAACGATTTCTCCGCAGACCCGTTTGGCTTCGCTTTCGGCCGTCCACTGGTGCACCGGAATGCCCTTGCCCATCCGGGAAGTGGCGGAAATTTGCGCGGACCGTGGCATCGAACTTGTCCTGGACGGATCCCAGGGCGCGGGGCTAGTGGAGATGGATATGCGCTGGGGAATCCATTTTATGGCCTTCTCAGCCTGGAAATGGCTTCTGGGGCCGGTCGGCGTGGGCCTCTTATACATATCCCAAGGAAAACTCGCTTCCGTGCGGCCGATTTTTAAAGGGACGGAATCCGTAATCGGTGACCGGGAGTATTTGCCGTATAAGGATGCCTGGAAGCCCACCACCGAGCGTTTCGCTTACTCCACCGGGAATTTCAACGATTGGGTGTACCTGGATGCCAGCCTGGGTTATCTCGAGGAGATTGGATTCGCACGGGTACAGTCCAGGATACGGTATCTTGCAAGTTACCTTGCCGCAGGCTTGCGTGCCCTCGGATTCACGATCGCTTCCGACGCCTACGGGGAAAGTTGCGGGATAGTCGCGGCGGACCGCCCGGGACTCGATTCCGGCCGCGCGGTACAGGCCCTAAAGGCTAAAGGAATCGTTGCCGTCGCCAGAATGGGACGGATCCGATTCGCGCCCCATGTCTATAATTCCATCGGCCAATTGGATCAAGTCCTGTCGGCATTGCGGGAATTGATTTGACCAACGACCGCAAGGTCTCCGCCGAGGACTGTACACTCCGTGACGCCGCCGTTAAATTAGCCGCGTGGCACCTCTCCCATCAACGCTCCTTGCCTTGGCGACAAGCATGCTCGCCAATCCTTTCGGAGCCTTACCCCGGAGGTCCTGAAAACCTGGCCGACCCGGCGCCCAGGCGGGACCCTTACCGTACCTGGATTTCCGAGATTATGCTGCAGCAAACTCAGGTCGAAACGGTGCTGGGCTATTATGAACGGTGGATGAATCGATTTCCGGATTTGGCCGTGTTGGCGCGCGCGGCTGAAGCGGAGGTCTTGGAAGCCTGGGCCGGATTGGGATACTACTCGCGGGCGCGGAATTTATTGACAGCGGCGAAACAGGTGGCGGATCGCTGGAATGGACGTTTTCCCTGGCGGCGGGAGGACCTGTTGGAGCTCAAGGGCGTGGGGGAGTATACGGCGGGTGCCATCGCCAGCCTGGCTTTCAACCTCCCGGTCCCCATATTGGACGGCAATATCGTTAGGGTATTCAGCCGCCTATACGCGCTGGGATTCCTGCCCAGTGAAGCGATCGGAAAAAAAACCTATTGGGACTTGGCGCGAGCCTGGGCCCAGGCGCATGTTCCGGCTCTGGTTAACGAAGGGTTGATGGAATTGGGCGCGTTGGTTTGCACGCCTCGCAATCCGCGCTGCGGTGAATGCCCTTTAGCGGACATCTGCAAGGCCCGGGAACTCTCGGCGCAAGCGGAATTCCCGCCGGCAAAAAAGCGCAAAGAGACCGAGGATATTGCCGGGGCGGCGCTGACCCTATTTCGGAATTTAAATTCCACCTTGCCCTCAGGCCGAGAAGTGTTATTGATCAAACCCATGTCCGGCGAGGCGCTCTCGGGACTATGGACATTTCCCATCCTGCAAGGGGAAAATCCGGAGGCGGTGCGCGCCGAATGGCGCAAGCGGTTTTCCGTTCGCAATCCTCAGGAGTTACGTCCCTTGCCGGTTACCGTGACCCATAGTATCACCCATCGGCGGTACCGCTTGCGGATTTATCAAGGCGTTTTGGATTTGGAAACCGGATTCCCCGAGGGAATGGAATATTGCTGGGTCGCGCCCTCCGAGGTGGAGCGGATGTTGGTCAGTTCGCTGCCGAAAAAAATCTGGTCGCATGTCCGTGACCGGTGATCTACGGCGAGTCACTCAACCCACAACGGGCCGCGCCAAGAACCAGACATCATCCGGCTCCCGCATGTGCGGATTAAACGGCGCCTGCATCCGCAGGATCAGGGGGAGGAGGCGATGGGAGTTTGTGCGGGCGCTTTCGCCAGGCTGCAACAGCGAAAGGAAATTGCCCGGTTATTGTAGTAAGGTTTTGCCGGCTTGGTGCCTATGGACGCATACGCGTAGCGGTATTGTATCGCATAGACGCCGGCCTCCTGGTGGACGGTGTAGCCGGAGTTTCCCGCTTCCCGCGTGAATATTTTTTTAAGTGTGGTTTGGGACGTGTCCTTCATTTCCGTAGCGTCCAGGGTGTCGGGTATCGGAACCATTCCCGGCTTTTCAAAGGTGACGATGGCCAGGGAGCGCGGGGTCAGGGCCGCCGAGAGGGGGCGCTTGCCCGCGAAAGCCGAGTCCGGGGGAATTGCCAACAGGGTTGGATGAGCGGAGCCTTCAACGTATACCGACACATTGGCGGTGTCTTGCGGATTAGTCCTGATGTCCGTGATGTTTTTCCCCTTTAAGGCATCGTTCAAAGGAATGCATTTGAAACCCACCGGGCCGGGCGGGTAGATCACAGCGACCATCGGCACGCTATCCTCGCAATCAAGCCGGAAATTCGGTCGCACCTGCTGCGCGTAATCGCGATTGGAGCAGCGCGCTAGGTTTTGGATGGCGGAAAGCGAAACGTTCGCAGGCGCCAGGAAATTGCCGCCCCGGAATCCTCTTCTCAGAGACGCCCCGGAATCGCTGAATGAAAATTCATGCGAAACCGAGTCACCTTCTTTCAGGTTTTGATATGCATGATCGGAATAGGGGTCGCGAACCCATTCCGAATAGTTTCCAGCCATGTCGAATACGCCTTCTTTGGTTAGGCAAATTCCGTTGCGGAGGTCGAAGGACTTGGCCATCATCGAGTCGTTCGTGCCCTGATTGCAGCTATTTTGGAGCACGGTTGGATCATGACGCTCGGATTGGATTCCATGGACTAGGGCGGAGTCCGCGCCGATATCCGGCCCTTCGCAGGCGCGCTCCCATTCAACCTCCGAGCAAAGCTGGGGGTGGTAGGAAGTGTCTATGGGCATGCCCCGGCAAATCGAATCGGCCTGGATCCAACTGACGCTGTTTACGAACCTTCCGCTGCTGTCCCGGTGTTCGTAAGGTTCGATGCAATACGGGGCGTTCTTAACTGTGACCCATGGCTTTTCGTCCGTTTGCGCCGATGCGGAACTGTCGCCAAGAATAAAATGGCCGCGAGTAATCGGCAGAAAGCCGTTGGGACATTGGAGTCCGGAGTCTTCAGCCGCGAATTGAATCGATTGGGTCTCCACGATCAAGGAATCCGCGCGCGACGCGAATCCGGAAGAGTCGACGGCTTTTATGCGCAGGAAAAATTGTCGCCCGGGCGGGAGATATTTCATGGTATCCAGGAACGCCGTTTGTTTCCGCTTGATTGAATCCAATGTGATCACCGTATCGAACCGATCCAGTGCGGATCCTTTTTCTCCCGCTGCGCGTTGCAAAATCCGGGTAATCGCATACTCGCGGATATTCAGGTTGGGCGACTCGCCCTCAATGAGTTTGCCGTTGCCATCGGCGACGGTATCCCGCGAGGCCGTCCAGGCGATAACAACACTATTCCTTCCGATCAGGGTTGAATCAACGCTTAGTTTCGGCGGAGATGGTTGCGTCGTATCCGTCAGTTGCACTTCGATGATTTGCATGGCGACTTCGTTGCTGTTCCCGGCGCTGTCCACGGCGAAGAGTCTGAAATTCAATTTGTCCTGCGGGGTTAAATTCACGACATGGGCCACTAAGCTGTCTGCCGGCCCGGTAGCTGTTTTCTTGGCTCGGTTTCCATCCGGGAGAATATACATCCAGCCATACGTGTCTTTTTTATCGAGAAGTGAGTCGACAATTTCCGCTGTGTATTTCTCTCCTCCAATCCAATATTCAATCACAGGATTAAAAGCCAGGTTTCGATCGGGAGTCAGTCGGCCCGCCAAGGTCACCTTAAGGCGGTATTCCTTGATGACCCCGGTGTCCAAGGCTTTATTGAAAAAGCTGGTGGGATCGTTCGGTCTCGGCCATTTCAGGTCGACTTCCTTTGCCTTGGGCTCGAACGTCATTAAAAACGGATTGGGCGGAAACTTGTCGGTCGTAATAAAGGATTCGATATTCGGTTGTCCCGGAGTGCCGTCCCCGGAGTAAACCGGCACCAGGGCGAAGTAAATGTTCCCCGTGGCGGGATCTACCCGATTCAGGGTATCCAGTTGGAATATTCGGGTATTTCCGGCGTTCAAGGTGTCGGGCATCGCTTTGGGAGTACCAATCACGAAAATCAGACTATCCTTCTCACTTCGACTGGTTACGATAATGCTTGCGAGTTCGGCGTGCCCCTGAAGCTTATTCCACCTCAGCTGGGGGGCGCCTGGTGAGGCTGTATCCACAAAAATGCGGTACCCAAGGAACCCCACCGTGTCTTCTGGGCGCTCCCAGTAAAGGCGGTATTTTTTTGCCTTGTGGCAAGACGCGGAATCGTCATTGAAGACGGCTTGTTTTTCTAAGCAAAAGAGATGATCAGCAATGGCTGTATCCGCGATGAATAATTGCGGGCTACGCAGATAGCTGAAATTCGCCGGATTATTGTTTGTGGTGCATCCCCACAAAAAGACGATTAGAAGGACAAGGAAATAAGGCGTCTTTTGCGAAACCATGAGGACTTTAGTATACAAAGGTATCCGGTAAAGACGAAGTTGAATTCGCGGGCGGTCTCCAAAGCACGCAAGAAAAAGGCTCCCAAACGGGGAGCCTTTTGTGTCAAAAATACTCGGATAATCCGGGCTCGAGGCCGTTATGCCATACCGCCGGCGTGAACCGATTATTAAGCCGGTACCGATTCCAATGCGGGGTACACGCTGACCTTTTGACGCTCTTTGCCGAGGCGTTCAAACTTCACTACGCCTTCGATTAAGGAGTAGATGGTATAGTCGCGACCGATACCGACGTTCAAGCCGGGATGCCAACGGGTACCCTTCTGACGCAGGATAATATTACCCGGGATGACTTTTTCCCCGCCGAACTTTTTGACGCCGCGGTATTTCGGATTGGAGTCGCGGCCATTGCGCGTCGAGCCTAAGCCTTTTTTATGTGCCATGTTTAGTTGCCTCCCTGGGCGGCGGCGGCGATTTTCTGCGCCTTGGTGAGCGGAACATTTTGAACTTTTGCGGCATTCAAAGCCTTGATGCGGGCGCGTGCGCGAATTTTCGCGTTGTCGTCCACGCTGGACTTATCGCTGTCGCAGGCGATCTCGGTCACCAGCACTTCGGTGTAATCCTGGCGATGTCCGATGGTCTTACGGTAGCGCTTGCGGGCCTTGCGCTTGAAGCTGATGACTTTGTCGTCCTTGCCTTGATCCAGGATTTCCATTTTGACGGAAGCGCCGGATACGGTGGGCTTTCCGATTTTCACGGTGTCGCCGTTGGAAAACAAGAGCACGCTGGAAACGGTCAGGACATCCCCGACCTTAGCATCGAGCTTCGGGACTTTAAGAGTTTCTCCCACGGTGATTTTATGCTGAAACCCACCGCATTCAATGACTGAGTACATGGACGTCCTTTATATGAGCACGCAGCGCGCGGACTCTGAAAACTGGGCGTTTAATTTACCAAATCCCGGAGAAATTTCAAAGGGATCCAGGGGATGGTATGGAAATCAAAGTGGCATCCGGCTTTGAATCGCCCGGACCTTAGCATCGTAGGCCGGGTTGGCCTGGAATTCGGAAAGATAGGTGTTGGATGATTTCAGCAAGTTGATGCGATTTGCTGGGGTTTTTTGGGCTTCATAAAGGTTTTCATCCACCTTCCAGAGCGAATAGAGGACCCCTTCGTGGAATAAGGTGGGATGCATGAATGCCGGTCGGGAGGACGCTAAGGAGGCCAAATCGTTGCGAGTTTCCGTGGATGCTGGATTTCCCCGAAGCACCAATTGGCACTTGAGAAAGCGCAGATCCGGTGATTCCGGTGACCGTTTAAGCAAATCCGAAATCTTTTCCAGGGCCGATGCGTCCTCCTCGCGAACCAGGGTTTGCAATTGGACAAACTCTTCCTTATTCAGTTCGGCGGGCTGATTCGACGGCGCTTGAATTTGCGAGGCCGGCGGTTGCGGTGTTGCGGCCGGAAGGATTGCCTTGGTGTCCGATGCTTCGCTTGCGACTTCATGACGGCGAGTGCCCAGGGACGTTTCCTTCGCTTTCCGGTTTGATGCGGGAAGCTTCGCTGGTTTTGCTGGCGCCGCAGTGTTCCGAGGTAGCGCGGAAGTTACCTTGGTCTTGGAGCCCGCCTTGGATGGGCTTGAAGCCTTAGCGGGATCCGGCTCTGGTATGCCGTCCAGCCTTTCCAAGGCGGGCGTGTTTTCCAATCCGGAGACGGTTTTTGAAGGCATGCCCGGGGTACGGGCGACAGCCGCGCCCGTGGTTTTACCCCCTGGGCGCAACGTGGTGTAAGCCCAAAGGGCTAAGGCGATTCCCGCAATCACGACGATGGCGTAAAATAAAACGCGTGGCAAAACCGATTCGGTGCGATAGGGGAGGATTGAAGCGGGATGGAGAATCTTGACGCTGTTGGCGTCCGTGCTCGGCGGCCGTCCCGCGGATTCGCGCGCGGGGCCCGGCTCCCAGCTTTCCGGGCGCGCTAGATTTTTACCCAAGGCGACCAGTAATTCGTTTACGGAGCGGCCTCCAGCCACGGCGTCGAACATGGCGACGAAATCCGGAAGCATGGCGGCGGCGTCGGGATATTGGTAGGGCTGCTGCGAAAGCGGCATGGAGAAATCATGGTAGACCAGGCATTTCCTCAGCACGGCGGCGGCCTGGGGATGGGCCGAGGCGATTTCCAATTGGCATTGGGAATAACATTCTGGATCCAAGATTTTGACGATGATTTGGGGGGTGGTTTCTCCAGGAAAGGGTAACCTGCCGGTTAACAGCTGGTAGTAGAGGACGCCCAGGGCATGGATATCGTGCTGGGTCTCCCGAAATTCTTTCCAGAAGTCTTTGTATTGAGCCATCTGTTCCGGTGAGTTGGCCTTTTGCAACCGGGCTTTGCCCATGTAGGGAACGGTTCCAACCAGGTTTTGGTCCACCGTGATATTCTCGGTCAACTCCGTTTTGGCGGTGCCGAAATCGATCAGGATCAGGCGTCCCTTTTCATTGCCCTTTACCCCGAGGATCAGATTCCCGGGTGCGATGTCGCGATGCGCGACTCCGAAGATTTCCCGATCGGGCAGATGGACGTTGGCGCGATGGGCGTACTCGAGCGGGTAGAGCGAGGACAATACCAGGGCCGACGCTGTGGCCGGATCCATCAAATCGGTCCAGGCGCAACCCAGTTCCTCCCTGCGGAAGGCAACGATATCCAAGACCTGGCGCAGGCTGAATCCCTGGATATAATCCAGAATCATGTACCGGTGGCCGTGCTTGTCGCCCTGTCCGCGCAAAGTGACGATTTGCGGGTGCTTCAGGCGGCTAAGGATGAGTCCTTCTTCAAGAAAGGACTTGAGGTGCCGGCGCTTCTGCGCCTCGTCCATGGAGAAGTTTTGCGAAACCTTGACGACGCGATGCTCCTGAAGCTCTTCGTCGAAGGCCAGGAAGGTCAAACCATAACCGCCGCGTCCTATCAGCCTTTCGACCACGCATTTTTCGAACCGCGTGCCGATTAACTGGTCTTGGGCCAGCAAGGGTGAGCCGTTCAGAGGCTATAGACTCCGGCTGCGGTGGTATCGCGATAGGCTTTTTCCACGTAACTGACGTGATACTTCGTCGCGAGGCCTTGCAAGTATTTCCGGAGGTTTTTTCCGGCTTTCGCGGACTTTTCCGCCACGAGCATGCGCGAGATTTGCAACCGGTAGCTTTCGAACTTGCCGTCGTAACGCTCGGTCAGAAGGACGATATGCCAGCCCATCGGGGAGCGGAATATCTGCGACATTTGTCCAACCTTAAGTCCCGCCACCTGTTTCTTGAATTCGGGGAAGAAGTCGCTGGGCAGAAACCGGCCCAAATCGCCGCCGTCTTTCTTTTCGGGTCCATCGGAAAATTGCCGCGCGGCCAGTACGAACCGGGTCAACAACATGTCCACGTCGGCCGAATCCTTGGCCAATTCCGCCCGCAACCTTTCCATATTGGATCTTTTCTTGTCGGACTCCGCGGGCGATGCGTTTTTGTCCACCAGAAAAACGATTTGACACGCACGCAAAGAATCGTTGATCGGGAAGGATGCCTTGTTCCCCGTGTAAAAGTCCTGGACGTCCTTGGGACTGGGTTTGGTGACCGGGCTAATCTGCGAGTTGAGCAGTTTGTCCGACTTGATTTGCCGGACCATTTTTTCGCGTAAGCCTTTCTCGGTATCGCCGGCTTGGGCCAAGGCGCGCGTAAACGCTTCCTCGTTGGGGAAATTGGTTTTGAACGCCTTGGTCAAGGAATCGAGTTCCCGATCGGAGACGACCATATTGAGCCGTTTACCTTCCATATCCAGCAGTTCCTGGCCTATCAAATTAGTGGCCACCATACGCTCCAGCATCGGCATTTCGCGCGGATCCACGCCTCCCTGCGCCTGTCTCGCCCGGACCATCAAATCCACCAAGGTGTCGACTTGCCGTTTGCGAATCTTGGTGGCGCCCACGGTGATGACAACGGCGCCGGGTTTAATCGAGGATGTGAGGGACGATGTGGCCGGGCGCTGATGCATGGCGGGGGTGGGGCGTTCGGGCTGCATTCCCAGGCCGGGAATGCCCGGTGGGGCTTCTTCCGGCGGTTTCATGGGTTGAGCTCCGGCTACCCAAATGGCGGAGACTAGGGATATGCAAAGGCGGTGGATCATGGTCATGGGAAATTTGGCCTTGGGAAAAGGTGGCATTCGCATTTCTTTAATTGATAAATTAGACAGTAAACATAGGAAAATAAGGGTTGTCCGCAATCTTCGAGCACGACCTAATCATCATCGGTGGCGGCGTCAATGGCGCGGCCCTGGCCCGCCTGGCATCGTTCCAAGGGTTGCGCGCCGCGTTGTTCGAAGCGGGGGATTTCGGCCAAGGCGCAAGTACGAATACCTCGAAACTCCTGCATGGCGGTCTCAGGTATTTGGAAACCTTTGATTTCGGGCTGGTGCGCGACGCGGTACGCGAACGCGCGGAATTGCTGGCTACCGCACCGCATCTGGTAGAAGCGCGCCGCTTCCTGTTTCCCCACACCGTTTTAGGTCGGCATCCGCGCGTGGGGATCAAGGCAGGACTGACTCTGTATGATTTTCTGGCCGGAAATCACCGCATCGCGGGCCATCAATGGGTAACGCCCGAGCGTCTCCGGGAAATGGAGCCGTATTTTCGGCCGGATGAAGCCTGTGGAGCCTATGAGTATTCCGATTGCGTGATGGATGATGCCAGGTTGATCATGGAAAACCTGATCGACGCCCAGGCCTTGGGCGCTCGAATCCATAACTATACATCGTTCCAATCCTTGGCGCAGGACGGGAAGGGTAGCGTGGAGGTTACGGTGTTGGATCGTTTTACTGGCCGGGAGCAGGTGCACGTAGGCCGGAGCGTCGCCTTTACGCTCGGCCCTTGGACCGATGCCGTCTTGTCGAAAGCCTATCCGGGTCGGCCTCCGCAAGCGCGGTTAAGCCAGGGAATCCATCTCATCGCGGACGGACTTCCCTCCCACTCCTGTTTCATTCTGCCGGTGCCGCGAAGCAAGCGCTACTTTTTCGTGGTGCCTTGGAAGGGGCGGCATCTAATCGGAACCACGGAAACGGAAGTGGGCGATCGACCGCCCGAGCCGGCCCAGCCGCAAGCGCAGGAGATCGCGGAGTTGCTCGCGCTGACGGAAACTTATTTTCCCGGACAGAAATTGGACGTGGTTTGCACCATGACGGGCATTCGTCCCCTGGCCCGGACGGGCAAGGGCAGTACGGTCACCTTGAGCCGGGAGCAAGAATTCCATCGGATGGAAGAGAATGTGTTCTCGGCCGTGGGTGGAAAGTACACAACCCATCGGAGTTTTGCCGACGCGTTCCTGCGTTTCATCCTGGGAAAAAACGCCGACGTCAGGGACATTAAGCCGCGGCCTTTGCCCGGCGCCTGGGCCGACCCGAATGAACGGACGGCCATCCTGGACAAGGTGCTGGCCTACCCTTTCGCGAACGACAGGATTGCGGTAACCTGGCTGTTACGTTACGGGAAGCGCGCCCTGGACTTGGCCGCCTACATCGGGGCCGAATCCGGGCGCGACGAACTCTTGTCCGGTCCCGAGCCCTTGTTGCGCGGGGAGGTTTTGTTCAGTGCGGAACGAGAGTGGGCCAAAACGCCGGTGGATTTCTTCCGGCGCCGGACCGACTTGTATTTTACCCGAGGCGCGGGACTCCAGGCCCTGGACCAAGTTAGGCAATGCCTTGACCGTATCCGGCCCGGAGGTCGCACATCGCTGGCCGCTCTGGGCGCCGAAGCCGATTACGCCGCCTTTCTAAAAGGAAATCTCCACCGTGCCGCCGGATGATGCATTGAAGTCTACCGTAACACATAAGGTACCTAGGGTCGTTGCCCATCGCGGTCGGCATGATATCCATGTGGAAAACACCCTGCCGGCCTTTCGGGCCGCTTACGCAAGCGGCTGTGACATGGTGGAATTCGACGTGCAATTGTCCCGGGATGGAATTCCCGTGATTTTCCATGACGATGATTGCCGGAGGCTGGCGGGACGTCTGGATCGGGTTTTCGATCTGGATTGGTGCGAGCTGCGGGAACTTCGATTGTCGACGGGAAAGGTCGGAAGGTCCGATAAGGCCGGAAGGTCCGGAAAGGGCGGAAATTCGGTGCGGGTTTTATCAGACTACCGTATCCCCAGTTTGGATGAATTTCTTTCGGAGTTTGGATCGAAGCCCTTTTATCTGGAGTTGAAGGTGCCTGACGAAAAAAACGCCGACGCGGAATATTGCGTGCGTCTCGCGGCGGCTTGCGCGGATCGGGTCAAGGCGGGGACCACCCATCCGGAAACCTTTTTAGCCAGTTTCCACTTGGGTATTCTGGCGTTCATCTGCAAGCACGGGCTCTTTCCCAAACTGGGTGGCATCTTCGAGGATTTCGATCGTTTTCGCCAAGGAGCCACAGGATTAGGGTTCGCACACGCCGGGTTGGATTTGGAATCGATTTCCTGGGATGTTTTTCTTAAGGCGTTCCCGCAGAACCCCTCGCCCCAAGATCCAAACCTGGATTCACCGATGAACCCGGACTCCGGTCCATCACGGGACGGTTACGCCTCGGAATCGCTGCGGAGAATTTGGATTTGGGACATCGACGGAGAGGAAATTTTTCGCCGGGCCATTTCCATGGGCGTCGCGGGTTTGGTTACTGACGACGTGGAAACGTTGCTTCGTTTGCTCAAAACAAGCTGAAGAAAGAGCTGCGCAAATCCAGCAGACTGACCTGCCGCGCGGACTCAATCACGAACTGTTTTTTTTGGGCGAGGATTTCCGTTACGTCCTCGCCGTCCACCTGGCAATATTCGCCCCGGCATCCGGACAGGGTAACCGATGTGGCTGAGTAAGTTTTGACTTTGGATTTCATCGCGCTGGCGAAGCGTGGGAAAACCCGCGAGCACGCCACCATGAGGGCGAATTTCCAAAGTTTATCGAATACCATGACCTCCAGTGCGTGATCGTCGAAGCGGGCCCTGGGAAAGGGCCGCGCTCCGGCCGCATAGGAATTGATGTTTCCAATCAGGCAGCAGACCGAGCCGTCCAAGCTGATTGTCCGCTCGCCCTGAGGCGATCTTAACGTGAGCAAACGTCCGCCGCTCATCCGATAACGGGAACGCAGCGAGAATGCCCGCACGTAAAAAAGTTTGTTGAAAAGCGCCCCGGTCGGAATTTTTCTCGTCTTGCGCGCTACGTCGAAATCATGCAACACCGCCGCATCCATTCCCACGCTGACGTACGACGCCATGGTTTGGCTGCCGTTGATGTCCCACAAATCGAACCGGACGCCCTGGGCCTTGAGCAGTCGCTTGACGCATGCGATCAATCCGCGCTCATTGTAGATGCGGTAGATCCCGAGCGCGCGCCCCAAATCGTTTCCCGTACCCAGGGGAATAAGTCCGATTTCCGCCTCGTTGGAACGTCTCAGGCGAAGTCGATTCAGCACGAACCCAATGGTGCCGTCGCCGCCTACTGCGAT